>NZ_DIMK01000001.1:11413-177505 GCF_002425525.1 Pseudomonas sp. UBA5568 | reverse complement strand
TAGGTCTCGGTGCCGCCCCAGGACAGCAGAAACGGGCGAAACGCCTGGGGCGAGCGGAACGTGGCCGGGCCTTTGGCCTGCTCGCGCCACCCGGTCACCTGGGTGTCGGTGATGAACAGCTTGCCGTCGTTGACCAGAAATGCCCCGCCTTCCTCGGACAGGCGCAGTTGCTTGACCTTGCCGTCGATCTCCAACGTCCCGGTGCGCCCGACCACGATGGGCAGACGCGCCAGGTACACACCGGGCTGCACCTCGGACAGGTACCGGCGCGGCACCTGGCGGCTCAACTGCGCCAGGTCCACGTGGCCATCGTCGATGAAAATGGCCTGTGGAATGCCGTGTTGGCGCCGCACCCATTCGGCGGCCTTGTTGTCGCCACCGACGAATGCCTTGAGGCTGTCTTCCTGGAACATACGGCGCAGGCTGACCTTGCCCGGCTGGCTGCGGTCGATCTTTTGCTGCACGGCCTGTGCGGTGTAGCCACTGAGGTCAGGGAGCTTGGGCGCGTCCAGCTGCAGCGGCGCTATCGGTGCGCTAGAGACGGTATAGCTGCGCGCCTGTTGCAGTTCCTTGGTCAGCAGGCCGGGTTGCGCCGCCCAGGTCGAACCACTGGCAAGCAGCAGGGCGCAGGCCAGCAGGCTATGGCGAAGATGGGGATGAACGTTCATGGCAATTTCCTCGTGGCCTCAGAAACGCCAGATCACGTCGACGAAGGCGCGGTGCATGTAGCTGTCTGCCTCTTTGCCGTAGGCATCGCCCGGCTTGAATACCCCAGCACGCAGGCGAACCAGAGCCGAAGGCTCGTCGATCGCCTGGCTCATCGAGGCGGGGAGCAGGCCTTGCTTGAAGTACTTGGTCACGACCACGTCCATTTCCTGGCCAAGGTCTTTCTCACCCTCGACCAAAGGCCGGTTGATGCCGTTGTCGTTGACTACGGCGTTGATGCCGCTCGAGCCTATGTTCTGCGCACCGTCCACTCGCCAGAACCTGTGGTAGAGGAAGCTTGCGTCGTAGTCGTCGCGCAGCTGCCAGGAGGCGAACAAGGTGGCGGCCTGCAGGTTGCCCAACTCGCCACGAAAGGCCTCGCCAAAGCGATGCACACGCGATCGGGTGCCGGTGAAGTTGGAGCGGTTGCTTTCAAGGCCGGTCTGCTCGAAGTTGTTGCCGCCCTCGTCACCGCCGCCGCTGCCGCGGGCATAGGCGGCGCCCGCCTGCCACTGCGGGTTCAGGCGCAGGCGTACGCCCAGGTCGGTGGCCCAGGCATTGACGTCGCCGCGTTGAGTACCGGTGGCCACTTGCTGGTCGCCCACCTGGCGGCTGCTGAGGGTGTCACGGTTGCCGGTCAGCCAGGTCAGGCTGCCCCAGTAGTTGACGTCATGCTCATTGCGCCAGTTGTAGGCATCGCTGTTGGCCTCCAGGCCCAGCCATGTCAGGTCGCCGGTGCGGGTCTTGTCCAAGGCGTCGACGGTTTGGCCGGGGTTTTTCAGGCTACCGCTGTCGTGGGTGTGATGAGCCCGCAGGCCCACCCAATGGCCAGGCGTCCACTGGGCAGCGACATTGCCGTAGAGGTGAGTACGATCCTCGTCCTGCGGGGCCAGGTCGGTCAGGTCGGTTCGGTATTCGCTGAAACGCCGGGCTACACCCAGGTCGGCCTTGAGCAGGGTGGTGTCGAAGGTCCAGTTGAGGGCTTCGATGTTGGTGTCGCGCCACATGCCATCGTCGCTGCGCAACCGTTGCCGGCCCAGTCGCAGTTGCTCGCCGGGGTAGGCGGTCAGGCCGCTGTAGCCCACCCAGAACTCGCGCATGGCCAGGTAGCTCTTGTCCGGTTGACGACTGTCTGTGCCCGTGTCGGTAGTGGTGCCATCGTCGTTCTGGCGCAGGGTATCGGTTTCGATGGTATCGGTGGCAGTGACCGCCTGGCCCATGGCATAGGCGCTCCAGTTGCCGCGCTCGCCGTAGACCCACGGGCGCAGGTCCAGGCCCAGGCCATTGACGTCACCGCCTGGGCGGGTGCCCAGGTCGCGGTCGTCTTCGGACTGGCCAGTGACTTTCACTTCCAGGCCAAAATTGCGTTCGGCCGTGACCTGGGCCAGGCTCGGGCAGGACCACAGCAAGGCAAAGCCAAGGCCGATCCCGGCTTTGACGAAAGGGTTGAGCATCATGGCGCGTCCTCACCGTCTACGTCGTTTTCATCGTCTTGCAGCACATCCAGGGCCAGGGTATTGCTGGCGCCGGGCGTCATGGCCATGCGAGCTTGGGTTTCCCGCGCCAGCGTCTGCTGGGCCTGGCGGCGCGCCTCGGGCGCCAGCTGCTGCTCGATCTGCTGCAACAGCTCGGCCGACTGGGGCGTCGGGTTGGCCTGGGCGAGTTGCGCGAAGACCCATGCATCGGCAGGTTGCGGGCGGATGCCATGCCCCTCGCTGAACAGCTGCGCCAGGGCATAGTCGGCACTGACCTGGCCACCGCGTGCGGCCGCCAGCAGGTTGTCCAGCGCTTTCTGCGGCTCGACGTTGCCCAGGTAGCCACGGCGATAGAGTTGGCCCAGGTAGTAGCGGGCACTGGTCTCGCCGGCCGTGGCGGCGGCCAGCAGGTGACGCTCGGCGCTCTCGGCATCGGCCGGCAGCTGCTTGCCCTCGTAGTACAGGCGGCCGAGCAGCAGGTCCGCGCGAGGCTGCTGCGCATCACGGCCTTTTTTCAGGTAAGCCAGCAAATGGTCGGTGTCCCCCAGTTCAGGGAAGTCGTACAGCAGCTGCGCCAGGCTGACCCAGGATGCCGGGTACGCCGGTGCCACGCGTTCGAGCAACGCCTTGGCAGCTTGCCCGTCGGTCTGGCCCAGGCTGCGGTCGGCCAGCACGCGAGCGACGCTGTCCACCCGGCTGGCAGGCACTGCCCCGCGGGCGTAAGCCGATTCGAGCTGGTGCATCAGGGCGGTCAGCTGTTCGGCCTGACCACGCTTGCGGTACACGGTGGCCAGCTCCACGTAGCACAGGTCGGCAGTCGCCAACCCCGCCTGGCACAGGCTCTGCACTTCGTCCAGGTGCTGGTCGTAGGTGCCCTGCGTACGGTAGAGCAGCACCTGGGCGATACCCGCTTCCGGGTAGCCCTCGGTACGCCACCGCTCGATCTGCTGCTGCGCGTTGATGGTGGGGAAGCTCTGCGGGTAGGCCAGGTACAGCATGGCCAGTGGCACCAGGGTATTGCCCTGGCCCTGGCGGGCGGCCAGCTTGAGCAGCGTTTGCGCCTCTTCGCGCTCGGCCTGGGTGCTGCCCGGCTTGGTCACCAGCAGGCGGCCAAGGCGCGCCTGGGCACGGGGCGAGGTGGCAGCGGCGGCGCGGTAGGTGGCTTCGGCTTGCTCGCGTTGGGCGCTGTCACCGGTGGCCACCTTGATGTCGGCCAGCCCGACCTGGGCATCGCTGTAGCCCAGGTCGGCCAGTGCCTGGTAGTTGCGTTCGGCCACAGCCAGGTCGCCGCGCTTGAGCGCTTCGTTGGCCAGGCGCTGGTCGGGCAGACCGGCGCAACCGGCCAGTGTCACGGTCAGGGCAAGTGCGCACGCCGTGAAAGGGCGTGGGTTGGACCCAGGCAAGGTTGGCATGCTCGTCATCACCTCGCCCTCACAGGCCACGGGCCGACGCACTGCCGATCAGCCAGTCCAGCGAAGGGCCGCGGTTGCTGGCAACCGACACCGGCCGGCCTGCCAGGGCCGCTGGCAGGGCGCTGTCCGGTTTGATCTGTACGCGGATGTCGGCGGCCAGCGCGTCGGGTTCCAGGCTGCTGCTGGCGACGATTTCCCCTGCGCGCACCTGGTCTTCGCCTGCCACCTGGAAGTTGACCCGCGTCCCCGGCTTGACCTCGTCGAACTGGCGGTAGCTGAAGCGGGCCTGGACAGTGGGTGTGCTCGTGCGTGGCACCAGCTCGAAGATCGGTTGGCCCTTGGCGGCGTACTGGCCGTCTTCCACACGCTGGCGGGCGACGATGCAATCGCAAGGGCTGGTGAGGGTGCCGGACAGTTGCTTGCCGAACAGCTCCTGGATTTTGGCGGGGTCGAGCTGGGTGTCGTCCAGGCTGCCCTTGAGCACGTCCAGCATGCTGGTGCTGAAGCTGGCAAGCGGGGCGCCCTTGCTCGTTTGGGCGCCGCTTGGCACCAGGCTGCTGACGGTGCCGTCCCTGGGCATGGTGATGGTGGTGACAGGCACGGCGACGACTGCGGCCTGGGCATGGCTGACGAAGTACAGGCCATACAGCGATTTGGCAACGAAGCCGAACGCTGCCACGCCCGCCACGAACAGGCCCAGCGTCACGCTGACCGCCTTGAACCGGGCCAGTGGGCCCAGCCCGCTGCCGGCGTCCTTTTGCTTGCGCGCCTTGGTGAAGTTGTCCCGTTGCAGCGTGCTGAGCACATCGCCCACGGTGATCAGCTCGCCGGACAAGTGGCTGGTGATCAGGTGGCGCAAGGTGGCGATATCGCGCGGCTCCAGGTTCTGGAACTGCACGCCGGCCCGACCGCTGCCTGGGACGTAGGAGCGCACCTGAAACGCCACGTCCATCGACAGCCCCAGGTTATCGACGCTGAACTGCAACCGGCCGTGCAGCACCTGGCCTACGGCCAGAGGATGCGGGCTATGGAAGCTCAGGCCGCCGGCCGACAGGTCATCTACCTTGGTTTCATGGGGCTGACCCTGGGCGTCGACAAAGCGCAGCCTGGCAGGCATGCGCACCCGTGCGTGCTGGCGCTGGGCTTCGGATTCATGCACGACGTTGACGTTCACGGCGGTATTCATGGCGGTTGTTCCTGTTAGTTCCGATCCGGGGTGGGGTCACACGACCATGAACAGCGCAGCGACGAACAGGCTGGCAGCCGAAAAGGTCATGGCCCGCGAGGACCAGGTGTTGAACCATTGTTGAAAGCTGGCGAGGTCACGCTTGAGGGTGGTGGGCTGGCGCGTCCACGACTGTTTGTCGAGGCGGAAGAACACGTAGATCTTCATCAGCGCGCCGACGATCTGGTTGTAATAGAGAATCACCGGGTAGGCCGGGCCAACGCTGTGGCCCGAGCACAGCAGCATGAAGGTGAGTACCAGGCGGGTGAAACCGATCCACAGCAGGTACACCAGCAGGTAGGCCATGCCGAATTTCAGGCTGGCGATGAGGGCCACTGTCAGGCCCAGCAGGCTGGTCCACATCGAGACCCGCTGATCGAACAGCACGATGCTGGTGAACAGCCCCAGGCGGCGCAGGCCAAGCCCAAGGGCGCGTGAATTCTGCCGAAGGTTGTTGCCGTACCAGCGGTACATCAGCTTGCGGCTGGCCTTGAAGAAGCTTTTTTCAGGCGGATGCTCGACCGTGTTGATGGCCGCATCGGGCACGTAAAACGTGTCGTAACCCAGGCGCATCAGGCTGAACCAGCTGGACTTGTCGTCACCGGTCAGGAACTTGAAGCGCCCCAGGCGCCAGTGCATCAACGCGTCGCTTTCCACGTCGGCGATGAACTCGGGGTTGGTCACCACGCTGGCGCGGAACATCGACATGCGGCCAGTCATGGTCAGCACGCGCTTGGACAGGGCCATGGAACACATGTTGATGTGGCGCTGGGCGAAGCGCAGCTTGTGCCACTCGCTCATGATGTAGCCGCCGCGCACTTCGCAGAACTCGTTGGTGGTCAGGCCGCCGACGTTGGGGAACAGCTTGAACCACGGCACGGTCTTGCGCACCACGCCCTCGTCCAGCACGGTGTCGCCGTCGATCACCGCCACCACGGCATCGTCATCGGGCAACATGCGGGAAATGGCGCGAAAGCCGTAGGCAAGGCCATCGCGTTTGCCGGTACCTGCGATGCGCACGATGTCCAGGGTGACATGAGGGGGCGGGTTGTATCTGGCCCACAGGCTCTTGACCAGCAGCTCGTCCGACATCTCCACCAGCGAACAGACCACGGTGGTGGGGAAGCCGCAGTCGATCGCTTCGCGAATCACCGAGCTGTACACCTGGGCGGTGGTCAGCGCTTCGATGCGAAAGCTGGTGACCATCAGGTAGACATGGGACGGATCGGCTGCCTGGCCCATCTTCTGCACCTTGCGGCGCAGGTACGGATAGACGCCGTACAGAAAGACCATGCCACGGATGAAGTGGGTGGCGCCCATGGAGTAACGCCAGATGCCAACTGCGCCGACCAGGAAGATGAAGTGCCTGGACTGCGGGTCGAAGATGTCGGCTGGCAGGGCCAGGGCGATCAGCATGAGAAGGCTCATGTAGAACAACCAACCGGCGCACTGCAGCAGCGCTGTCTTAAGCCTTTGCATGTTCAGCATCCGTGAAGAATTCAGGGTAGGGGCGACGCGGGATGGGGCACCGCGTCGCCTGGCCAGGCGTTACCAGCAGATGCCTTCGGTGCGGCCATCGGGGCTGGTGGGCTTGGCCATGAAGCCCACCAGGTCGATCACTTGCTTGCCGGCCGGCGCGTGCTGGGCCAGGGCGCGGAACTGCTCGTCACGGTTGCCGAGCACGATGATGTCGGCGTTGTCGATCACCTTCTGGAAATCGGCATTGAGCAGCGAGGACACGTGCGGGATCTTCGATTCGATGTACTCTTTGTTCGCCCCGTGTACCCGGGCGTACTGCACGTTCTCGTCATAGATGTCCAACTGGTAGCCCTTGCCGATCAGGCGCTCGGCCAGCTCCACCAGTGGGCTTTCACGCAGGTCATCGGTGCCGGCCTTGAAGCTCAGGCCCAGCAGGGCCACCTTGCGCTTGTCGTGGCTGTCGATCAGGTCGAAGGCGTTCTGCACCTGGGACTCGTTGCTGCGCATCAGCGAATCGAGCAGGGGCGCTTTCACATCGAGGCTGGCGGCGCGGTAGGTCAGTGCACGGACATCCTTGGGCAGGCACGAGCCGCCGAAGGCGAAGCCGGGACGCAGGTAGTACTGGGACAGGTTCAGCGCCTTGTCCTGGCAGACCACTTCCATCACTTCGCGGCCATCGACGCCCACGGCCTTGGCGATGTTGCCGATCTCGTTGGCGAAGGTCACCTTGGTGGCATGCCACACGTTGCAGGTGTACTTGATCATCTCGGCCACTTCGACCGACTTGCGGATGACAGGTGCATCGAGTTCTTCGTAGAGCGCCTGGAGCACGTCGCCACTGGCGCTGTCGAGCTCACCGATGACGGTCATCGGCGGATGGTCGTAGTCCTTGATGGCCGTGCTCTCCCGCAGGAACTCAGGGTTGACTGCGACGCCGAAGTCGATGCCGGCACGTTTGCCGGAGCAGTCTTCGAGCAGCGGTATTACCACGTTCTTCACGGTGCCCGGCAACACGGTACTGCGTACCACGATGGTGTGGCGGCTGGCTTTTTCACGCAGCACGAAACCGATCTCGCGGCACACCGATTCGATGTACTCAAGGCCCAGGTCGCCATTCTTCTTACTGGGGGTGCCCACGCAGATCATCGACACATCGCTGGCCCGGATGGCCTCGGCAAAGTCGGTGGTCCCCCGCAGGCGGCCATTGGCGATGCCCTGCTGCAACAGCGCCTCCAGGCCTGGTTCGACGATGGGCGACTTACCCTGGTTGATCAAGTCGATCTTGGTGGCCGAGACATCGACGCCAATTACGTCATGGCCACGTGCAGTCAGGCAACCTGCACAGACGGCACCTACATAACCCAAACCAAAGATGCTGATACGCATCGCTATCACCTCGTGTGTTATCACGCTGGCACTTGTACTTGCAGGTGCCGAGTGGGGTTGATTAACAACAAATTCAGGGCGCACGGGGGCGTGGCGATTATCGGCATCGCCCCAGGCAATCACATTCAACATTAAACGTATGCGTTTAAAGTGCTTAGTTGAGCACGCCCATTTGAGCCACGCTCAGAAAGTACTTGGGTGCGGTCGGCACGTCTGTTCATGTTTATGTACAGGTGCCGGGTCGCTGGGTGTGCTATTTAAAATAAAAACCATAGCGTTCAATTACCCGCGCTGGGCGTGGCCATTATTGACGTGCTGGGCGCGACATTTTATTGCCAGGGTTTGATATCGAGATGCTGGCAACTTTCCGGTATGGGAATTTATCTTTAGGCCATCTCTTACAACCTACGAACAGCAAAATCGTTACGGCACCTATGAGCAGTAGGGTTGAGAGAAGTTCCGGCCTGAGATTCATTCGTATGCGGGTTTTTTCAGTATTTTGCGATGGTCATACAATTTCAAATTGATGGCACGAGGCGGTTTAACCTCGGTATATAAAGGGCGAAAATGTTTCGAGATGTTTATATGCCAGCATGAGCGTCAGGTGCGAAAAAAAACTAAAAAAATCGGCCTGAACGATGGTGGCAATCTGAGATTTTTTGGACCGGTGTTTATTTCTTGACGTCAATAAACAGTCCTTTGCGGCTGGTTTTCACGATTTCTCGCCATATTTCGTAACGCTTGAAGGCCCTTCGCTTCCTAAGGTTTTTCAGCATCGGGCCGCCAACGTGGCTAGACGTCGTCATCGGCGGCTGTGAACGAAGGATCGTCGCAGTCCATGCGTGGCCGCCCACGCAGGCGTCTGCTCCCTAACCACATGGAAGAGACGAGGCTTGAAACGATGAAGAACTGCATGCGGATCCTGTCTGCCACCGCCGTCATGCTGGCGGCGGCTCCAGCCCTTGCCGGGCCACCCGTTGAAGTGACGTTCAGAAATCTTGGAACCGAGTCGGTGAAACTCCAGCTGACCAATGCGAACGAGACCAGTACGTATCAGATTGCCAACCCTAAGCCGCACGATGAAGTGAAACCGGGTGAGAGCATCAGGTTCACCGTGCAGCGTCTGGTGAGCCCTGACACCAATGGTGCAATGCTCCGCTATTCGCAAGGGCGCAAGTCATGCGCCTTCAGCACGACGTTCGTCATGATGATGTCAGGAGGTATCAAGCAGCCTAAGTGGAACAAGACTGCCACGCCGGCCGGCGGTGCAACCTGCACCGCCGTTAACTCGGGGTTCAGTTCCAACTACGCCTGGAAAGCCGAATTCACCATGAAGTAACTCGGCTCCGTAGCCTGCTTTGCTGTTGGATTGGCGCTGATGGCAAACGCAGGCACTTTCACCGATTGAACTCACGGAATTTCAAATCGAGGTGCGGCGATGGAACATATTTCGAGAACGGCAAGTTTTTCCGCAGGGGCTGTACCTGTAACGCGGGCAAAGGAGGCAACGACCGGTACGAACGCGGGCAACGTAGCGCCCGTGTTTGAAATACATGAGTCAAGTTCTGATGTTTCAGCGTTGGGCCGTCAACTCGCGGCGGCGGCGCAGCGAGCGGCTGTCCGAGATAGCCAGCTGAGTCGGCAGGAGTTGGCGGAGCTTGGGTCGCGCATTCAAATGGGTCTAGGCGGTCAAGGCTACGTCTATACAAAGGCGCTGCATGATGCCTTCATCCCTGATACGCAAGATCAGGCGCTGTTAGCCAGGGCGCGGCAAGCAACTGATTTTATCAACGGGAAAGATGCCAACCCCTTCAAACACCTCACCACAGAGCAATTGGCGCTGATTGGTTACGATGAGGGCGAAGACTTCACCTACAACGAGCGGCACGCTGCCAGTGCTGAATTGGGTCATCGTTATTCGCAGTGGACCCGCTACATCGTTGACAAAGCCAACGCGGAATACGACAGGACAGGCTTCAGGGACGATGCGCTGAGGGAAATGATCGATTACTACAAAAAACTTCCTCCTATCATGGAGGCGAGTTTTAGAAACTACGAATTTGATTTGACTGCGATGATAGGCAGAACCGAACCACCGCACGGCGATGAAGCCGATTCTCTGATAGACACCCTCCTGAAAACCGCCCGCAAGCTTGAAGACCGGGCAAAGAAGGATCACCCGCCGCTCGAAGACCCTGACGAACCAGGCAAGCCCGCATGATGCCCGCCGTACAGCTGTGCAATGTCAGCCGGTTTCAGGGTGACGTGCCGGTGCTTCAAGGCATCGACCTGCTGATCCCCAGCGGGCAGACGTGCGCTGTCATCGGCCCGTCCGGTTCGGGCAAGAGCACGTTGCTGAACCTGATCGGGCTGCTAGACCGCCCGTGCGCAGGCCAGGTATGGATCGGCGGTACCGACATGACAGGCGCCAGCGCCGACCAGCGCGCCGTGATGCGCAACCGCCTGATCGGCTTCGTTTTCCAGAGTTTCAACCTGCTGCCGCGGTTGTGCGCCCTGGACAACGTGGCGTTGCCGCTATCGTATCGAGGGCTGCGCTTGCCCGTTGCCCGCCAGCACGCCGAGGTGCAATTGCGTGCCGTAGGCCTTGCCAGCCAGGCGGGCAAGCGGCCCGCCGAGATGTCCGGTGGTCAGCGCCAACGTGTGGCGATCGCGCGTGCGTTGGTGACCGAGCCGAGCCTGCTGGTGGCCGACGAGCCCACCGGGAGCCTTGACGCCCAGACCGGTGAGCAGGTGCTGCACCTGCTGCTGACCCTCAACCAGGAAAGAGGCACGACCTTGCTGGTGGTCACCCATGATGCCAAGGTGGCACACAGGCTGCCCTGACGACCCGTTGCGCTCAGCGCCCTATGCGTCGGGCTGATCCCGCAAGAACACCAGGTGTTCGGCCTTCGACTGCTCGGCGCTGTAGTAATACCCCTGCACGTCGAACTGCTTGAGCTGCGTCGGGTCACTGATGCGCTCTTCGATGACGAAGCGGCTCATCATGCCGCGCGCTTTCTTGGCATAGAAGCTGATGATCTTGTGCTGGCCGTTTTTCAGGTCCTTGAAGTCCACGTTGATCACCCGGGCCTTCAGGGCGCTGCGCTTGACCGCGCTGAAATATTCGTTGCTGGCCAGATTCAGCAGCACATCGTCGCCCTGTTCGGCCAGGGCCTCGTTGAGCCACTCGCTGATGCGCGTGCCCCAGAACGCGTACAGGTCCTTGCCACGGGCGTTGGCCAGTTTGGTGCCCATTTCCAGGCGATAGGGCTGCATCAGGTCCAGAGGGCGCAGCAGGCCGTAGAGGCCGGAGAGCATGCGCAGGTGATCCTGGGCATAGCTGAGGTCGTCTTCAGTCAAGGTCTGGGCGTCCAGGCCGGTGTAGACGTCACCTTTGAAAGCCAGCAGGGCCTGCTTGGCGTTCTCTGGCGTGAAGGCGGGTGTCCAACTGCCGAAACGCGCGGCGTTCAGGCCCGCCAGCTTGTCGGACAGGTGCATCAGTTCGCTGATCTGCGCCGGGCTCATTGCTCGCAGCTGCTCGATCAGTTCCTGGGAATGGTCGAGGTGGCGGGGCAGGGTGAAACGCTCGGTCACCGGCGGGGTGTCGTAGTCGAGGGTCTTGGCGGGGGAAATCACCGTCAGCATCGGATCGGCTCCTGGCATCGTTGAGCGGGGATTCTAAGGGTTGGAAGAGGCAAGTCCAAACTATGGCGACAATAGTCAACGCCCATGGCCGATACAGCGGCTATAGTGCCTGTTTTCCTTGAGCGGAGCCCTGACCGTGCGCCTCGTTACAGCCCTGCTGGCTGGCCTGTTGAGCCTGGCCGTTCAAGCCGCCCCTGCCACGCCGGCCAGCCTGGACCGTGGCCTGTGGCCGGAGCAGCTGGACAGCCCTGCGCTGTTCGATGTGGCATCACGGGCCGAAATACTCTCGTTCGCCCGGGTGCTGCACGAGAACGAGCTGCTCGACGAGAATACCTTGGCAGCTCGCCTGGGCCTGCGGCAGGTCAACGTGCAGAAGGTCAGGCAGGTGAGGGCGCGGCTGTGGCAGCGGCTTTGGCAAGGTTATCAACAGGCGCAACGCAGTTGCGAGCAGGATGCGTCCTTTTGCTATGCGGTGACGTCGATGGCCGAACTGCGCTTGCAAGCGGCGACCTTCGCCACGGATGTGGGTGAGTTCTACACGGGCTGGATCGAGCCCAGCCGGCAATTTCATGAGCAGTACCTGAACGAGCAACTGCGCAAGGCGGCGTTGTTGCCGCAGACCAGCAGCGAAGTACAGCGGCTGTCGGCGGCCGAGCGCAACGGCGATGAGCTCAATGACCGGCTGTTTCTGCTCACCTTTGCCGGTGGGCCGGGTGCGGCGGCGGGCACCACAGACGAATTGGCCGCCTACCTGCGCAAGCAGAAGCTCGACGGGACGTTCTTCGTGCTCGGTAGCCGCTTGCAGCAACGTCGTGACGGCGAATCGCTGACGGCCCTGCGGCGCTTGTATCAAGGGCAGTGCGTAGGCATTCAGGGGTGGGAGTACCGGTCCCACGCGCAGTGGACGGATTGGCAGGCCTCGATCAGCCGCAGCCAGGCACGGGTGCGGGCAGACCTGCCCGAGCAGTACGTGCCGCTGTTTCGCCCGCCCTATGGCCAGCGGCGGGCCGACGGCCAGGCCTTCATGCAGCGCCAGCAGTTGCAGGTCTCGCTGTGGGATATCGATGCGCAGGACGACTCGGGCTTGAGTGCGCAGGCCTCAGCCCAGCGTGTGTTGACCTTGATGCTGCTATGGCGCAAAGGCGTGATCCAGTTTCATGACGCGTTGCCCAAGGCCAGGCCTGCGCTGCAGTGGCTGCTTGAACACACCGCGCAAAGCGGCATTGGTTGGCAGGATTGTCGCGAATACGGACAGGGCGCGCAGCAACCTGACTTCTGACTGTAGACCTGCTTGGCGCTGGCGCCAAGGCCTGTTCGTCAATCAGAAAAATAAAGTTGGCAATCGTATGAAAATGCTTTTTCCGGTCATGGCTTTTGCGGTATGAAGAAACCAGACAGCCGATTCCTGCAGCACAGGTGGCGTCACATGGGTCCACCTGGCCAGATCGCTTCCCGCCCGTAACAACGCGGATACGGGAAGAACGGCAGTCACTCCGCGGCGTAACAGACCACGCCGTGCCGCTTCGACATAAGGTGACCGAGTATGGATGACCAAGGACGCACCCCTTCCTCCAGCAAGCCAATCCTCTATGTGCTCGATACCAACGTCCTGATTCACGACCCCAACGCATTACTCAACTTCGAGGAGCACCACGTCGCCATTCCCATGACGGTGCTGGAGGAACTCGACAAGCTCAAGGCCGGTAAGCAAAGTATCGCTGCCGAATGCCGCCAGGCCATCCGCCTGATCGACCAGACGCTGGGTGATGCCTCGCCCAGCGTGGTGGAGCAGGGGGTACCCATCCAGCGTGGCAAAAGTGGGCCAAAAGGTTATCTGTCCATCCTGATGACCCCGCGCAACGAGCCGAACAAGCTGTTGCCCGAAACCCTCAACGACAACATCATCATCAATCAGCTGCTCGAAGTCAGGGCACGGCGTACCGACCTGGACGTGGTGCTGGTCACCAAGGACATCAACATGCGCCTGAAGGCGCGTGCCTGCGGCATTGCCGCCGAGGACTACAGCACCGACCAGTTGGTCGACGACGTGTCGCTGTTGTCCAAGGGCTACCACTCGGTCACCGGCTCGTTCTGGGACCGGGTCAGCAAGGTCGACACGCGTCAGGAACGTGGCCGTACCTGGCACAGAGTGCAATTGGCCGAGCCGCTGCCAGCGGTGCACGTGAACGAGTTCATCATCGATGAGCAAGGGTTCGTCGGCTGGATCAAGGGCACGCGCGAGGGCGAACTGCTGCTGCTCGACCTGCACCAGGAGCCCTTGCTGCACCAGGAAGCCTGGGGCCTGAAGCCGCGTGACATTCATCAGAGCCTGGCGTTGTTGGCGCTGCTCGATCCGGATATCCACCTGGTCAACCTGACCGGGGCGGCGGGTTCGGGCAAGACCATTCTGGCGCTGGCGGCGGCCATCGAGCAGACCATGGTCAGCAAGCGCTACCGGCGCATCATCGCCACCCGTAGCGTGCAGGGGCTCGACCAGGAGATCGGTTTTCTACCGGGCACAGAGGCCGAGAAGATGGAGCCCTGGCTGGGCGCCATCACCGACAACCTCGAAGCCTTGCACATGGACGACGAAAGCACCCATGGCAGTGTCGAGTACATCCTCGAGCGGGTGCCGCTGCAGTTCAAGTCGCTCAACTACATCCGTGGTCGCAGCTTCCAGCAGAGCCTGATCCTCATCGACGAGTGCCAGAACCTCACGCCGCACCAGATGAAAACCATCATCACCCGTGCCGGCGCAGGGTCGAAGGTGGTGTGCCTGGGCAACCTGGCGCAGATCGATACACCATACCTGTCCGCGACCAGTTCGGGCCTGACCTACCTGACCGAACGCTTCAAGGACTTCCCCCACGGCGTGCACATCACCCTGCAAGGGGTGCCTCGGTCGGTGCTGGCCGAGTTCGCCGAGTCCCACATGTAGCCCCGTGCGCCGGGCGGTTCGCCGCCCGGCGGCTTCTGGCCGCGATGCGTCGGCCTGGCCCCTGCTCAAACCTGACCCACCGGTTTACACTCTCTGCTCCCTTCACAGGAGCAGAGCAGTGCTGACACATCTTGATTCCCAAGGGCGGGCCAACATGGTCGACGTCACTGAAAAAGCCGTGACCGAGCGCGAGGCCACAGCCGAAGCGCGCGTGCGCATGTTGCCGCACACCCTGCAAATGATCGTGGACGGTGAGCATCCCAAGGGTGATGTCTTCGCTGTGGCGCGCATCGCCGGCATTCAGGCGGCGAAGAAGACCAGCGACCTGATTCCGTTGTGCCACCCGCTGATGCTGACCAGTGTCAAGGTCGAGCTCAGCGCCGAGGGCAGTGATGCAGTGCGCATCGTCGCCCGGTGCAAGCTGGCCGGGCAGACCGGCGTGGAGATGGAAGCGCTGACGGCAGCCAGCGTGGCTGCATTGACCCTCTACGACATGTGCAAGGCCGTGGACAAGGGCATGGTCATCGAGCAAGTGCGCTTGTTGGAGAAGCTGGGCGGAAAAAGCGGCCCGTACAAGGTGCAAGGCTGATGAAGATCAAGGTGATGTATTTCGCTCGCTACCGGGAGCGGCTGGGACGCGGTAGCGAGTCGCTCGAAGGGACGTTCAAGGATGTGGACGATGTGCGCCTGGCGTTGGTGGGTAGAGGCGAGCCTTATCAGGTGCTGGCCGAGCAAAACCTGATGTGCGCCCGCAACGAGGAATTGTGCAGGCTGGATGAGCCTGTGCAAGAGGGCGATGAAGTGGCGTTCTTTCCGCCTGTAACCGGAGGTTGAGCATGGCCGTTCGGGTACAGGAAGGCGCTTTCGACCCAGGCGTTGAGACCAACGCCTTGCACGCGGCCAACGTGGGTGTCGGGGCAGTGGTCAGCTTCATCGGCTACGTGCGGGACTTCAACGACGGCCAGGACGTGGCGGGTATGATGCTTGAGCATTATCCCGGCATGACCGAGAAGGCCCTGGCCAAGATCGTGGCCGAGGCGCAGCAGCGCTGGCCGTTGCTCAAGGTCGAGGTGCTGCACCGCGTGGGTTACTTGGCGCCCGGTGAGCCGATCGTGTTCGTCGGCGTGGCCAGTGCCCATCGGCAGGCCTCGTTCGAGGCTTGCAACTTCATCATGGATTACCTGAAGACCCGTGCACCGTTCTGGAAGAAGGAAACGACCGGGCAAGGGGAGCGATGGGTGGAAGGACGTCAGAGCGACCAGGACGCGGCGGGGCGGTGGGGGTAGAGGGGGCGATTGACCTTGAGCGTCGCAGAAACGCCCAGGGATCAGTCATGCAGGCTCAACGCCCAGGGTCGCTGCGCGGCCCTGGGCGGCCGATCCGGTGGTCAGGGCCCGGAGCATGGGCATCATCGACCTGACCGCCCGCAACCCGATCAAGTGTGCTTGCGCGGCACTGGCTTGAGCAACTCATCAGGCGGCATTTCACACTTGATCTTGCGCCCCAGCAGCGTTTCGATCGCTGGTAACTGGTAGGAATCATCTTCGCCGGCAAAGCTGATCGACACGCCGCTCGTGCCTGCCCGGCCGGTACGGCCGATCCGGTGCACGTAATCGTCAGGGTCTTCCGGCAGGGTGAAATTGATGACGTGGCTGATGCCGTCGATATGAATCCCGCGCCCAGCCACATCGGTCGCCACCAGCACCGTGATACGCCCCTCACGGAAGTTCTCGAGGGTACGGATACGCTTGTGCTGGGGTACATCGCCGGACAACTGCGCGGCATTGACGCCATCGCGTACCAGTTTTTCCTCGATACGGCGCACTTCGTCCTTGCGATTGGCGAACACCATCACCCGTTCCCACTTGTTCTGGGTCACCAGGTTGTACAGCAGCTTGTATTTGTCGCTGCCAGCCACCGCGTAAACGTGCTGCTCGACCGTTTCGCTGGCCACGTTCTCGGGCTCGATCTCGACGATAGCGGGATCGGTCGTCCACTGCTTGGCCAGGTTCATCACGTCATCAGTGAAGGTGGCCGAGAACAGCAACGTCTGGCGCTCGCTCTTGGGTGGCGTCTGGCGAATGATCTGACGCACCTGCGGGATGAAGCCCATGTCCAGCATGCGGTCGGCTTCATCCAGCACCATCACCTCGACCATGTCCAGGTGCACCTCGCCACGCTGGTTGAAATCCAGCAGGCGGCCGGGGGTTGCCACCAGGATGTCGCAGTGGCGTGCTTCCAGGGCCTTGAGCTGCTTGTCGAAGTCCATGCCGCCGACGAAGCTCATCACGTTCAGGCCGGTGTATTTGGTCAGGGCGACCGCGTCCTTGGCAATCTGCACTACCAGCTCCCGCGTGGGGGCGATGATCAGCGCGCGTGGCTCGCCCATGTAGCGTTCCTTGGGCGGGGGCGTCTGTTGCAGCTGGGAAATGATCGAGATCAGGAACGCGGCCGTCTTGCCGGTACCGGTCTGGGCCCTGCCGATCGCGTCCTGGCCCCGCAGCGTGAAGCCCAGCACCTGCGCCTGGATCGGCGTGCAGTAGGGGAACCCCAGATCGTGAATGGCGTGCATCAGCTCAGAGGAGAGCCTGAAGTCGTGGAAACGGGTCTTGCCCTCCTGGGGCTCGACCACGAAGTCCTCCGGTTTCCACAGGCTGGCCTGCGGCTTGGGCTTTGGCTTGCGCTCTCGACGCGGTTTGTCACTGGCCGGTTTGGTAGCGGCAGTGTGTTCGATTTGGGCGGCAGGCGGGTTGCCCGCAACGGCAGGGGCCGCTGGCAAATCGGCCTGGGGGGCCGCTGGCGCCGGGGTAGTGCTGGCAGCGGGCGCAGTGGCCTGGGGGGCAATGTCTCCCTTGCCGAATATTTTCTTGAGTGCCTTGAGCACGGTCATCTCGTCAATTGGTTAAGGAATGTACGCCGGGCAGTGTAATGCAAGATCCCCGCTCGGCGTAGTGCAATGGCCTTGAACGAACCGTGCGCCCAGGTCACTGCAGTTGCGTGGCCAGCCATTGAAGGATGTCATTGAGTTCTTCGACGATCACTTCGTGCTCCATCGGGTACTCGTGCCATTGGGCAGCGACGCCCCAGGTGTTCAGGTACTCGAAGGCCGTGCGCCCCATCGACGGGATCACCACCGGGTCGTGCACACCATGCAGGCACAGGGCCGGGGTGCGTTGCTGGCAAGCACTCAACGTGTGCTCGTCAGCGAAGGTGGGGGCATAGGTGGAAAGGGCCAGCACGCCACCCAGCGCTTCCTGCCACTTTATATAGGCCGTGTGCAGCACGACGGCGCCCCCTTGGGAGAACCCGGCCAGGAAGATGCGCGACAGGCTGATGCCCTTGGCCTGCTCGGCCTTGATCAAGGCGATGACCTGCTCGGCCGAGGCCTCGAGCTCGGCCTCGTCGATGGCCCTGGCCGGCGTCATGGCCTTGATGTCGTACCAGCTGGGCATGGCATAGCCGCCATTGATGGTCACCGGCCGGGTCGGCGCCTGGGGCATGACGAACCGGGCAGTGAGCAGATGCTGCTGCATGAATTCGGCCACCGGTAGGAAGTCGTAACGGTCCGCGCCCAGGCCGTGCAACCAGATCACACAGGCATCTGCGGCTTTTTGGGGTTCGAGAATGAGTGGGTCGGTCATGGCTGCTCCGAAAACGTGCGTGTGGAAGGGGTTGTGCTTGAAAAGAAGGCGCGCGCCCGACGAGCCGGAAAAAGAATGTCGCAACGATGCAACTTTCCCTACTTGACTCGTGCTTAAACGCTCAAGCCGCGCAATCTGGTACGCGGTTTGCACTTCCCTCTGTGATGCAAGGGACAGGCCGAGACGGTAACACCCTTTGCACGCGAAGGCTGTCACAGAACAGCCCATTGCGCCAAGTGACCCAATAACAAGCCAATACGGGTCGGATGCGCCTCAAAAGGGTGCGGTGCAATTCCGGCTCGATACAACAAGAGCGATTTGGAGGTTGTGAATGAAGATGTTGAAAACCACCCTGGCAGTCCTGACCGCTGCCGCTGCCCTGGGCGCCGTGAGTACGGCCCAGGCCGGTGCGACGCTCGATGCGGTAAAGAAGAAGGGCTTCGTCCAGTGTGGCGTGAGTGACGGTCTCCCTGGCTTCTCGGTTCCAGATGCACAAGGCAAGATCGTCGGGATCGACGCCGATGTCTGTCGCGCTGTAGCGGCAGCAGTGTTCGGGGACGCGACCAAGGTCAAGTTCAGCCAGCTCAACGCCAAGGAACGCTTCACCGCGCTGCAATCGGGCGAAGTCGACGTGCTGTCGCGCAACACCACCTGGACCAGCTCGCGCGATGCCGGCATGGGCCTGATGTTCACTGGGGTCACCTACTACGACGGCGTAGGTTTCCTGGTCAATAAGAAGCTGGGCGTATCCAGCGCCAAGGAGCTCGATGGCGCGACCATCTGCATCCAGGCCGGCACCACGACCGAACTGAACGTATCGGACTTCTTCCGCGCCAATGGCTTGAAATACACCCCCATCACCTTCGACACTTCGGATGAGAGCGCCAAGTCCCTGGAGTCTGGCCGTTGCGACGTGCTGACGTCGGACAAGTCCCAATTGTTCGCCCAGCGTTCCAAACTCGCCGCCCCGACCGACTACGTGGTACTGCCGGAAACCATTTCCAAGGAACCGCTGGGCCCGGTCGTGCGCAAGGGTGACGAGGAGTGGTTCAGCATCGTCAAGTGGACCCTGTTCGCCATGCTCAATGCCGAAGAAGCCGGCATCACCTCCAAGAACGTCGAGGCCGAGGCCAAGAGCACCAAGAACCCGGATGTGGCGCGTCTGCTGGGTGGCGACGGCGAGTACGGCAAGGACCTCAAGCTGCCCAAGGACTGGGTAGTGCAGATCGTCAAGCAAGTGGGCAACTACGGCGAGGTGTTCGAGAAGAACCTTGGCCAGAGCACCGACCTGAAGATCGACCGTGGCATGAATGCCCTGTGGAACAACGGCGGCATCCAGTACGCACCACCTGTGCGTTGATGGTTGCACCTGCGGCGGCATCCCGCCGCCGCAGGCGGTCCGCTACCCTTCTCTTCGGGGCATTTCATGCAAAATCGAATTGGCGCACCAAAGGGTTTATCCCTGAGCGATCCACGTGTGCGCGCGTGGCTGTTCCAGCTATTGACCATCGTCTTCGTGGTCGGTCTGGGCTGGTACCTGTTTCACAACACGCAAACCAACCTGCAGCACCGAGGCATCACCTCGGGCTTCGACTTTCTTGACCGCAGTGCCGGCTTCGGCATCGCTCAGCACCTGATTCCCTATGTGGAGTCGGACAGCTATGCGCGGGTGTTCGTCATCGGATTGCTCAACACCTTGCTGGTGACCCTCATCGGGGTGGTGCTGGCCACACTGCTGGGCTTCATCATCGGTGTCGCCAGGTTGTCGCCGAACTGGATGATCAACAAGCTGGCTACCGTGTACGTGGAAACCTTCCGCAACATCCCGCCGCTATTGCAGATCCTGTTCTGGTACTTCGCCGTGTTCCTGACCCTTCCGGGGCCGCGGGGCAGCATCAACATCGATGACGCTTTCTTTATCAGCAACCGCGGCCTGAACATGCCTGGAGCCTCCATGGCAGAAGGCTTCTGGCCATTCGTGGCTGCCCTGCTGGTAGCCGTGCTGGCAACCGTGTTGATGGCGCGTCGAGCCAACCGGCGCTTCGAAGAAACCGGCCAGCCGTATCACAAGTTCTGGGTGGGGCTGGCGCTGATGATCGCCATTCCGGGTGCCTGTGTGCTGTTGTTCGGCAGCCCCGTGCAGTGGGAGGTGCCGCAGCTCAAGGGCTTCAACTTTGTCGGCGGCTGGGTACTGATCCCTGAACTACTGGCGTTGACCCTGGCCTTGACGATCTACACCGCAGCATTCATTGCCGAAATCGTGCGCTCGGGTATCCGTTCGGTCAGCCATGGCCAGACCGAGGCTGCGCGTTCGCTGGGGCTGCGCGAGGGGCCAACCCTGCGCAAGGTGATCATCCCGCAGGCACTGCGCGTGATCATTCCACCGCTTACCAGCCAGTACCTGAACCTGGCGAAGAACTCGTCGCTGGCCGCAGGCATCGGCTATCCGGAAATGGTCTCGCTGTTCGCCGGCACCGTGCTCAACCAGACCGGCCAGGCCATCGAGGTGATCGCCATCACCATGAGCGTCTACCTGGCCATCAGCATCAGCATTTCGCTGTTGATGAACTGGTACAACAAGCGCATCGCGCTGATCGAACGGTGAGGATACGTCTGTGAATGCTCATGTTTTCAAACCTGACATGCCGCCTCCGGTGAAAACCGTCGGCGTGCTCGCCTGGATGCGCGCCAACCTGTTCTCCAGCTGGCTCAATACCCTGCTTACCCTGTTCGCCATCTACCTGGTCTGGCTGATCGTGCCACCGCTGCTGCAATGGGCGTTGATCGATGCGAACTGGGTGGGCACCACCCGTGCCGACTGCACCAAGGAGGGCGCCTGCTGGGTGTTCATCCAGCAGCGTTTCGGCCAGTTCATGTATGGCTACTACCCCTCCGAGTTGCGCTGGCGGGTGGACCTGACGGTATGGCTGGCGGTGCTGGGCGCAGCGCCGCTGTTCATCCGCAGCTTCCCGCGCAAGGCGGTCTACGGGCTGGGGTTCCTGGTGCTGTACCCGCTGGTGGCCTACACCCTGCTGCACGGCGGGCTGTTTGGCCTGGAGACGGTACCGACCAGCCAATGGGGCGGCCTGATGCTGACGCTGGTGATTGCCACCGTGGGCATCGTCGGGGCCTTGCCCCTGGGGATCGTACTGGCGCTGGGGCGGCGCTCGCGCATGCCGGCGGTGAAAGTGGTGTGCGTGACCTTCATCGAGTTCTGGCGGGGCGTGCCACTGATCACGGTGTTGTTCATGTCGTCGGTGATGCTGCCGTTGTTCCTGCCCGAGGGCATGAGCTTCGACAAGCTGCTGCGGGCCATGATCGGGGTGATCCTGTTCCAGTCGGCATACATCGCCGAAGTGGTGCGTGGCGGCCTGCAAGCCATCCCCAAGGGGCAGTACGAAGCCGCCGCCGCCATGGGGCTGGGCTACTGGCGCTCGATGGGGCTGGTGATCCTGCCCCAGGCGCTCAAGCTGGTCATCCCCGGCATCGTCAATACCTTCATCGCCCTGTTCAAGGACACCAGCCTGGTGATCATCATCGGCCTGTTCGACCTGCTCAACAGCGTCAAGCAAGCTGCCGCCGACCCGGCCTGGCTGGGCATGGCCACCGAAGGCTATGTGTTCGCCGCCTTGGTTTTCTGGATTTTCTGTTTCGGTATGTCCCGCTACTCCATGCACCTGGAGCGCAAGCTGGACACTGGCCACAAGCGTTAGGAGTTTCGAAATGAGTGAAGCGATCAAGCAGCCTGCCGGCCCCGAAGGCATCATCCAGATGCAGGGCGTGAACAAGTGGTATGGCCAGTTTCATGTGCTCAAGGACATCAATCTCAATGTTCGCCAGGGCGAGCGCATCGTGCTGTGCGGGCCCTCGGGTTCGGGCAAGTCCACCACCATCCGTTGCCTGAACCGTCTGGAGGAACACCAGCAGGGGCGGATCGTGGTCGACGGTGTGGAACTGACCAACGACCTCAAGCAGATCGAGGCCATCCGCCGCGAAGTGGGCATGGTGTTCCAGCACTTCAACCTGTTTCCGCACCTGACCATCCTGGAAAACTGCACCCTGGCGCCCATGTGGGTGCGCAAGATGCCCAAGCGCAAGGCCGAGGAAATCGCCATGCACTACCTGGAGCGAGTGCGTATCCCCGAGCAGGCGCACAAGTACCCCGGGCAGTTGTCTGGCGGTCAGCAGCAGCGCGTGGCCATCGCCCGGGCGTTGTGCATGAAGCCCAAAATCATGCTGTTCGATGAGCCGACCTCGGCGCTGGACCCGGAAATGGTCAAGGAAGTGCTCGATACCATGGTTGGCCTGGCCGAAGATGGCATGACCATGCTGTGCGTGACCCACGAAATGGGCTTTGCCCGCACCGTGGCGAATCGGGTGATCTTCATGGACAAGGGCGAGATCGTCGAGCAGGCGTCACCGGACGATTTCTTCGACCGGCCACAGAGTGACCGCACGCGCTTGTTCCTCAGTCAGATTCTGCACTGATGCAGTAGAGGGGCGAATGGCCTGCGTAGCGCCGCAGGCCAATCGCAAGCGCCCACATGTTGGGCACTTGCGTTACTTTTCTTCCTGCTTGGCCACCGGCGCTGGCGGTGGCCGCAGGCCTACCTCGGCGATCAGCTTGAGCTGCTGACCGTTGCGCATCACCTCGATGGTGATCTTTTCGTTGGGCTTGATGCGCGCCACCTGGTTCATCGACCGGCGGCCATCGCCCGCCGGCTCGCCGTTAATGCTCAGGATCACATCCCCTAACTGCAGGCCGGCCTTGGCCGCCGGGCCTTCGCGGAAAATGCCCGCCACCACGATGCCTGGCCGGTCCTTCATGCCGAACGACTCGGCAAGCTCTGTGCTGAGCGGCTGAACTTCGATACCCAGCCAGCCCCGGATGACCTGACCGTGCTCGACGATCGACTTCATCACCTCAAGGGCCAGCTTTACTGGAATAGCAAAGCCGATGCCTTGCGAGCCACCCGACTTGGAGAAGATGGCGGTGTTGATGCCGATCAGGTTGCCGTTGGCATCCACCAGGGCGCCGCCCGAATTGCCCGGGTTGATCGCCGCGTCGGTCTGGATGAAATCTTCGTAGTTGTTCAGGCCCAGCTGGTTACGGCCGGTGGCGCTGATGATACCCATGGTCACGGTCTGGCCGACGCCGAACGGGTTGCCGATCGCCAGCGACACGTCGCCGATGCGAATGGTGTCGGAGCGCCCGATGGTGATGGCCGGCAGTTTCTTCAGGTCGATCTTGAGCACCGCCAGGTCTGTCTCCGGGTCGCTGCCGATCACCCTGGCCAAGGTTTCCCGGCCATCCTTGAGCGCCACGACGATCTGGTCGGCGCCGCTGGTCACGTGGTTGTTGGTCAGCAGATAGCCCTCGGGGCTCATGATCACCGCCGAGCCCAGGCTGGACTCCCAGCGGCGCTGCTTGGGCAGGTTGTCGCCGAAGAACCGGCGGAACTGCGGGTCTTCGAACAGCGGGTGCGAGCTCTTGTTCACCACCTTGGTGGTGTACAGGTTGGCCACCGCAGGCGCGGCCAGGGTGACGGCATCGGCATAGGAGACCGGGCCCTGCACCACCTGTGTGGACTGGGGCGCCTGTTGCAGGTTGACATCCTGGCTGGGCAAGCCGACCCACTCCGGAAAGCGTTGGATGATCAGGGCGGCGATGAGCACGCCAGTGAGCAGGGGCCAGCCAAAGTAACGCAGAGCCTTGAACATGAACGAATCCTGGAAAGAGCCGGGGCCTGGGGCCGCGCATTGGAGCGTGGGCGCGCGATCATACACCGGTTCCCCCAGTGCCGACGACGGCCCATAATGGCCGGCATTATACGGACCTTCGCCAGGCCTTGCGCCTGGCAGGCACCCAGTTTTTTCGAGGAGATTTCCCATGGCCGTCGCGCTGAGTACATTGGTCGAAGAAGCCGAGCGCTACCTGGGCAGCAGCAGGATCCAGGACTATTGCCCCAATGGCTTGCAGGTCGAAGGCCGGCCGCAGGTCGGGCGCATCGTCACGGGCGTGACCGCCAGCCAGGCCTTGCTCGATGCGGCCGTAGAGGCTCAAGCCGATCTCGTGCTGGTGCACCATGGTTATTTCTGGAAGGGGGAAAACCCCTGCATCACCGGCATTCGCCAGCGACGCCTGAAAACCCTGCTGAACAACGACATCAGCCTGCTGGCCTTTCACCTGCCGCTCGACGTCCACCCGGAAGTGGGCAACAACGTGCAGCTGGCGCAACAGCTTCAGATCACCGTCGAGGGCCCGCTGGATCCAGACAACCCCAAGGTAGTCGGGCTGGTCGGGTCGCTGGCCCAACCCATGACTGCCCGCGATTTCGCCCGACGCGTGCAGGATGTGCTGGGGCGTGAGCCATTGCTGGTCGAAGAAGACAGGGTCGTTCGTCGTGTAGGGTGGTGCACCGGCGGCGGGCAGGGCTACATCGACACCGCGATCGCCGCCGGGGTGGACTTGTACCTGACCGGCGAAGCGTCGGAACAGACCTACCACAGCGCCCGCGAAAACGGTGTGAGCTTCATCGCCGCAGGACACCATGCGACCGAGCGTTACGGGGTGCAGGCATTGGGCGATTACCTGGCACGGCGTTTTGCCGTGGAGCACCTGTTCATCGATTGCCCCAATCCGATCTGACCGGCCTGTCGGCGCAGGCCAGATGATGGATCAGCGGGCTTGAGCGCCAACCCGCAGCCCAAACCCGCAGTCATATGGTTAGACGCTTTCGATCTATCCAGGCGCCTAAATAGAATCATCTGCTGTGATAGAGTGGCTCGCTCGAACACGGCCCGCTGGCCGTCCATAAGATCGTTTTTCGTGAGTAGCCATGGTCGACAAACTGACGCACTTGAAACAGCTGGAGGCGGAAAGCATCCATATCATCCGCGAGGTGGCCGCCGAGTTCGACAACCCGGTCATGCTGTACTCGATCGGCAAGGATTCCGCCGTGATGCTGCACCTGGCGCGCAAGGCTTTCTTCCCGGGCAAGCTGCCGTTCCCGGTGATGCACGTCGACACCCAGTGGAAATTCCAGGAGATGTACCGCTTCCGCGACAAGATGGTCGAGGAAATGGGGCTCGACCTGATCACCCACGTCAACCCAGAGGGTGTGGCGCAGGGCATCAACCCGTTCACCCATGGCAGCGCCAAGCACACCGACATCATGAAGACCCAGGGCCTCAAGCAGGCACTGGACAAGCATGGCTTCGATGCCGCTTTCGGTGGCCCCCGCCGCGACGAAGAAAAGTCGCGAGCCAAGGAACGCGTGTACTCCTTCCGTGACAGCAAGCACCGCTGGGACCCGAAGAATCAGCGCCCTGAGCTGTGGAATGTCTACAACGGCAAGGTCAACAAGGGCGAGTCCATTCGTGTGTTCCCTCTGTCGAACTGGACCGAGCTGGACATCTGGCAGTACATCTACCTTGAAGGCATCCCGATCGTGCCGCTGTACTTCGCCGCCGAGCGCGAAGTCATCGAGAAGAATGGCACCCTGATCATGATCGACGACGAGCGCATCCTCGAGCACCTGTCCGAGGAAGAGAAAGCCCGTATCGTCAAGAAAAAGGTGCGTTTCCGTACCCTGGGCTGCTACCCGTTGACGGGCGCCGTGGAGTCCGAAGCCGAGACGCTCACCGACATCATTCAGGAAATGCTCCTGACGCGCACTTCCGAGCGCCAGGGCCGGGTCATCGATCACGACGGCGCCGGGTCCATGGAAGACAAGAAACGCCAGGGCTATTTCTAAGCTTCAAGCGGCAAGCTGCAAGAGCAGTCGAACGCGCTGCGTTCGAACCTTGTGGATTGCCGCCTGCATGGCCCGCGAGCGCTCCAGAATGCCAAGTGGGTTGATCAACCTAATTTCTAACTAGTTGTACGCCGACAAGCTTGCCGCTTGAAGCTGACAGCTTGGAGCTTGAATGAGATGAGTCACCAATCCGATTTGATCAGCGAAGACATCCTCGCTTATCTGGCTCAGCACGAGCGCAAAGAACTGCTGCGTTTCCTGACCTGCGGCAACGTGGACGACGGCAAGAGCACCTTGATCGGGCGCCTGCTGCATGACTCGAAGATGATCTACGAGGACCACCTCGAAGCCATCACCCGTGATTCGAAGAAGTCCGGCACCACGGGCGAGGAAGTGGACCTGGCGCTGCTGGTCGATGGCCTGCAGGCCGAGCGCGAGCAGGGCATCACCATCGACGTGGCCTACCGCTACTTCTCCACCGCCAAGCGCAAGTTCATCATCGCCGACACCCCGGGCCACGAGCAGTACACCCGCAACATGGCGACCGGCGCGTCCACCTGCGACCTGGCCATCATCCTGGTCGATGCGCGCTACGGTGTGCAGACCCAGACCCGCCGCCACAGCTACATCGCCTCGTTGCTGGGCATCAAGCACATCGTGGTCGCCGTCAACAAGATGGACCTCAAGGGCTTCGATGAAGGTGTCTTCGAGTCGATCAAGGCCGACTACCTGGCATTCGCCGAAGCCATCAACCTGACGCCGAGCAGCCTGCACTTCGTGCCGATGTCCGCGCTCAAGGGTGACAACGTGGTCAACCACAGCGAACAGTCGCCGTGGTACACCGGCCCGACCCTGATGGAAATCCTGGAAACCGTGGAAGTGGCGGCCGACCGCAACTTCACCGACCTGCGTTTCCCGGTGCAGTACGTCAACCGCCCCAACCTGAACTTCCGTGGTTTCGCAGGCACCCTGGCCAGCGGCGTGGTGCACAAGGGCGATGAAGTCGTCGTGCTGCCGTCGGGCAAGAGCAGCCGGGTGAAGTCCATCGTTACCTACGAAGGCGAGCTGGAAAGCGCAGGCCCGGGCCAGGCCGTGACCCTGACCATGGAAGACGAGATCGACATCTCCCGTGGCGACCTGCTGGTGCATGCCGACAATGTGCCGCCTGTGACCGACCAGTTCGAAGCCATGCTGGTGTGGATGGCCGAAGAGCCGATGCTGCCGGGCAAGAAGTACGACATCAAGCGTGCGACCAGCTACGTGCCGGGTTCGATTGCCAGCATCACCCACAAGGTGGACGTCAATACCCTGGAGAAGGGCGCTGCCAGCGCCTTGCAACTGAACGAAATCGGTCGCGTCAAGGTGTCCCTGGACAGTGCCATTGCGCTGGACGGTTACGAGAGCAACCGCACCACCGGTGCGTTCATCGTCATCGACCGCCTGACCAACGGCACCGTGGGCGCCGGCATGATCATCGCCCAGCCCGTACTGCCCCATGGCAGCGCCGGGCAGCATGGCAAGTCGGCGCATGTCTCGACCGAAGAGCGCGCCCTGCGCTTTGGCCAGCAACCGGCAACCGTGCTGTTCAGCGGCCTGTCCGGCGCCGGCAAGAGCACCTTGGCCTACGCGGTGGAGCGCAAGCTGTTCGACATGGGCCGCGCCGTTTACGTACTCGACGGGCAGAACCTGCGCCATGACCTGAACAAGGGCCTGCCACAGGATCGCGCTGGCCGTACCGAGAACTGGCGCCGCGCCGCCCATGTGGCGCGCCAGTTCAACGAAGCCGGCTTGCTGACCCTGGCCGCGTTCGTGGCCCCGGATGCCGAAGGCCGTGAGCAAGCCAAGGCGCTGATCGGCAAGGACCGCCTGGTGACCGTCTACGTCCAGGCCTCGCCACTGGTCTGCCGCGAACGCGATCCGCAGGGCCTGTATGCAGCCGAAGGTGACAACATTCCAGGCGAAAGCTTCCCGTTCGATGTACCGCTGGACGCCGATCTGGTCATCGATACCCAGGCCACCAGCGTGGAAGAAGGGGTCAAGCTCGTGCTGGATGTGTTGAGGCAGCGTGGGGCGATCTGACGGCGTTTGACGCTTAGGCTTTATTGCGGCTACGCTCGCTCCTACGGGTTTTACTTTCCTGCAGGAGCGAGCGCAAGCTCGCCACCTTCCATCTGCACCCAACGCTTGGGCCCCGCCAATATCGCCTCCTCGCTCAGCAAACATCCATTCAGCGCCGACTTCAGCGCATCAACGTCCAGCCGCTGGCCGATGAACACGATTTCTTGACGGCAATCACTCACGTTTTCATCCCATTTTCCCATGCTCGCTTGGCGCCGATAGGCTTCCAGCGGCCACTGAGGTTGCTCGACGAAGCGCCACCAGCGCCCTTGGTATGCCCATTCGAACCGGCCACCACTCAACGCTCAACAGCAACCCGATTTCAAACCCGGCTGGCCGGGCTGGCCGATCAGAAATCGCCTTTATCGCGCAGCAGGTGGCCGTTTGTCCCGGCTGTTCGAACAAGCTTCGCAGACGTAGTGGATGGAAGGACGCGTTCGCAGGGGTACGGAATCCTCGCAGTCAGCAGGGCGGGGAACGCCGGGATGGGCGCCACACTAGGTGCTCGAGCGCAGGCTTTGGTCACCGCAAGTCGGTGAACACCGGGAGTTGGTTGGAAGTGCGCCAGGCTACAAGGGTTGCCAGCACCTGCTCAGCGGTTCGCTCATAGGCGGGATCAAGGGGGTAGATCAGGTCTGAACCGTCGGGATGGTCTACAGCCTCGATGGAAATGTTCGAGCTGCGCGTCTTGGTATGCTGTCGTTCCAGTGGCGGACATTATCGTTTGGATCAGCGTCAGGAAGTCGGCTGCGGTGTAGTCGACCAGGCGTTTGGGCGGGAGTTGCTCCACTGGCGTGGCGCGGCCGCAACACCTTTAATTGAGATCATGGCATTTCGCTTCAGGGCCGTGGTTGCAAAGTTCGTAGGATCTTGAACCCTCAAGGGTTTGATGAAACGGCGCACGGGGCGGCCAACCCTCTTTCATAGGATTCAATTGGTAAGTCCCGAACTGTTTTGAAAAGGTCGCGTCGTTGGCATAGGTGCTCCACAAGGCGGACTTGAAATCGGCAAATGTTTCAAACTGTTGGCTACGGAGTTTGGTCTTGATCTGTTCTGGCAGGTGTGTGTTCATTCATGACTCGCTGTAAAGGCAATAGTGTTTTTCGACTGGCGCGGATAGTGCGCGAGTAGTATTCATAATATCGCGCGGGGGGGAATGCTTTCCGGGGCTGACTGAATGTAGGTGAACGCCGAACCGTAGGATTTTTTCTGGGGTTTGGGATGGTGGTTGATAGGCCCTGGTTGTCCAGAGCCTTATGGCTTCAAGGAGTTTTGAAGCTTTCTTTTTCATTGGCTAATCGCCAAGCCTTGACAATTTCCAATACTTCGCCAGGTGCTCCGGTATTGCTCCCAACAGGCCTGAAGAATAAGTCGCTACCACTGGGATGCTCGGTAATGCGTTCAAAGTGCTCAAGTAGTGGGTCGAGTATACGGTCTGGCTCATCTTCGATCGCACGGTTTATCTCGAGTAAGAAGTCAAGGAATTCCTGTTCGGTATAATCGCGATAACTGCCTTTTAAGATCATGGCCTTTTCCCATAATGAATGCTGTTATGAATGAGAGGTGTCAGAATGACTATATTGTTCATGTCGTATACGCCACCATTTTGACTAATGGGGATCACATGGTGTAACTCATAAGATCGCTTGCTTTTGTATTCATCTTGCTTATCCACCCTGGGTGAATAGCCGTGCTTTCTCATTCGGCGAAGTTCTTGAGGGCTGAAGTGTTTAGACAAATCTGGGTCGTTAGCTATCTCCTTCCAAAACCGTCTTCTAAAAGCATCGAAACTCTTGAACTCCCTACCTCTGAGTTTATCCGCGATCTGAGCCGGGACGGGAGCACCTTCCGGGCGTCTCGCATCCTGGCGCCAGGTTTCGGAGGGGACGGCACCTGTTCCCACAGATGTACCCGACTCATACCTCGGACTTTTCAGCACTACCAACAGAGGCGGCAGCCCTGAATCCG
The DNA here is from genome assembly GCF_002425525.1 of Pseudomonas sp. UBA5568. Taxonomy (NCBI): domain Bacteria; kingdom Pseudomonadati; phylum Pseudomonadota; class Gammaproteobacteria; order Pseudomonadales; family Pseudomonadaceae; genus Pseudomonas; species Pseudomonas sp. UBA5568. The sequence continues at coordinate 147,756 of NZ_DIMK01000001.1, read as the reverse complement.
CGGGGAACGTGACAATCAGCCGTTCCTGGTCCAGCAAGTCCAAGGCGGGATAGCTTTCCGCTTCGGGGGTAACAGGGTTCAGGCTGGACCCTGTGTACACAATGATCCCTTCTGGTACCTGTGGTAAACCGGTGGGGCCGCCCAACTCAGCCCCCGGTGGACTAGCCGGCGTCCAGGTCAAGGTGCGCTGCGGGTTCTCCAGCGCCACGATGTAGACACCTCGTGCGCTATCCCATCTGGCGGCGCGGACAGGGACCGAAGCGCGACCAGCTGTTATGTGCAACTTGAGGTCAGTACCTTCTTCGCTGCCCGATAGCAGGTACGGAAGGTCCAGTTGCGGTAATGACAAGGAAAGCGCTTCTAGGTCTGGACCCTCTGGCGGCACCAAATCTCTCAGCGGGATACCGATCAGGTATTGCCGGTCGCTGTTGCCCAGATTGGATGGCCATGCCAGAGACATGGTCGCGACAAGCGCCGTGGTGCCGGTGGCCAAAACACTGGCTATCGCTGTGCGTATTGCGGCTTGCAGGCCTGCATATGCGGTTGACAGGTTGCCGAACGAGGCTGACCCGATCGGCAGTACCAATGGCAACGAAGCAGCATCGCGGGCGGGGTAAGCATATGTTCGGCGCACGCGTTCTTCCTGCTGCTTGCGCATCGCCTCGGCCTGCTGCCTGGCTTTGTCTGCACGGCGTTCAGCTGCAAGTTTTCGCGCAGCTTTTTTTGCCTGTCGCTCTGCCAGCGCTTCCTTGACCTTACGTTCAGCTTCAACCCGCTGGGCTGCTCTGGCGGCCCTTGCTGCCTCCTTGGCCTGCTGAGCCTGCTCCCTGCGCAAGCGGAGCATTTCGGCTTTTTCAGCTGCCTCTCTGGCTTTGCGTTCTGCTAGGGCCTTTCGTTGGGCCTTTTTTGCCAGTCGCTCTTCCCTGGGGCGTTCAATTGCCTGAAGCTCCCCAGGAACCCACTTGTGTATGAAGGCTTGCTCCTTCGCCCGGAGATCTGCCTGAGCTTTTCGCCTGGCTGCTTCCGCTTCGGCCTGCTGCTGAGCAGCTTGGTCTGCAGCGGCCTGCTGACGAGCTGCTTGCGCCGCAGCGGCTTGTGCCTCAAGCAGAGCGCTTTGTTCGATTGCATGTCTTGCCAACAGCTGCTCTGCAACCTGGGTACGTTCAAGCAGGTTCTGAGTAGCGCTTGCGTAACGCTCCAGAAACCGTATGGATTCGGTGAGCGACATTGCCAGGTGGTAGTCTTTCCACAACGGGCCGGCCCGACGGTTGCGTTGTTCATCTACAAGGTGCTGCAAAGCTTCTGTTTGCGGCTTGGACAGCGGGCTTGTGATCTTGGGGTTGGATGAGGAAAAGGCGGGGATGGCCTGGCGTTTGGCGGCGATCAACGCGTGCGCGGCGGCAAGGTGCGCGGCGAGGTTGTCGGTCAGCTGCTGCCCTTCCAGTCCAACGGTACTGACTATTTCGTGCTGGAGAAAACTTGGCAGGCCGTCGAATTGGATGGCTCTTTCCACGTGGATCTGGCCAAGCCTTCTGGTCACAACTTCAGGCAGGTCGATGCCGGGCTCTTCAAGCTCGATACGATCCAGCGCGGCAGCCAGTGGCGCAAGATCCGCCGCATGCACTGCCAGTGCGCTCGCTTTGAGGTGCAACCTGTAAGAGCCATCGGCAGACCTGTTCAGCCGTGAGTACAGTTCGTTGGCGAACGCCTCCCCTTTTTCTGTAAAGACACCCGGGTCATAGATCCGGGTCATCATCGAGTCCGTGCGCTTGTAGAAAGAGGGTGCCCCGTAGAAGCTCACAGCATCCGGCAAGTCCTGCAAGTAGCCCCTACGCGTGTCGCTTATCAGTTCCGTAAGCCGTCTTTGTTCCTCCTTCAACTGGCCGAGCGTGGTGGTTGCTGAGGCGCTTGCGGCCTCGGTTATGCTCGATCTCTGCTGTGCTATTTGCGCGGGCAATGCCTGAATGGAGGCGGCATACTTGGCATCATGGTCCTGCTCGATGCCCTTGCGCTCGATATCGAGCACGCGGCTGGGGGCTAGTTCGTGTGTGTCTATTACACGAGGTGGGCTGGTGCCACGTGGGCGCCCTGCATCCAAGCCCCAGCCACCGAAGCCGAATCCACCGCCTCCGCTGATTGGGGCCAGTGGCATCCGGTCCGGGGCGGTGTCGCTGATCCAAAGTGCCTCGGTCAAGTACAGCGGGGGGTGTACGTAAGTGGGTTCAAGTACAACGGGGTTGTTTTTGGCCATGTAGTCAGCTCCTGATCTCTACATGGCCAGCTTTTCGTAAGGCAACCTTCGCAGATATCGGCTGCCGGGTAATCAATCCGTAAGACACTTCCCTCGCGATGGAAGGGCGTATCTAGCGATGGTTCTCCCATACCGGAACCACGCGTCTTTCCTTCACCGCCTTATAGGAAAAACTCGAATAGATCTCCTTCACTCCCGGCAGACGCTGAAGCACCTCACGGGCAAATTCTCCGAAGGCCTCCAAGTCCCTGGCCACGATTTCCAGCAGAAAATCGTACCGCCCGGAAATGTTATGGCAGGCGACAATCTCGGGTATCTCCATCAGTCGCTGCTCGAACGCCAGCGCCATCGGTTTGGTATGGGAATCCATCATGATGCTGACGAAGGCAGTTACCCCGAACCCTAGCGATTTGGAGGAAAGCATGGCCTGATAGCCGGTGATATAGCCGTTCTCTTCCAGCAGCTTAATCCTGCGCCAGCAGGGCGAAGTGGTCAGCGATACCCTGTCGGCGAGCTCGGCGACGGTGAGGCGAGCGTTCTTCTGCAAGGCCGCGAGCAGTGCGCGGTCGATGCGGTCCAAGGGTGCAGGCATGCTTTGCCCTCAAGTACTCACATTTATTGTTTTTGTTCCAAAACAGCGACGCTGGCTTGGTCATTTTGGAAAAATTCTGGGGTTGCCCTGGCATAAGCTTAGATCAAACCAACAAGAGGCTGTTGCCATGCGCGACTCCCGTCACGACAACGGTTTTTCAACGCGTGCCATCCATCACGGTTACGACCCGCTCGCGCACGGCGGCGCACTGGTACCGCCGATCTACCAAACCGCTACCTATGCCTTTCCAACCGTCGAATACGGCGCGGCGTGCTTTGCCGGTGAACAGGCCGGGCATTTCTACAGCCGTATCTCCAACCCCACGCTGAATGTGCTCGAAGCGCGCATGGCGTCGCTTGAGGGCGGGGAGGCGGGCCTTGCGCTGGCATCGGGGATGGGCGCCATCACGTCCACGCTCTGGACCCTGCTGCGCCCGGGCGATGAGTTGATCGTCGGGCGGACCGTGTATGGATGCACCTTTGCCTTCATGCACCACGGCATCGGGGCGTTTGGCGTGACGATCCGCCACGTCGACCTCAACGATACCGACGCACTGCGCGCCGCGCTCAGTGACAAGACGCGCATGATCTACTTCGAGACCCCCGCCAACCCGACCATGCGGCTGGTCGATATTGCCGCCGTGGCCGAAGCGGTACGCGGCCGTGATGTGCTGGTGGTGGTCGACAACACCTACTGCACGCCTTACCTGCAAAGGCCGCTGGAACTGGGCGCTGATCTGGTCGTGCATTCGGCCACCAAGTACCTCAGCGGCCATGGCGATATCACCGCCGGCTTGGTGGTGGGCCGTCAGGCGCTGATCGATCGGATTCGTCTGCAGGGGCTCAAGGACATGACAGGGGCGGTGCTGTCGCCTCAGGACGCCATGCTGCTGATGCGCGGAATAAAGACCCTGGCCCTGCGCATGGACCGGCATTGCGAAAACGCCCGGCAGGTCGCCGAGTACCTGTCGCGTCAGCCGCAGGTGGAGCTGATCCACTACCCAGGCTTGCCGACGTTCGCACAACACGACTTGGCCAAGCGGCAAATGCGCCTACCCGGCGGCATGATCGCTTTCGGGCTCAAGGGCGGCCTTGATGCTGGACGCCGCTTCATGAATGCGCTGGGCCTGTTCGCACGCGCCGTGAGCCTGGGGGATGCCGAGTCGTTGGCCCAGCACCCGGCAAGCATGACCCATTCTAGCTACACGCCCGAAGAGCGGGTGCAGCACGGTATCTCCGAGGGGCTTGTGCGTTTGTCAGTAGGGCTTGAGGACATTGAAGACCTGCTGGCAGACGTGCAACAGGCGTTGCGCGCCTGCTCATGAGGTGCGAGGAAGCGCTACCCGATGCCTTGTCCAGACTGGGCGAGGGCATTCTGGCGGTGCTGGCGAAAGAGCCAGCGTATCCAAGAGGAGCGTCACCATGAAAGTATCTGCATACCCACTCGATCTGATCATTCGCCATGCTGGCGGAGATGACGATGAGGGCGGTCATTCCTGGCGCAAGCCTTGACCTGAAGGGCGTTCCCCGCCCTTGCAGGGGGCGCCTGGTCGATGTTGATCGTGCATTGAAAAAGGCCTCTTTCGAGGCCTTTTTCAATGTCAGTGCTTCAGACCATAGCTCTCGTCGAGCATGCCCGGCGAGTTGGGCGTTTTCGGCGCGTAATCGCGCGGCACTTCGGCGGTATCCCTGGGCGGCGTCAGGCGGCTGTGCGGGCCGTGGGAGCTTTCCGAGTGCAGCGCTGCCAGCAGGCGTTGACGCGTCACTTCGTCCAGGGCCAGGTTGTTGGCGCCATCGGCCAGGTGATCTTGAACATCCTGATAGCTCTGATTGAGCTTTTTGACCAGTACGGCGGTGCTGTTGAAGTGCGTCACCACCTGGTTCTGGTAGCTGTCGAAACGCTGTTGGATGTCATCGAGCTGGCGCTGGCTGCTGCTGGGCGCAGCGTTGGGCAACAGGCGCGCCACGACGAAACCGACGACCACACCGATGACCAGGGCCAGGGTAGGCAACAACCAAACAAGGAGCGAGAGTTCCACGAGTCCTTCCTCTATAAACGGCTTTGCTTTACGTTAACGGCTCAGACCTGCGCTGTATACCGCGAGCGATCGCAAATCAGAACAGAATTCCTCACCTAGACGAATCGACCTCCCCCAAGGTCACGGAGTAGTGCCTTGCTTGTCCGCGAAACCCCTCTGTTCATCGACGGCCCCAGTGGCCCGCTCGAAGCCCTCTACCTGGACGTGGCAGACGCCCGTGGCGCCGTGCTGATCTGTCATCCCAACCCGGTCCAGGGCGGCACCATGCTCAACAAGGTGGTTTCGACATTGCAACGCACGGCCCGGGACGCCGGGTACGTGACCCTGCGTTTCAACTATCGCGGCGTTGGGCAAAGCGCCGGCAGCCATGACATGGGTGAAGGCGAGGTGGCTGACGCCCAGGCCGCGGCCGCCTGGCTGCAGGCGGCGCATCCCGGGCTGCCCCTGGTGTTGATGGGCTTTTCCTTCGGCGGCTTCGTGGCGACCGCCCTGGCAGGCCGCCTGGAAGCCGAAGGCACTGCCTTGCAGCATCTGTTCATGATCGCCCCGGCCGTCATGCGCCTGAGCGAGCAATTCCCCGTGCCGCAGCAGTGCCCGGTGACCCTGGTGCAACCCGATGCCGACGAGGTCGTTTCACCGGCGCTGGTTTACGATTGGTCCGACAGCCTGTCACGCCCCCATGAGCTGCTGAAAGTGGCAGAATGCGGACACTTCTTCCATGGCAAGCTGACCGACCTCAAGGATCTGCTGCTGCCGCGCCTTTCGAACCGAGCCAAGCCTGAATAAGCGAACACCCATGACCACGCGTATCCTTACCGGTATCACGACCACCGGCACTCCGCACCTGGGCAACTACGCCGGTGCCATCCGCCCGGCCATCCGAGCCAGCCAGCAGCCTGGCGTGGACTCGTTCTACTTCCTGGCCGACTACCACGCCCTGATCAAGTGCGACGATCCGCTGCGCATCCAGCGCTCGCGTCTGGAAATCGCCGCCACCTGGCTCGCCGGTGGCCTGGATCCGGACAAGGTGACCTTCTACCGCCAGTCCGACATTCCGGAAATCCCCGAGCTGACCTGGCTGCTGACCTGCGTGGCGGCCAAGGGCTTGCTCAACCGCGCCCATGCCTACAAGGCATCGGTGGACAAGAACGTCGAAAACGGCGAAGACCCGGATGCCGGCGTCACCATGGGCCTGTTCAGCTACCCGGTGCTGATGGCGGCGGACATCCTGATGTTCAACGCCAACAAGGTGCCGGTTGGTCGTGACCAGATCCAGCACGTGGAAATGGCCCGCGATATCGGCCAGCGCTTCAACCACTTGTTCGGCCAGGGCAATGAGTTCTTCGCACTGCCGGAGGCGGTCATCGAGGAAAGCGTGGCCACCTTGCCCGGCCTGGATGGGCGCAAGATGTCCAAGAGCTATGACAACACCATCCCGTTGTTCACCAGCGCCAAGGACATGAAGGATGCCATTTCGCGCATCGTCACGGACTCGCGCGCGCCGGGTGAAGCCAAGAACCCGGACGACGCGCACCTGTTCACGCTGTTCCAGGCCTTCTCCACACCTGAGCAGTGCGCCGAGTTCCGAGCCGAGCTGGAGCAGGGCCTGGGTTGGGGCGAAGCCAAGCAGCGACTGTTCCAGTTGCTCGACGGCCAGCTGGCCGAAAAACGCGAGTATTACCATCAGCTGATCGCGCGGCCTGCGGACCTGGAGGATATCCTCCTGGCAGGCGCGGCCAAGGCGCGCGCCATCGCCACGCCGTTTCTGGAGCAATTGCGCGAAGCCGTTGGCCTGCGCTCGTTCCGCAGCAGCGTACAGGCCACGGCGAACGTCAAGAAGAAGGTCGCCAAGAGCGCGCGCTTCGTCAGCTTCCGCGACGAAGACGGGAGCTTCCGCTTCCGCCTGTTGGCTGCCGATGGCGAGCAACTGCTGTTGTCGCGCAGCTTTGCCGATGGCAAAAGCGCAGGTGCCGTGAGCAAGCAGTTGCAACAGGGCGACGGGGTGGATATCCGCGTCGAGGGATTGGGCTTTGCTGTGTGGCTCAAGGATCAGCCGGTTGCCGACGGTGCGCCGTTCGACAGCGAACAAGCCCGTGATGCTGCCATCGAGCGTCTTCGCGCAGCGCTTGAGCCGCAACAGGACTGACCGACGGGCGGAAGGTATCCGCCCACTGGTACTGTGATCAGGGTAGCCTCATCGGGTCTCTGGTGCCGGTATGAGGCATATTGACGCAAGTCGCATTGCCATTAGGCGGGCCGCTCGCTACAGTGACGGCCCGTTTTTTGTTGCCTCGCTAACGAATCATGACTCCCCTAGAACGCTATCAAGCAGATCTGAAACGTCCCGATTTCTTTCATGACGCGGCGCAGGAAACTGCGGTGCGTCACCTGCAGCGCCTGTACGACGACCTGGTGCAGGCCCAGAACAACAAGCCGGGTGTATTCGGCAAGTTGTTCGGCAAGAAGGAGCAGACCCCGGTCAAGGGCCTGTACTTCTGGGGCGGGGTAGGGCGAGGCAAGACCTACCTGGTCGACACCTTCTTCGAAGCGCTGCCGTTCAAGCAGAAGATGCGCACGCACTTCCACCGCTTCATGAAGCGTGTCCACGAGGAGATGAAAACCCTAAAGGGCGAGAAGAACCCCCTGACCATCATTGCCAAGCGCTTCAGCGATGAGGCCAAGGTGATCTGCTTCGACGAGTTCTTCGTCTCGGACATCACCGACGCCATGATCCTGGGCACCTTGATGGAGGAGCTGTTCAAGAACGGCGTTTCCCTGGTGGCCACTTCCAACATCGTGCCGGACGGCCTCTACAAAGATGGCCTGCAGCGTGCGCGCTTCCTGCCGGCCATCGCCATGATCAAGCAGTACACCGATGTAGTGAACGTCGACAGCGGTGTCGATTATCGCCTGCGCCACCTGGAGCAGGCCGAACTGTTCCATTACCCGCTCGACGAGGCGGCGCAGCAGAGCATGCGTGCCAGCTTCAAGGCGCTGACGCCCGAGTGCACGGCAGCGGTCGAGAACGACGTGCTGATGATCGAGAACCGTCCCATTCATGCGCTGCGCACCTGCGACGATGTGGCCTGGTTCGACTTCCGCGCCTTGTGCGATGGGCCGCGAAGCCAGAACGACTACATCGAACTGGGCAAGATCTTCCATGCGGTCCTGCTGAGCAACGTCGAGCAAATGGGCGTGGCAAGCGATGACATCGCGCGTCGCTTCATCAACATGGTCGACGAGTTCTATGACCGTAACGTCAAGCTGATCATCTCGGCCGAAGTGGAACTCAAGGACCTGTACACCGGTGGGCGCTTGAGCTTCGAGTTTCAGCGCACGCTGAGCCGACTGCTGGAAATGCAGTCTCATGAATTCCTGTCCCGCGCGCACAAGCCTTGAAAACCTGGGGCTGCCTTGCAGCCCATCGNNCGATGGGCTGCAAGGCAGCCCGATTGCGCTCAGGCCTCTTGCATGAACTGCTGGCGATACTGATTCGGTGACAGGTCGGTGTGCTGGCGAAACAGCCGGGCGAAGAAGCTGGCATCGTCATAGCCCACCTCGTAACTGATGGTCTTGATGCTCTTGCGCGTGCTCGACAACAGCCCCTTGGCCGTCTCGATGCGCAAGCGTTGCAGGTAATGCAGCGGCTTGTCCCCGGTTGCGCCCTGGAAACGGCGCATGAAATTGCGAATGCTCATGCCGTGGTTGCGGGCTACGTCCTCGAAGCGAAACTTGTCGGCGAAATGCTCTTCCAGCCAGTGCTGAATCTGCAGGATGATCAGGTCCTGGTGCAGCTTCTGGCCGCCAAAGCCCATGCGTCCCGGCGTGTAGTTGCGCTGCACCTCGTACAGGATGTCGCGCGACACGGCCCGCGCCACATTGGCCCCGCAGAAGCGCTCGATCAGGTAGATGTACAGATCGCAGGCTGACGTGGTGCCGCCAGCGCAGTACAGATTGTCCGCATCGGTCAGGTGTTTGTCCTGGGTCAGGCGTACGTGTGGGAAGCGCTCGGCAAAACTGTCGAAGAAACGCCAGTACGTGGTCGCTTCCTTGCCGTCGAGCAGGCCTGACTCGGCCAGCCAGAACACGCCGCTGGCCTCTGCACACAGCACGGCGCCCCGCGCATGCTGTGCCTGCAGCCAGGGCAGCACCTGCGGATAACGTTGCAACAGGTTGTCAAAATCGTCCCAGAACGCCGGAAGGATGATCACATCGGCATCATCCAGGCCGCCGTCCACCGGCAGCTGCACGTTGCTGAAGCTCTCTACCGGCAACCCGTCAGGGCTGACCAGGTGGATCTCGAACATGGGTTGCAAGCCCAGGCCAAGCTGCTTGCCGTAGCGCAAGCTGGCCAGGTGAAAGAAGTCCTTGGCCTGCATCAAGGTCGAAGCGAATACCTTGTCAATGGCCAGGATGCTGACGCGCCGCAACGACGCGGAGGGTTGGGTAAACATCATTGTCATTGTTCTTATAGGATGGAGTGGTCAATCACTGGCTGGATCGTCTTATTTTTTACGGGTCATGTCTAGCCTGGTAGACAGCGCCGCCCGCTTCGCGGGTAAACCCGAGAAGCAAGCGGCGTTGGGTGCGTGCTCAGGGCGCGGGGTTGGGTTGATCCTGGTGGATGGCCTCGATGGCTGCCAGCAGTTCGTCATCGAGGCTGAGTTCGAGGCTGGCCAGGTTGCTGTCCAGTTGCTCGAGGCTGGTGGCACCGATGATGTTACTGGTCACGAACGGTTGACGGGTAACGAAGGCCAACGCCATCTGCGCCGGATCGACACCGTGTTCCCGGGCCAGCTGTACATAACGCTCGCAAGCGGCCACTGTCTGTGGGTTGGAATAGCGCGCAAAGCGGCTGAACAGGGTCAGACGCGCCTTCTCCGGGCGGGCGCCGCCGTCGTATTTGCCCGAGAGCATGCCAAAGGCCAGGGGCGAGTAGGCCAGCAGGCCGCACTGCTCGCGAATGGCGATTTCGGCAAGCCCCACCTCGAAGCTGCGGTTGAGCAGGTTGTAGGGGTTCTGGATGGAGACGGCCCGAGGCCAGCCACGGGTTTCGGCCAACTGCAGGAATTTCATGGTGCCCCAGGGGGTTTCGTTGGACAGCCCGATGTGGCGGATCTTGCCCGCGCGCACCTGCTCGTCGAGCACCTCCAGGGTTTCTTCCAGTGGGGTGAAATGGTCCTGCGGCAGGTGCTGGTAGCCCAGCTTGCCGAAGAAGTTGGTGCTGCGCTCAGGCCAGTGCAGCTGGTAGAGATCGATGCGATCAGTCTGCAGGCGCCGCAGGCTCTCTTCCAGTGCCGCGACAATGTGTTGCCGGTTGTGCCTGAGTTGACCGTCGCGGATATGGCTGATGCCATTGCCGGGGCCGGCCACCTTGCTGGCCAGTACCCAGTCGTCCCGACCGCCCTGGCGGGCGAACCAGTTGCCGATGATGCGCTCGGTGGCGGCATAGGTTTCCGGGCGCGGGGGTACCGGGTACATCTCGGCAGTGTCGATGAAGTTGATGCCTGCGGCCTTGGCCCGGCCAATCTGTTCGAATGCCTGGGTCTGATCGTTCTGTTCGCCCCAGGTCATGGTGCCCAGACACAGCGCGCTGACTTCGAGGTCGGTGCGACCCAGCTGACGGTAGTCCATCGGTTGCTTGCTCCTTGGCTATGGTCATTCATCAAAGCAGGTTGATATTTTTCCCGCAATCTGGATAATTCAGCCCCTCTCCGCGTGGCGGAAGTGATGCACCATCACGCAGGAAGAACCCCGTCGAACATTGGCGTGCCTGACCCGAGCCCCCAAAAGCGTCAGCGTTCGGCTGCGCGCTTGCCCTTGGCAAGCTGTGCACTATCCAGTAAGATTCGCCGTCTATTTTTCGCTGGGCGGCCTCTGAGGCTTTAGAGAATGAAAACTTTTACTGCTAAACCGGAAACAGTAAAGCGCGAGTGGTTCGTAGTCGACGCCGCTGGCCAGACCCTGGGTCGTCTGGCTACCGAAATCGCTAGCCGTCTGCGTGGCAAACACAAGCCAGAATACACCCCTCACGTTGATACCGGCGACTACATCGTCGTCATCAACGCCGAGCAGGTTCGTGTGACGGGTGCCAAGTCTTCCGACAAAATGTACTACTCCCACTCCGGTTTCCCAGGTGGTATCAAGGAAATCAACTTCGAGAAGTTGATCGCCAAGGCCCCTGAGCGTGTTATCGAGACTGCGGTCAAAGGCATGCTGCCGAAGAACCCGCTGGGTCGCGACATGTACCGTAAGCTGAAAGTGTACGCGGGTGCTGCTCACCCACACACTGCTCAGCAGCCTCAAGAACTGAAGATCTAACGGGATAGTTCATTATGTCGGCGACTCAAAATTACGGCACTGGCCGTCGCAAGACCGCAACCGCTCGCGTATTCCTGCGTCCGGGTACTGGTAACATCTCCATCAACAACCGTTCTCTGGACGTGTTCTTCGGTCGCGAAACCGCTCGCATGGTTGTTCGCCAGCCACTCGAGCTGACCGAAAGCGTTGAGAAATTCGACATCTACGTCACCGTTTCCGGTGGTGGTGTCAGCGGTCAGGCCGGTGCGATCCGTCACGGTATCACCCGCGCTCTGATGGAATACGACGAAACCCTGCGTGGCGCACTGCGTCGTGCTGGCTACGTCACCCGCGACGCTCGTGAAGTCGAGCGTAAGAAAGTGGGTCTGCGTAAAGCGCGTAAGCGTCCTCAGTACTCCAAGCGTTAATACCGCTTCGGCAGTCGAAAAAAGCCCGGTTCCTTGGAACCGGGCTTTTTTTTGCCTTGAATAATTCACCCGCTCGGCGGTGAGCGTCTTTCCCATAGACGTAGATCAAGCAAAGCGTGGGTAGTGGCCGTGCAGCCCGGTAATCACCTTGTCAGTGTGTGGTTTTGTTACTTACCATGGCGACCAATTTTTAGCGCCACTGACACAACCTAGGTACGAGCCTGGTTCAACAGGCCAAGCAAGCTGATGGGAGAGGACTGAATGAGCAATGACGGCGTCAACGCAGGCCGGCGCCGCTTCCTCGTAGCCGCGACATCCGTGGTCGGGGCAGCGGGAGCAGTGGGGGCTGCGGTACCGTTCGTGGGGTCATGGTTCCCCAGTGCCAAGGCGAAAGCTGCAGGTGCACCGGTAAAGGTCAACATCGCCAAGGTCGAGCCAGGGCAGCAGATGGTTGCAGAATGGCGAGGGCAGCCTGTATTCATCGTGCGGCGAACGGCTGAGATCCTCGGCAATCTCAAGAAAATCACCGGCGAACTGTCAGACCCCGATTCCCAGGCATCGGACCAGCCGACCTACGTCGATCCGCAGGTACGCTCCATCAAGCCGGAGATCCTCGTGCTGGTTGGTCTGTGCACGCACCTGGGTTGCTCGCCGACGTTCCGCCCTGAAGTGGCCCCTGTCGACCTCGGACCCAAATGGGTCGGAGGTTATTTCTGCCCCTGCCATGGTTCCCACTACGACATGGCGGGGCGAGTGTACAAGTCGCAGCCGGCACCGCTGAACCTGCCGGTGCCGCCGCATGCCTACGAGTCCGACGAAATCATCGTCATCGGTATCGACCAGGAGAACGCATGATGAGCAAGTTCATGGACTGGATCGACGCGCGTTTCCCTGCCACCAAGATGTGGGAAGACCACCTCAGCAAGTACTACGCGCCCAAGAACTTCAATTTCCTGTACTTCTTCGGCTCTCTGGCCTTGCTGGTGCTGGTCAATCAGATCGTCACCGGGGTCTGGCTGACGATGAGTTTCACGCCTTCGGCCGAAGAGGCATTCGCCTCGGTCGAATACATCATGCGTGACGTGGAGTACGGCTGGATACTGCGCTACTTGCATTCGACAGGTGCGTCGGCCTTCTTCATCGTCGTCTACCTCCACATGTTCCGCGGCTTGCTGTATGGCTCCTACCAAAAGCCCCGGGAGCTGGTATGGCTGTTTGGCATGCTGATCTACCTGGCGCTGATGGCTGAGGCGTTCATGGGCTACCTGCTGCCATGGGGGCAGATGTCGTATTGGGGCGCACAGGTGATCATCTCCCTGTTCGGGGCCATTCCCGTCATCGGCGATGACATCACCCAGTGGATTCGCGGCGACTACCTGATTTCGGGCATCACGCTCAATCGCTTCTTCGCCCTGCACGTGGTGGCCTTGCCGATCGTCATTCTGGGCCTGGTGGTGCTGCACATCCTGGCCTTGCACGAAGTCGGCTCGAACAACCCTGACGGCATCGACATCAAGAAGCACAAGGACGAAAACGGTATCCCGCTGGACGGCATTCCGTTCCACCCGTACTACACCGTCAAGGATATCGTCGGGGTGGTCGTGTTCCTGTTCGTGTTCTGCGCCGTGGTGTTCTTCTTCCCGGAAATGGGCGGATACTTCCTGGAAAAACCCAACTTCGAACAGGCCAACGCCTTCAAGACCCCTGAGCACATCGCGCCGGTGTGGTACTTCACGCCGTTCTACGCCATCTTGCGCGCCGTACCGGACAAACTGATGGGCGTGATCGCCATGGGCGCTGCCATTGCCGTGCTGTTCGTGCTGCCCTGGCTGGACCGCAGCCCCGTTCGCTCCATGCGCTACAAGGGCTGGATAAGCAAACTCTTCCTGCTGGTGTTCTGCGTCGCCTTCATCGTCCTCGGCGTGCTGGGGGTACTGGCGCCGACGCCTGGGCGTACCTTGCTGTCGCAGGTGTGCACGTTCCTGTACTTCGCCTACTTCCTGCTGATGCCGTTCTACACAAGGCTCGAGAAGACCAAACCGGTTCCGGAAAGGGTGACTGGCTGATGAAAAAGTTGATTGCTGTAATTCTCCTGGCAGTGATGCCTGCATTCACCCTTGCTGCAGAGCATGGCGTGGAACTGGACAAGGTCGATATCGACCTGAGCGACAAGGCGGCGATGCAGGACGGTGCGCGCACGTTCGCCAACTACTGCATGGGTTGCCACAGTGCCAAGTTTCAGCGCTATGAGCGTGTGGCCGATGACCTGGGCATACCCCACGATGTGATGCTTGAGAACCTGGTGTTCACCGGGGCAAAGATTGGCGACCACATGCAGATTGGCATGAAGCCCAGCGATGCCAAGACCTGGTTCGGTGCCGCGCCGCCCGACCTTACCCTGGTGGCGCGGGTCAGGGGTGCCGACTGGCTGTACAGCTACCTGCGCAGTTTCTACGAGGACCCATCGCGGCCCTACGGCGTGAACAACAAGGTCTTCCCCAACGTCGGCATGCCGAACGTGCTGGTTGGCCTGCAGGGAAACCAGGTGATCGGCTGCAAGCAGGTGCAGACGGTGGTGGATGGCAAAAAACAATTTGACCCATTGACCGGCACGCCGTTGACCCATGAAGCCTGCGATCAGCTGACCATTACGCCGAATTCCGGTACCCTGACCACCGAGCAGTTCGACGAGAAGGTCAAGAACCTGGTGACCTTCCTGGCCTATTCGGCCAACCCGGTCAAACTGGAAAGTCAGCGCATTGGTACTTACGTATTGCTGTACCTGGCTTTCTTCTTCGTATTCGCCTATTTGCTCAAGCGTGAATACTGGAAGGACGTGCACTGATCACGCAGTAACCTCTGGTTGTTGAACGCGCCTGTGGCGCACTGGNNCCAGTGCGCCACAGGCGCGTTTTCATTTACAGTTTTTACAAGCATCCCTCGAGAGGAGGCGCTACATGGGCGTAACCAATGGGTTAGCCTGCTATTCCGACCCTGCCGATCAATACTCGCATCGGGTTCGCCTTGTGTTGGCCGAAAAGGCCGTTGACGCGCACATCATCGACGTCGATACCGGCAAGATCCCGCCGCGGCTCGCCGAACTGAACCCGTATGGCAGCGTGCCGACCTTGGTGGATCGGGATTTGGTTCTGTACGAGTCGACCGTGATCATGGAATACCTGGAGGAGCGCTATCCGCACCCTCCGCTGATGCCGGTCTATCCGGTCGGGCGTGGCAATAGCCGGTTGCTGATGCACCGTATCCAGCGAGATTGGTGCAGCCTGGCCGATCAGATTCTCGACCCACGCACCCGCGAGGCTGCCCGTGCAGAGGCTCGCAAGGCACTGCGCGAAAGCCTGACCGGTGTCTCGCCGCTGTTTGCCGAGTTCGCCTGTTTCATGAGCGATGAGCAAAGCCTGGTCGATTGCTGTCTACTGCCCATACTCTGGCGTCTGCCGATGATGGGTATCGAATTGCCGCGGCAAGCCAAGCCGCTGCTGGATTACATGGAGCGACAGTTCGCCCGGGAATCATTCCAGGCAAGCCTGTCGTCCGTTGAACGCGAAATGCGCACGCTTTGAGGAGCTGTTGATGAACTCCAGTCGCCCCTATCTGGTTCGAGCACTGTACGAGTGGATCGTCGACAACGATTGCACACCCCATATGTTGGTCAATGCCGAGTACCCGAAAGTACAGGTGCCGGACGGTTTCGCCAGTGATGGCCAGATCGTCCTGAATGTGTCGCCAAGCGCTGTGCGCAGTTTGCACATGGACAATGACGCCGTCAGCTTCGAAGGCCGTTTTGGCGGTGTGCCCCATTCATTGTTCGTGCCCATTGGCGCGGTGCTGGGTATCTATGCCCGCGAGAATGGACAGGGCATGGTCTTCGAGTTGGAGTCTTCGATGATGGAGGACGACGAGATCGAGGACGATCAGGAGCAGCCTGATGATGATGGGCCGCCAGAAGGGGGCGGGCAGCCTCCGCGCCCAAGCGGGCGGCCAAGTTTGAAAGTGGTGAAATAAAAAAAGGCGGTCCGCAAGGATCGCCTTTTTAGCCTGGGCAATAGACGAGGTGCGCGCTGGTCCGCGCTGCCTGCGGGCTCACGTGTTCAGTCGATGTACTCGAACAGTTTCACGATCTTCTGCACGCCAGACACGCTCTGCACGACGGCAGTGGCGGCATTGGCCTCCTGCTGGGTGACGAGGCCCAACAAGTACACGATGCCATTCTCGGTGATCACTTTGATCCGCGAGCTGGGTACTGCTGTATCGGTCAGCATCTGGGTCTTGATCTTGGTGGTCAACCACGCGTCGTTGTTGCGTGCCAGGATGGAGGAGGGCTGCATGACCTGCAGTTCGTTATGCACCTTCTTGACGCGCTGGACCTGGCTGGCCGTCTGTTCGGCAAGGCTCTTGAGTTCGGCGCGTGGTGTCTGGCCAGCCAAGAGCACGATGCCGTTGTAGCTGCTGACGACGATGTGCGAGCCCTTGTCCAGGTCTGGGCTGGCCTTGGCGATATTCACCGAGGCCTTGGTCTCGATCAGTGAGTCGTCGATCTTGCTGCCAATGGTACGAGTGCCTCGGTCATCCTCGATGGGCGAATTACGAGCAGAGTTGAGTACCGAACTGCAGCCGGTGACGCTCAGGCACAAGGTCAAGGCCACAAGGCCAATGCGCATAGGGGTCATTCTTCACTCCCGAACAGTTGGCTGTCGATCAGATCGCACAGGCAATGGATCGCCAGCAGGTGGACTTCCTGGATGCGAGCGGTCACCGTCGAGGGTACCCGAATCTCGACGTCCTCTGGCAGCAAGAGCGAGGCCATGCCCCCGCCGTCGCGGCCGGTCAATGCTACGACAATCATTTCGCGGTCATGTGCGGCCTGGATGGCCTGGATGACGTTGGCGGAATTGCCGCTGGTAGAGATGGCCAGCAGAACATCCCCAGGTTGGCCCAGGGCGCGGATCTGCTTGGAAAATACCTCGTTGTAACTGTAGTCGTTGGCAATCGAGGTCAGGGTCGAGCTGTCGGTGGTCAGCGCGATCGCTGGCAGGCTGGGGCGTTCGCGCTCGAAGCGGTTGAGCAGCTCCGAGGAGAAATGCTGCGCATCGCCGGCCGAGCCGCCATTGCCACACGCGAGCATCTTGCCCTCGTTGAGCAGTGCGTTGACCATGACCAGGCTGGCCTGCTCGATGTGCGGTGCCAGGATGTCCATTGCCTGTTGCTTGGTATCGATGCTGGCCTGGAACAGCCGGCGGATTCGGGATTGCATGTCCATCTGGTGACCTTAAATGGGGCGGAGGCCGGCGCGGCACGCGACGGTAATCAGCCCGCGAAACATAGAGCAAAAAGAACGGAGTGGGTTCAGCATTCGAAGGCGTTTTTCAACCATTCGAGCGGCTTGCCAGCATGATGGCTGCCTTGCAGGGCAACCACGTCGAAGCGGCAAGGACAGTTGCCCCATTGAGGCTTCTGATGCAGGAACAGGCTGGCGGCAAGCACCAGCCGCTTCTGCTTGCGCTGATCGATACTGCCGAGGGCGCCACCGAAGCGTGCGTGCAACCGATAGCGGACTTCGACGAATACTACTGTATCGGCGTCGAGCATGACCAGATCAAGCTCGCCTCCTTTGCATCGCCAGTTGCGGGCAATCAGCTTGAGGCCATGCCCTTGAAGGTACTCAAGGGCCTGGTTTTCCGCCGCTTGCCCGGCATGGCTTGGCGAGGCAGGGGGCATCAACGGGGCGTGTCGGGGAGGCGCTTGACCTGGCCACTGGCAAACTCTGCCCACGGCAGCTGACGCTCAACACGTTGGCTGGCATTGATGCCCAGGTTGCCAGACAGGCCCTGGATACGGCTGTCAGGCAGGGCCTTGAGCTGCCCGAGGCGCGGGGCCAGGCTGTAGGCGTCCACCCCCATGGCATACAGGCGTCCCAGGCTGCCGGCAGCTTGCGGCCATTGCTGTACCACCTGCTGGCGGAGGCTGTTGCTGCTGTCGAGCAACCATGGGGTTTCACAGAAACGGATGCCGTTCATGTCGTTGTACTGGTTCACATCGCCGCTGGCGCTGTACAGGTTGGAGGTGGCATAGACCGGCACATCACCTGCGTACTGGAAGTTCAGGGTCGGCTTGATTTGCTGTGCCTGCTGTGGGGTGGCGGCGAGGAACAGGAAGTCGATGTCCTGGCGACGCGCGGGCTGGGCAGCGATGCTGCCGCCCACGGTGCTTTGCACGCTCTTGGCGCGACCTTCGCTTTGGCGCAGCTGGAACAGGTCGGCAATCTGCTGGGCCAGTGCCACGGGCTGGGCAATACGCTCTGCAGCCAGCAATGTGCCGCCGTTGCTCTCCCAGTCCTGACGGAGCGCGGCCAGTACACGGTCGCCCCATTCCCCGCTCGGCACCATGGCAACGGCACGGACCATGCCGTCTGCGCGCGCCCTGCGGGACACCTCGCGGGCTTCGTCCTCGGCGGCAAGGCCAAATTGGAACAGTTGAGGCGGCGCTTTCTGACCGGCGTCGGCGTAGTTCAGTGCCAAGGTTGTGATCGGAAGCTGCGGTTTGGCAGCCAGTTGCTTGACCAGCGGTTTTTCCAGCGGGCCAATGACAAGCTGCACACCATCGGCCTGGGCCTGGCGGTAGAAGTCGTCCAGCGACCCTAGGCGGGAGCTGTCGACCATCTGCACGGACGGGGCAGGCTGCCCGGATTGCTGGGCCTGGAAGTGGGCAGCCATGAAGCCGTCACGCAGCGCACGCGCCACGCCAGCCAATGGGCCTTCCTGGGGAAGTAGCAGGGCGATGCGCGTCAGAGGCTGGCTAGCCAGCTCCTTGAGCTTGGTCAGAGCGGTTGGCAACTGTTTCGCGGCAGGATGATCCGGGTGCTGTTTGACCCAGTCGTCGATCGCTGCCTGTTGCTGTTCCAAGGTACCAGCGCCCTTGACGGTCAGGGCCAAGCTGGACCAGCCTGCCAGGACAGGATCGCTGGTGGGCTGTTGCAGTTGCTCGTTCGACAGCGAGGCGACCAGTGACCAGATGGCATCGTGGTTGGCGCTGGCAGCATGCCCGCTGAGCAGCGGTGCCAACAGCACGCGCTGCTGGGCGGCGGCCATGGCCTGCCCGTCGGCTTCCAGGGCGGCGGCGTGTACCGAATAGGTACGCACTTGCTGTTGCGCAGGCAATTCGGGCACGTGCTGCAGGCTGGGGTGCTGCAATGTGCTCAGGGCCGCCTTGGGTTGATTGCGGCTCATGGCAAGTTCGGCCGCCAGCGTAACGGCGAATACCTGCTGGGCTGGCTTGAGCGTCTCTACCTGGACTTGTTCGAGAATGCGTGCGGCGCGCGGGAAGTCCTTTTGCTGGTAGGCCATGTCTGCGGCGCTCAGGCGCAGCAGTGCGGCATCTTCGGCAGACTTGCTGGAGGTCGCCCTTTCGAGCAACTGCTCGATGCTGGCATCCGGCGTACGGGGGAGCTCGCCAAGGCTGGATGAGGGCGAACTGGCGCAAGCTGCCAGCAGGGCAGCGAGACAGAAGGCTGTGAGCAGCCGCAGGCAGGCGATCATGTAATTGTCCTGTTACTCGATCAAGTTGGCTGGCGATTGTACCCAAGCGCTGGCTGGGGCGCGATGTCGCCGTGTGAAAGCATCACTATAGGCCTGCTGCCGCGCAGCGGCGTTCAACTTCTTTGCGCGCTGTTGCGGGTGCTCGGGCTACAATGCCCGCTTTGATTTCAATCGCAGGTGCGTGCAGTGACTGATGTGGCCGGGGCTTCGACCGCCCCCGTGGGAACGCTTTATGTGGTGGCAACACCTATCGGCAATCTTGACGACATGAGTGCCAGGGCGCTGAAGGTGCTGGCAGGCGTGTCCCTGATTGCTGCCGAGGACACGCGCCATTCGATCCGCCTGCTTCAACACTTCGGCATCGACACTCCGCTGGCCGCCTGTCACGAACATAACGAGCGGGACGAGGGGGGGCGCTTTCTGACCCGGCTATTGGCCGGCGACGATGTGGCGCTGGTGTCTGACGCAGGCACCCCGTTGATTTCGGATCCGGGTTATCACCTGGTCCGGCAGGCTCGCAGTGCAGGCGTACCCGTGGTGCCGGTACCTGGCGCCTGTGCCTTGATCGCCGCACTGTCGGCGGCAGGCTTGCCTTCGGATCGTTTCATCTTCGAAGGTTTCCTGCCGGCCAAGGCAGCGGGGCGCCGCGCCCGTCTGGAGCAGGTCAAGGAGGAGCCGCGTACCTTGATCTTCTATGAGGCGCCGCATCGCATCCTGGAGTGCCTGGACGACATGCAGGCAGTGTTTGGCGCAGATCGCCCAGCGGTGCTGGCGCGTGAAATCACCAAAACGTTTGAAACCCTCAAGGGCCTGCCTTTGTCCGAGTTGCATGCGTTCGTGGCCGGCGACAGCAATCAGCAGCGGGGTGAATGCGTGGTATTGGTAGGCGGCTGGAGCGCCCCGGAAGGCGAGCAGGGGATTGGCACCGAGGCGCAGCGGGTACTTGACCTGCTGCTGGCCGAGCTTCCGCTCAAGCGGGCCGCGGCGCTGGCGTCGGAAATAACGGGCGTACGCAAGAACCTGCTGTATCAAGTTGCGCTGGAAAAACAGAAAGAGCAGTAGTGGCTAATTGATATATGTGGCGGTAACGCTTGTTCTTGGCAGCATCTGCCGGTACTCTTTGCGCCGGAGAGTCGATCGGACAGTCGCTGCCCGTTTAAGTTCCACCGCATTGCGGTGTCGCTGACGGGGGGAGGAAAGTCCGGGCTCCGCAGGGCAGAGTGCCAGGTAACGCCTGGGAGGCGCGAGCCTACGGAAAGTGCCACAGAAAACAACCGCCTAAGCACTTCGGTGCCGGTAAGGGTGAAAAGGTGCGGTAAGAGCGCACCGCACGGCTGGCAACAGTCCGTGGCTAGGTAAACCCCACTCGGAGCAAGACCAAATAGGGTTCCATCAGGCGTGGCCCGCGTCGGAACCGGGTAGGTTGCTAGAGGCGTCCAGTGATGGCCGTCGTAGAGGAATGACTGTCCTCGACAAAACCCGGCTTACAGATCGACTCTCCACCTTTTCCTTCCTGCTTGAATCGATAGCAGATCTCATCTGGTAATGCCGAAAAAATCTTACTCTTGATAAATCACTTTAAGTTCGGCCCGCATCGGGTTGTGCGCGTTTGATTTCTCAAGTCTTTTTATTCCCCAGATAGTCTTTCCACATTCCTTTAACGCGCTAAATCTCGGTCATGTAAGGCTTTTCCTTCCGAACGTGCCTTGACGGTGCTGCGGGCGGATTCCTATAGTGTGCGCAAGTGGCAGAAAGTGGGATGAAGTGGGTTTTCTGACACAAAAAAGCTAATATTGTGGGGAATCGCAGCCGTGTTTCGCGGAGCCAATGCCGTCAGTCTCGATGCCAAGGGCCGTCTCGCCATGCCGAGCCGGTACCGTGACGAGCTCGATTCGCGTTGCAACGGGCAGCTGATCGTGACCATCGATGCTGTCGATCCCTGTTTGTGCGTCTACCCGCTCGATGAGTGGGAGCAAATTGAAGCCAAGTTGCGAGCCTTGCCGTCGCTTCGTGAGGAAAACCGCCGCCTGCAGCGCTTGCTGATCGGTAACGCGGTCGACCTTGAGCTTGATGGCAGTGGTCGCTTCCTGGTGCCGCCCCGCTTGCGTGAGTACGCCCGGCTGGACAAGAAGGCGATGCTGGTGGGGCAACTGAACAAATTCCAGCTGTGGGATGAGGAAGCCTGGAACACGGTTTCGGCAGCCGACCTCGCAGCTATCCAACAACCGGGCGCCATGCCCGACGAATTGCGTGACCTGATCCTGTGACCATAGATAGCGGCTTCAACCACATTACCGTCCTGCTCGACGAAGCTGTCGAGGCACTGGCCTTGCGCGCCGACGGTTGCTATCTGGACGGCACCTTTGGCCGTGGCGGACACAGTCGGTTGATTCTCAGCAGGCTCGGCCCACAAGGGCAGCTACTGGGCTTTGATAAAGATCCACAAGCGATTGCCACAGGGCAAGCGCTGGCGGCCGAAGACGGCCGCTTTGTCATTGTGCAGCGCAGCTTTGCCGAGCTGGGTGCAGAAGTGGCCGAACGCGGCCTGCACGGCAAGGTGAGCGGGATACTGATGGACCTGGGTGTGTCCTCACCCCAGCTCGACGACCCGGAACGTGGCTTCAGCTTTCTCAACGACGGGCCGCTGGACATGCGCATGAATCCCGATCAGGGCATCAGCGCCGCCGAATTCATTGCCACCGCGCCGGTCGAGGAAATCGCCCGCGTGTTCAAGGAGTATGGCGAGGAGCGCTTTGCCGGCCGTATGGCCCGTGCCGTCGTCGAGCGCCGTGAAAAGCAGCCGTTCACCCGCACCGGTGACCTTGCCGAGGTTCTCAAGGTAGCCAACCCTGCGTGGGAGAAGGGCAAGAACCCTGCCACCCGCGCGTTCCAGGGCCTGCGTATCCATGTCAACAACGAACTCGGTGACCTGGAAACCGGGCTGCAAGCGGCTATCGACGCGCTGGAGGTTGGCGGTCGCCTGGCCGTGATCAGCTTCCACTCGCTCGAAGACCGGATCGTCAAGCTGTTCATGCGCAAACTGGCCAAGGGCGAAGCTGACAACCTGCCGCGCAACCTGCCCGTGCAGCACAAGGTGTTCGAGCCCAAGATCAAGCTGATCGGTAAAGCCCAGTTCGCCTCCGATGCAGAGCTCAAGGCCAACCCCCGCTCACGCAGTGCGGTGATGCGTGTTGCGGAGAAATTGCGGTGAGCAAGTTGTTCGCCAAACCTCTGCCGGGCGGCAGCTTCCTCATGCTCATGCTGTTCGTCGGCGTGCTGGGCTCGGCCATTGCCGTGTCGTATAGCGCGCACTGGAACCGGCAATTGCTCAATACCCTGTACGGGGAGCTGAATGAGCGGGACAAGGCCCAGGCCGAATGGGGCCGGTTGATTCTGGAGCAAAGCACCTGGACGGCGGCCAGCCGCATCGAAAACCTGGCCACCGAGCAGCTAAAGATGCGTGTGCCAGCCGCTGACGAAGTGCGGATGGTGGCGCCATGATGAAGCTCGAAGGCGCACTCTACCCCTGGCGGTTCCGCGTAGTCGTTGGCCTGCTGGCGCTGATGGTCGGCGCCATTTGCTGGCGCATCATCGACCTGCAGGTCGTCGACCGCGATTTCCTCAAGGGGCAGGGCGATGCGCGCAGCCTGCGTCACATTCCTATCCCTGCGCACCGTGGCTTGATCACAGACCGCAATGGCGAGCCACTGGCGGTCAGTACGCCGGTCACCACCCTGTGGGCCAACCCCAAGGAAATGCAGGCTTCGCGCGATCGCTGGCCGCAGTTGGCAACCGCCCTTGGGCAGAATCCACAGCAGCTCACCGAGCGCCTGACTCAGCAGGCCAACAAGGAATTCATCTACCTGGTCCGTGGCCTGACGCCCGAGCAGGGGCAGCACGTGCTGGACCTGAAGGTACCGGGCGTCTATGGGCTGGAAGAGTTCCGCCGCTTCTACCCTGCCGGTGACGTGACCGCCCACATGGTCGGTTTCACCGACCTGGATGATCACGGTCGCGAGGGCGTCGAGCTGGCCTATGACGAGTGGCTGGCCGGTGTGCCGGGCAAGCGGCAGGTGATCAAGGACCGGCGCGGTCGCCTGATCAAGGACATCCAGGTCACCAAGAACGCCAAGGCAGGGAAGACCTTGGCGTTGTCGATTGACCTGCGCCTTCAGTACCTGGCTACCCGCGAACTGCGTAACGCCATCGCCGAGCAGGACGCCAAGGCCGGTAGCCTGGTGATCATGGACGTCAAGACCGGTGAGGTTCTGGCGATGGTCAACCAGCCTACCTACAACCCTAACAACCGCCGCAGCATGTTCCCGGCGGCCATGCGCAACCGGGCCATCATCGACGTGTTCGAGCCTGGTTCCACGGTCAAGCCCATTTCGATGAGTGCCGCACTGGAAAGTGGCCGCTGGAAGCCCACCGACAAGGTCGAGGTTTACCCGGGCAGCTTGCAGATCGGTCGCTACACCATCAAGGACGTGTCCCGAAGCGAAGGTCCGATCCTCGACCTGACCGGCATTCTGATCAACTCCAGTAACGTGGGCATGAGCAAGATCGCCTTCGATATCGGCGGCGAAGCCATCTACCGGGTCATGTCTCAGGTCGGGCTGGGTCAGTACACCGGCCTGGGTTTCCCGGGTGAGCGCGTCGGCAACCTGCCCAACCACCGGGAATGGCGCAAGGCCGAAACAGCCACGCTGTCGTACGGCTACGGCGTTTCGGTCACCGCCCTGCAGCTGGTGCATGCTTATGCAGCCTTGGCCAACGACGGCAAGATGGTGCCGCTGTCGATCCTCAAGGTGGACAAGGCGCCCGAGGCCGTCCAGGCGATTCCCAAGGATACCGCAGAGACCGTGCAGGGCATGCTCCAGCAAGTGATCGAGGCGCCGCGCGGCGTATTCCGTGCCCAGGTGCCGTTCTATCACGTGGCCGGCAAGTCCGGTACCGCGCGTAAAGCCACGGTGGGCTCCAAGGGCTACACCGAAAATGCCTATCGCTCGCTGTTCGCAGGCTTCGGTCCGATGAGCGATCCGCGTTATGCGATCGTCGTGGTGATCGACGAGCCCGGCAAAGGCGGGTACTTCGGCGGTCTGGTATCGGCACCTGTGTTCAGCAAGGTCATGTCCGGCACCCTTCGGTTGATGAACGTGCCGCCAGACAACCTGCCGCCCCCTGCGCCGGCAGCGCCGGCAAGCCAATCGCAAGTCAATGCAGCAGCTGCCAACGGAGGGCGTGGATAATGACAATGCCATTGAGCAAGCTCTTCGCCCATGCCAGCCGCGATCCGCTGATTCGTGAACTGACCCTCGACAGCCGCAACGTGCGCCCAGGCGACCTGTTCCTAGCGGTGCCTGGGGCCAAGGTCGACGGCCGCGAGCATATCGCCGACGCGCTGGCCCGTGGCGCTGCCGCCGTGGCTTACGAGGAACAGGGCGCCACGGTGCTGCCGCTGACCGATGTACCGCTGATTCCAGTCAAAGGCCTGATCGCCCAGCTGTCGGACATCGCCGGGCGCTTCTATGGCGAGCCCAGCCGCCAATTGAACCTGGTGGGCGTGACCGGCACCAACGGCAAGACCAGCGTTACCCAACTGGTGGCACAGGCGCTCGACCTGTTGGGCCAGCGTTGCGGCCTGGTGGGTACCCTGGGGACGGGTTTCTACGGCGAGCTGAAAAGCGGCCGCCTGACCACGCCTGACCCGATCGCCGTGCAGTCGACCCTGTATGACTTGAAAAAACAAGGCGCCAAGGCCGTGGCCATGGAAGTGTCCTCCCATGCCCTGGAACAGGGGCGTGTAGCGGCCCTGGCGTTCGACATCGCGGTGATGACCAACCTGTCCCGTGACCACCTCGACTACCACGGCAGCATGCAGGCCTACGAAGCGGCCAAGGACAAGCTGTTTGCCTGGCCAAGCCTGCGCTGCCAGGTGGTCAATCTGGACGACGACTTCGGTCAACGCCTTGCTGACGCCTACGCTCGCAAGCCGATGGCCGATCGCATCGATACCCGGCTGATCAGCTACAGCCTGGAGCACCCCGACGCCTCGCTGTATTGCCCCGAGGCCACGTTCGACGACGATGGCGTCTGCGCCACCCTCGTCACCGCCCAGGGCGAGCGCACGTTGCGCACGCAGCTGCTGGGTCGCTTCAACCTGAGCAACGTATTGGCGGCCGTGGCGACCTTGCTGGCATTGGATTACGCGCTGGACGAGATCCTCAAGGTCATGCCGCAGCTGCACGGCCCTGTTGGCCGCATGCAACGCCTGGGCGGCGGCGAAAAGCCCCTGGTGGTGGTCGATTACGCGCACACGCCCGATGCCCTGGAAAAAGTGCTCCAGGCCCTGCGCCCTCATGCCCACGGGCAACTGCTGTGCCTGTTCGGCTGTGGCGGCGACCGTGACCGGGGCAAGCGCCCGCTGATGGCAGAAGTGGCCGAGCGCCTGGCCGACCGGGTGCTGGTGACCGACGACAACCCGCGGACCGAAGACCCGATGCGCATATTCGACGATATTCGTCCCGGCTTTACGGCGCCGACCGAGGTGGCGTTCGTGCCCGGTCGCGGCGAGGCCATCGCCCAGCTGATCGCCGGTGCCCGCGCCGCCGACGTCATCGTGCTGGCCGGCAAGGGACATGAGGATTATCAGGAAATCAACGCGCAGCGGCATGCGTTTTCCGATTTGACCGAGGCCGAAAAGGCACTCGCAGCCTGGGAGGCCCCCAATGCTTGAGGCGATGACGCTCAGCCAGGTGAGCTCCACCTTGCACGGCCGCCTGACCGGCGCCGATGCTCGCTTCGATGGCGTCAGCATCGACAGCCGTAGCGTCGTGCCGGGGCAGCTCTTCGTTGCCCTGACCGGCCCGCGCTTCGACGGCCATGACTACCTGGCAGA
The DNA here is from genome assembly GCF_002425525.1 of Pseudomonas sp. UBA5568. NCBI lineage: Bacteria > Pseudomonadati > Pseudomonadota > Gammaproteobacteria > Pseudomonadales > Pseudomonadaceae > Pseudomonas > Pseudomonas sp. UBA5568. Next base: position 121,696 of record NZ_DIMK01000001.1, on the reverse strand, counting down.
CGTCAAGGCCAAGGGCGCCGTGGCGGCGCTGGTAGAGCGCGAAGTGCAAGGCGTCCACCTGCCGCAATTGGTGGTCGCCGATTGCCGCCTGGCCCTTGGCCAGCTTGGAGCACTCAACCGGGCCGCCTTCGACAAGCCCGTGGTGGCCATTACCGGGTCCAGCGGCAAGACCACGGTCAAGGAAATGCTCGCCAGCATTTTGCGCACGCGCGGCCTGGTGCATGCCACACGAGGCAACCTGAACAATGACCTGGGCGCGCCCCTGACCTTGTTGGAAATTGCCCCCGAGCATAGCGCCGCCGTCATCGAGCTGGGCGCCTCGCGCATCGGCGAGATTCGCTACACCGTGGGCCTGACCCAGCCTCAGGTGGTGATCATCAATAATGCCGGCACCGCGCACGTGGGTGAATTCGGCGGCCCGGACAAGATCGTCGAGGCCAAGGGCGAAATCCTCGAAGGGCTGGGTGAGGGCGGTACAGCCATTCTCAACCTGGCCGACAAGGCCTTCGACACCTGGCGCACGCGTGCTGGCGATCACCGGGTCGTGAGCTTTGCGCTCGACGATCCCCGTGCCGATTTCCATGCCAGTGGCATTGGCCGTGATCCCCGCGGTTGCCCGTCCTTCACCCTGCACGGGGCTGGCGAGCAGGTGCAGGTGCAACTCAACGTGCTGGGCGTGCACAACGTCAGCAACGCCCTGGCCGCCGCCGCCGCTGCCCATGCCGTGGGCATCAGCCTGCAGGGTATTGCCGCAGGCCTGGCTGCGGTTCAGCCGGTCAAGGGCCGCACCGTGGCGCAGGTCACCCCGCGCGGTGCTCGTGTGATCGATGACAGTTACAACGCAAATCCCACCTCCATGTGTGCCGCCATTGATATACTCGCCGGCTTTTCCGGACGCACCGTCCTGGTGCTTGGAGAAATCGGCGAGCTGGGTCAGTGGGCGCAGGAAGGTCACCGTCAGGTGGGTGACTACGCACGCGGCAAGGTCGACGCCTTGTATGCGGTGGGTGCCAACATGGCGCACGCCGTCGAGGCGTTCGGGACCCATGGCCACCATTACGCTACGCAGGCCGCGCTGATCGAAGCAGTCAGTGCCGAAAATGCCAGCGATACCACTATCTTGATCAAGGGCTCGCGCAGCGCTGCGATGGAAAACGTCGTGGCTGCACTGTGCGGTGCCAGCGGGGAGAAACATTAATGCTGCTGCTGTTGGCCGAGTATCTGCAACAGTTCCACAAAGGCTTCGCGGTCTTCCAGTACCTCTCCCTGCGCGGGATTCTCGGGGTGCTTACCGCGTTGTCGCTGGCGCTGTGGCTGGGGCCGTGGATGATCCGTACGCTGCAAATTCGCCAGATCGGCCAGGCCGTGCGCAATGACGGGCCGCAGTCGCACCTGTCCAAGTCCGGTACGCCGACCATGGGCGGGGCGTTGATCCTGTCTGCCATCGCCGTCAGTACCTTGCTGTGGGCCGACCTGACCAACCGATATGTCTGGGTGGTGCTGATCGTCACCCTGGCCTTCGGTGCCATCGGCTGGGTCGACGACTACCGCAAGGTCATCGAGAAGAACTCCCGTGGCCTGCCAAGTCGCTGGAAGTACTTCTGGCAGTCGGTGTTCGGCCTGGCTGCGGCGGTGTTCCTCTACAAGACCGCCCCGACCAGTGTCGAGACCACCCTGATACTGCCGTTCATCAAGGACGTCACCATTCCCCTGGGCATCGGTTTCGTGGTGCTGACCTATTTCGTCATCGTCGGCTCCAGCAACGCCGTGAACCTGACCGATGGCCTGGATGGCCTAGCCATCATGCCGACCGTGATGGTCGGCGGGGCGCTGGGCATCTTCTGCTACCTGTCGGGCAACGTGAAGTTCGCCGAGTACCTGTTGATCCCGTACGTGCCCGGCTCCGGTGAGCTGATCGTGTTCTGCGGCGCACTGATCGGTGCTGGCCTCGGCTTTCTGTGGTTCAACACCTACCCGGCACAAGTGTTCATGGGCGATGTGGGGGCATTGGCGCTGGGCGCGGCGCTGGGCACCATCGCCGTGATCGTGCGCCAGGAGATCGTGCTGTTCATCATGGGCGGCGTGTTCGTGATGGAAACCCTGTCCGTGGTCATCCAGGTCGCTTCGTTCAAGCTGACCGGCAAGCGCGTGTTCCGCATGGCGCCGATTCACCACCACTTTGAACTCAAGGGCTGGCCAGAGCCACGCGTGATCGTCCGATTCTGGATCATCACCGTGATCCTGGTGCTGATTGGCCTTGCCACCCTGAAACTGAGGTAGATGCGCGTGTCACTGATCGCTTCCGACCAATTCCGCATCGTTGTCGGCCTCGGCAAGAGCGGCATGTCCCTGGTTCGCTTCCTGGCGAGCAGGGGCATCGCCTTTGCGGTCGCCGATACCCGCGAGCAACCGCCGGAACTGGAAACCCTGCGCCGTGACTACCCGCAGGTGGAAGTACGCTGTGGCGAGCTTGACGTGGACTTCCTGTGCCGCGCCAGCGAGCTGTACGTCAGCCCAGGCCTGGCCTTGGCTACGCCGGCGCTGCAACAAGCCGCTGCCCGTGGGGTCAAGCTGTCCGGCGACATCGAGCTGTTCGCGCGCAACGCCAAGGCACCCATCATCGCCATCAGTGGATCGAATGCCAAAAGCACCGTCACCACCCTGGTCGGCGAAATGGCCGCCAGGGCGGGCAAGCGCGTGGCGGTCGGCGGCAACCTTGGCACACCGGCCCTCGACCTGTTGGCCGATGACGTGGAGCTGTACGTGATGGAGCTGTCCAGCTTCCAGCTGGAAACCACCGACCAGCTCAATGCCGAAGTCGCCACGGTGCTGAACATCAGCGAAGACCACATGGACCGCTACAGTGACCTGCCGGCCTACCACCTGGCCAAGCACCGCATCTTCCGTGGTGCGCGGCAGGTGGTGGTCAATCGCCAGGACGCGCTCAGCCGTCCCCTGCCGGTCGAAGGCCGTCCCTGCTGGACCTTTGGCCTGGGCGAGCCCGACTTCAAGGCGTTCGGCCTGCGCGAGGTGGACGGCGAGAAATACCTGGCCTTCGCGTTCCAAACCCTGATGCCGGTTCGCGACCTCAAGGTGCGCGGCGCCCATAACCAAAGCAATGCGCTGGCCGCACTGGCCCTGGGCCATGCTGCGGGCCTGCCCTTCGAGCCGATGCTGCAGGCGCTGCGTGAATTCACGGGGCTCGCTCACCGCTGCCAGTGGGTACGTGAGCGCAACGGCGTGAACTGGTATGACGACTCCAAGGCCACCAACGTTGGCGCCGCACTGGCAGCCATCGAAGGCCTGGGTGCCGATACAGCAGGCAAGCTGGTGCTGATTGCCGGAGGCGACGGCAAGGGCGCCGATTTTGCCGCGTTGCGCGAACCGGTCCGGCGCTACTGCCGCGCCGTGGTGTTGCTGGGCCGTGATGCCGAACGCCTGGGCCAGGCCCTGGGTGATGCTGCGCCGCTGGTGCAGGTGGCCTCCCTGGACGACGCCGTTCAGCGCTGCGCCGAGCTGGCACAGCCCGGTGATGCCGTTCTGCTGTCGCCAGCCTGCGCCAGCCTCGACATGTTCAAGAACTTCGAAGAACGCGGGCGCCTGTTTGCCCAGGCAGCGGGAGCACTGGCATGATCTTCGGCATCCTCAAGCCCTATCCGTCGCCGCTGATCAGCGGCCGTGGCATCGACCTGGACTTCCCCCTGCTGGCCGGTTGCCTGGCGCTGCTGGGCCTGGGCCTGGTGATGATCACTTCCGCCTCCTCGGAAGTGGCCGCCGTTCAGTCCGGCAACCCGCTTTACCACATGTACCGGCACCTGGTTTACGTTTTCCTCGGGCTGGTCGCCTGTGGCGCGACCATGATGGTGCCAATTGCCACCTGGCAGCGCATGGGCTTCATGATGCTCCTGGGGGCCTTCGGCCTGTTGGTCATGGTGCTGGTGCCCGGGATCGGGCGCGAGGTCAACGGCTCGATGCGCTGGATCGGCTTCAGCTTCTTCAACGTCCAGCCGTCTGAAATCGCCAAGGTATTCGTGGTCATCTACCTTGCCGGCTACCTGGTACGCCGTCAGACCGAGGTGCGGGAAAGCTGGATGGGCTTTTTCAAGCCGTTCATCGTGCTGCTGCCCATGGCTGGCCTGCTGCTGATGGAGCCGGACTTCGGCGCCACCGTGGTGATGATGGGGGCGGCGGCTGCCATGCTGTTCCTGGGTGGGGTGGGGCTGTTCCGATTCAGCCTGATGGTGGTGCTGGCGGTTGTCGCGGTGTTCGTGCTGGTGCAGGCGCAGCCCTATCGAATGGCGCGACTGATCACCTTCACCGACCCCTGGTCCGATCAGTTCGGCTCCGGCTACCAGTTGACTCAGGCCCTGATCGCATTCGGGCGTGGCGAGTGGCTTGGCGTGGGCCTGGGCAACAGCGTGCAGAAGCAGTTCTACCTGCCTGAAGCGCACACCGACTTCGTGTTCTCGGTGCTGGCCGAAGAGCTGGGTGTGGTGGGCTCGCTGGTCACCATCGCGCTGTTCGTCTTCGTTACTGTCCGTGCGCTGTACATCGGGCTCTGGGCCGAAAAAGCCAAACAGTTCTTCGCCGCGTACATGGCCTTCGGGCTGGCCTTCCTGTGGATTGGTCAGTTCCTGATCAACATTGGCGTGAACGTCGGTTTGCTGCCGACCAAAGGCCTGACCCTGCCGTTCCTCAGCTATGGCGGCAGCTCGCTGGTCATCTGTTGCGCGTGCGTGGGGCTGCTGCTGCGCATCGAATGGGAAAGCCGTACCCACCTGGGCAGCGAGGAGCACGAATTCAGCGAAAGCGATTTTGCCGAGGAGCCTGCCCATGGCCGCTGAAGGCAAGAACGTATTGATCATGGCTGGCGGAACCGGCGGTCACGTGTTCCCGGCGCTGGCCTGCGCGCGCGAGTTCCAGGCGCGTGGCTATACCGTGCACTGGCTGGGTACCCCGCGAGGTATCGAGAATGAATTGGTGCCCCAGGCCGGCCTTACCCTGCATCAGATTCAGGTCACCGGCCTGCGTGGCAAGGGCAAGCTGTCGCTGCTCAAGGCCCCATTGACCCTGGTCAAGGCCGTGCTGCAGGCCCGGCGCATCATCCGCGCGCTCAAGCCTGCCTGTGTGCTGGGCTTCGGCGGGTATGTCACGGGCCCCGGCGGCGTGGCAGCGCGCCTTTGCGGGGTGCCGCTGATCATTCATGAGCAAAATGCCCGCGCTGGCACCGCCAACCGTTTGCTGGTGCCTCTGGCTGCACGGGTGTGCGAAGCCTTCCCCGACACCTTCCAGGCCAGTGAAAAGCGCCGCACCACAGGCAATCCGGTGCGTGCGGAACTGTTCATGGATGCCGAGCGCCCTGCGCTTGGCCAGCGCCAACCGCACCTGCTGGTACTCGGCGGTAGCCTGGGCGCGGAACCCTTGAATACTTTGTTGCCTAAGGCGCTGTCCGAAGTGCCCGAAGCCGTGCGCCCCAAGGTGTTCCACCAGGCGGGCAAGCAACATGCGTCGATCACCGCCGAGCGATACCGCGAAGCGGGTGTCCAGGCGCAGGTCGAGCCCTTCATCAAGGACATGGCCCAAGCCTATGGCTGGGCCGACCTGGTGGTCTGCCGTGCCGGGGCCCTCACCGTCAGCGAGCTGGCGGCAGCGGGCCTGCCCTCGATGCTGGTGCCCTTGCCCCATGCGATCGACGACCACCAGACCCATAACGCCCATTATCTGGCCCGCGAAGGCGCTGCCTTCCTGATGCCACAAGCGACAACTGGCGCAGCGCAGCTCGCTGAACGCCTGAACGAGGTGCTGATGCAACCCGAGAAACTGACTGTCATGGCCGGTACCGCAAGACGCCTGGCCAAACCTGCTGCAACCAGCACCGTCGTCGATATCTGCCTGGAGGTGGCCCGTGGTTGAGAGCCAGAAAGCCATGCCCCAGCCCAAGATGGGCCGTATTCGCCGTATCCACTTCGTGGGTATCGGCGGTGTCGGCATGTGCGGTATCGCCGAGGTGCTGCTGAACCTGGGCTACGAGGTTTCCGGTTCGGACCTCAAGGTCTCGCCTGTGACCGAGCGCCTGGAGTCGTTCGGCGCGCAGATCTTCGTCGGCCATCGTGCAGAGAACGCTGCGACCGCTGACGTGCTCGTGGTGTCGAGCGCCATCAACCCGGCCAACCCTGAAGTGGCAACCGCCCTGGAACGCCGCATTCCGGTGGTGCCACGTGCCGAGATGCTGGCCGAACTCATGCGCTACCGCCATGGCGTGGCCGTGGCCGGGACCCACGGCAAGACCACCACCACCAGCCTGCTGGCCTCGGTATTCGCCGCCGGTGGGCTGGACCCCACGTTCGTCATCGGTGGCCGTTTGACCGCAGCAGGCACCAATGCCCAGCTGGGCACCAGCCGTTACCTGATCGCCGAAGCCGATGAAAGCGACGCCAGCTTCCTGCACTTGCAACCGATGGTCGCCGTGGTCACCAACATCGACGCCGACCACATGGCCACCTACGAAGGGGACTTCAACAAACTGAAGAAGACCTTCGTCGAGTTCCTGCACAACCTGCCGTTCTACGGCCTGGCGGTGATGTGCCTGGATGACCCGGTGGTGCGCGAGATCCTGCCCCAGGTCAAGCGCCCGACGGTCACCTACGGCTTCAGCGAAGAAGCCGATATCCGCGCCATCAACGTCCGCCAGCAAGGCATGCAGACGCATTTCACCGTCTTGCGCCGCGACTGCGAGCCGCTGGAAGTCTCGGTGAACATGCCCGGCAACCACAACGTGCTCAATGCACTGGCGACCATTGCCATCGCCACTGACGAAGGCATTCCCGACGAAGCCATTCTCCAGGGGCTCTCCGGGTTTCAGGGCGTGGGCCGTCGGTTCCAGGTGTACGGTGAGCTGCCCGTGGAAGGCGGCAGCGTGATGCTGGTGGATGATTACGGTCATCACCCCACTGAAGTGGCCGCGGTGATCAAGGCCGTGCGTGGCGGCTGGCCAAGCCGCCGCCTGGTGATCGTCTACCAGCCGCACCGCTACAGCCGCACCCGCGACCTGTACGACGACTTCGTCCAGGTGCTCGGTGACGCCAACGTGCTGCTGCTGATGGAAGTCTACCCGGCTGGCGAAGAGCCGATCCCCGGGGCCGATAGCCGCCAGCTGTGCCACAGCATTCGCCAGCGCGGCAAGCTGGACCCGATCTACATCGAGCGCGGCGCCGAGCTGGCGCCGTTGGTTCAGCCGTTGCTGCGTGCCGGCGACATCCTGATCTGCCAAGGTGCCGGCGATGTCGGTGGCCTGGCTCCGCAATTGATGAAAAGCCCGCTGTTTGCCGGCGCCGTGCAGGAGACGTCTAAATGACCAGCGCCTACGACCTATTGCCCAGCACCTTGGACGTCAAGGCGTTCGGCCGCGTCGCCGTGCTCTATGGGGGCAAGAGCGCCGAGCGGGAAGTCTCGCTCAAGTCCGGCGCCGCCGTGATAGGTGCGCTCACCGAAGCCGGCGTGGACGTCGTCGCCATCGACGTGGGCGATGACCTGCTTGCGCGTCTGCAAAGCGAAAAAATCGACCGTGCCTTCATCATCCTGCACGGCCGCGGCGGCGAAGACGGCAGCATGCAGGGGTTGCTCGAGTGCCTGGGCATTCCCTACACCGGTAGCGGCATCCTGGCTTCGGCCTTGGCGATGGACAAGCTGCGCACCAAGCAGGTTTGGCAGAGCCTGGGCATTCCTACCCCGCGGCATGCGGTATTGGCCAGCGAAAGCGATTGTTTGCGTGCCAGTACGGAACTGGGCTTCCCGCTTATCGTCAAACCTGCCCATGAAGGCTCCAGCATCGGCATGGCCAAGGTGAACAGCGAGCAAGAACTGGTTGCCGCCTGGCGAGATGCCGCCAACTACGATTCTCAGGTACTCGTGGAACAGTGGATTCACGGCCCGGAGTTCACCATTGCGGTGTTGCGCGGGCAGGTACTGCCGCCGATTGCCCTGGGAACCCCCCACGTGTTCTACGACTACGACGCCAAATACATCGCCAACGATACCCAGTACCGCATTCCCTGTGGGCTCGATAGCGCCAAGGAGCAGGAACTGATCGATCTGACCGCCCGCGCTTGCGATGCCATCGGCATCGAAGGCTGGGGGCGGCTGGACGTGATGCAGGACGAGCAGGGCCGGTTCTGGCTGCTCGAAGTCAACACCGCACCAGGCATGACTGATCATAGCCTGGTGCCCATGGCGGCCCGCGCGGCCGGCTTGGACTTCCAGCAGCTGGTGCTGGCGATCCTGGCCGAAAGCGTGGCGACGCGAGGTTAATCATCATGCAGGGCGCAATGGTACGTCAGCAGCAACCCGTTACCGGCCGCAGCAAGCCGGTGCCGCGTGGTGCCAGCCGGCTGGTGGCCGACGAGCCCGTATCGGCGCGCCTGCCGCGTCCAAGCCTGGGCGGCCTCAAGCGCCTGCTGTGGCCGGTGTTGCTGGTAGCCGCAGGCTTCGGAGCCTACGAGGGGGCCATACGGCTCATGCCGTATGCCGACCGGCCGATCACCAAGATCGACGTGCAGGGCGACCTGACCTACATCAGCCAGCAGTCGGTGCAGCAGCGTATCGCCCCCTATGTGGCCGCAAGCTTCTTCACCGTCGACCTGCCGGCGATGCGCAAGGAGCTTGAGCAGATGCCCTGGATCGCCCATGCCGAAGTGCGCCGGGTATGGCCGGACGAAGTGGTGATTCGCCTCGAGGAACAACTGCCGGTGGCACGCTGGGGTGACGCGGCCTTGCTCAATAACCAGGGCCAGGCCTTCACACCGCGCGAACTGGCCAACTACGAGCACCTGCCACAATTGGCCGGCCCCCAGCGGGCCCAGCAGCAGGTCATGCAGCAGTATCAGATATTGAGCCAGATGCTGCGCCCCCTGGGCTTCTCCATTGCGCGCCTGGAGTTGCGCGAGCGAGGCAGCTGGTTCCTGACCACGGGCGCAAGCAGCGCAGGGCCTGGTATCGAGCTGCTGCTGGGGCGCGACCATCTGGTCGAGAAGATGCGCCGTTTCATTGCCATTTACGACAAGACGCTTAAAGAGCAGATCGCCAACATCGCCCGCATCGATCTGCGATATGCCAACGGGCTTGCCGTTGGCTGGCGGGAACCGATTGCACCGACGACGGCCCAACCCGCCGTTGCGAAGAATTAGAGAGAGGCAGGACCATGGCAAACGCGCATAGCGGCAAAATGATCGTCGGGCTGGACATCGGCACTTCCAAGGTAGTGGCCTTGGTAGGTGAGGTGGGCGAAGACGGCACGCTGGAAATCGTCGGGATCGGCACACACCCGTCCCGCGGCCTGAAAAAAGGCGTGGTGGTGAACATCGAGTCCACCGTGCAATCGATCCAGCGCGCCGTCGAAGAAGCTCAACTGATGGCGGGCTGCCGCATCCACTCGGCCTTCGTGGGCGTTGCAGGCAATCACATCCGCAGCCTGAACTCCCATGGCATCGTCGCCATTCGCGATCGCGAAGTCAGCCTGGCCGACCTTGAGCGTGTGCTCGATGCCGCCCAGGCGGTGGCCATTCCGGCGGACCAGCGGGTGCTTCACACCCTGCCGCAGGACTACGTGATCGATAACCAGGAAGGCGTGCGCGAACCGCTCGGCATGTCGGGCGTGCGCCTGGAGGCCAAGGTTCACGTGGTGACCTGCGCCGTCAATGCCGCCCAGAACATCGAGAAATGCGTGCGCCGCTGCGGCCTCGAAATCGACGACATCATTCTCGAGCAACTGGCATCGGCCTATTCGGTACTGACCGACGACGAGAAAGAGCTGGGCGTGTGCCTGGTCGACATCGGCGGCGGCACCACCGACATCGCGATTTTCACCGAAGGCGCCATTCGCCACACCGCCGTCATTCCGATTGCCGGCGACCAGGTGACCAATGACATTGCCATGGCCCTGCGTACGCCCACACAGTATGCCGAGGAAATCAAGATCCGTTATGCCTGCGCCTTGGCCAAGCTGGCAGGTGCAGGTGAAACCATCAAGGTGCCAAGCGTTGGCGACCGTCCTCCGCGCGAACTGTCGCGCCAGGCATTGGCCGAAGTGGTCGAGCCGCGCTACGACGAACTCTTCACCCTGATCCAGGCTGAACTTCGCCGCAGCGGCTACGAGGACCTGGTGCCTGCTGGCATCGTCCTGACCGGTGGCACCGCCAAGATGGAAGGCGCGGTCGAGCTGGCCGAGGAAATTTTCCACATGCCGGTACGCCTGGGCGTGCCGCACAGCGTGCGCGGCCTGAGCGACGTGGTACGCAACCCGATTTATTCCACCGGTGTGGGCTTGCTTACCTACGGGCTGCACAAGCAGACCGAAGACCTGCCCTTGACCGGCAACAGCAGCAGCAACAACAGCTATGGCGATGAACCGAAGGCCCCGGTGCTTGAGCGCTTCAAGCGGTGGGTACAAGGCAACTTCTAAGTTTCAAAGCAGTAGTGGTAGGCGCGACAACTAGAGAACTGTAAGGAGAGGGAAAATGTTCGAGCTCGTAGACAACGTCCCGCAAAGCCCGGTCATCAAGGTGATCGGCGTAGGTGGTGGTGGTGGTAACGCCGTCAATCACATGGTCAAGAGCAGCATCGAAGGCGTGGAGTTCATCTGCGCCAACACCGATGCTCAGGCGCTCAAGAACATTGGTGCGCGCACCATCCTGCAATTGGGCACTGGCGTGACCAAGGGCCTGGGTGCTGGCGCCAATCCGGAAGTCGGTCGTCAGGCCGCGCTGGAAGACCGTGAGCGCATCGCCGAAGTGCTGCAAGGCACCAACATGGTGTTCATCACCACCGGCATGGGCGGCGGTACCGGTACCGGTGCAGCGCCGATCATCGCCGAAGTGGCCAAGGAAATGGGCATCCTCACCGTGGCAGTGGTGACCCGTCCGTTCCCGTTCGAGGGCCGCAAGCGCATGCAGATCGCCGATGAAGGCATCCGCATGCTGGCCGAAAGCGTCGACTCGCTGATCACCATCCCCAACGAGAAACTGCTGACCATCCTGGGCAAGGACGCAAGCCTGTTGTCCGCGTTCGCCAAGGCCGATGACGTGTTGGCCGGTGCCGTTCGCGGTATCTCCGACATCATCAAGCGCCCGGGCATGATCAACGTCGACTTCGCCGACGTGCGCACCGTGATGGGTGAGATGGGCATGGCCATGATGGGCACCGGCTGCGCCAGTGGCCCGAACCGTGCTCGCGAGGCGACCGAGGCTGCGATCCGCAACCCGCTGCTCGAGGACGTCAACCTGCAGGGCGCACGTGGCATCCTGGTCAACATCACCGCAGGTCCGGACCTGTCCCTGGGTGAATACTCCGACGTGGGTAGCATCATCGAAGCGTTCGCCTCGGACCACGCCATGGTCAAGGTCGGTACCGTGATCGACCCAGACATGCGCGACGAACTGCATGTCACCGTCGTGGCCACCGGCCTGGGTGCGCGTATCGAGAAGCCGGTCAAGGTGGTGGACAACACTCTGCAGACTGCCCAGCAGGCCTACGAGGCGTCCAACCCTGCCCCTGCGCGTCAGGAGCAGCCAGCCGTCAACTACCGTGATCTGGAGCGCCCGACCGTCATGCGCAATCAGGCGCACGCGGGTGCGGCAGCGGCGGCCAAGCTGAACCCTCAGGATGACCTGGATTATCTGGATATTCCGGCCTTCCTGCGTCGTCAGGCTGATTAATGAAATTTATCAGGGCTATGAAGGTGATTGGTATTCATCAAAGGTTGGGTCTGGTATTATCGCCAGCCTTTGTTGATAACTGTTCGCAATTTGCGCTGAAGCGGCCAATGCCATGATTAAACAACGCACCCTGAAGAATACCATCCGTGCCACAGGTGTCGGTCTGCACTCTGGGGAGAAGGTCTACCTGACCCTCAAGCCTGCACCTGTTGACACCGGCATCGTCTTCCGCCGCGCCGACCTCGACCCTGTGGTCGAGATCCCGGCGCGTGCGGCCAATGTCGGCGAGACAACCATGTCCACGACGCTGGTCAACGGTGACGTCAAGGTCGATACGGTCGAGCATCTGCTCTCCGCCATGGCGGGCCTGGGCATCGATAACGCCTACGTCGAGCTCTCCGCCTCGGAAGTACCGATCATGGATGGCAGCGCCGGACCTTTCGTATTCCTGATACAGTCTGCCGGCCTGGAAGAACAGGACGCAGCCAAGAAGTTCATCCGCATCCTGCGTGAGGTAACGGTGCAAGAGGGCGACAAGCGCGCCACCTTCCTGCCTTTCGAGGGGTTCAAGGTGAGCTTCGAGATCGACTTCGATCACCCGGTGCTTCGCAACCGGACCCAGAGCGCAAGCGTCGACTTCTCTAGCACCTCGTTCGTGAAGGAAGTCAGCCGCGCCCGCACCTTTGGCTTCATGCGTGACATCGAATACCTGCGCAAGCACAACCTTGCGCTGGGCGGCAGTGTAGAAAACGCCATCGTGGTCGATGAGGAAGGCGTGTTGAACGAAGACGGTCTTCGCTACGAAGACGAGTTCGTCAAACACAAGATTCTCGACGCCATTGGCGACCTGTACTTGCTGGGCAACAGCCTGATTGGCGAGTTCAAGGGCTTCAAGTCCGGTCACGCGCTGAACAACCAGCTGTTGCGCAAGCTGATTGCCGAAACCGATGCCTGGGAAGTGGTCACTTTCGAAGATGCCAGCACGGCGCCGATCTCGTATATGCGTCCTGTCGCGGCTGTGTAAGCTCGAACACTCTCTAGTTCATTGAGGCCACCTTCGGGTGGCCTTTTTTATGGCTTGCTTATGGGCAGAGACACCCATCAATCCATCCAGATGGCCCGAGCCGACCGTGTAAGTCGGGGCAGCGTCGGACTGTATCCTGCGGCGCCGAGGCGGCAAAGGCATCGACTCAGGCTTCGATGGTGGATGCGATCCATCGGCTTGGCCCTGGGGCTGCCCTTGCGCGCGGCTCTTTCATCCTCGATATGATCCAGGCGCGCATGCACCTGTGAGTAATGGCGGCCCCCCAAGGGCGCCGCCGAGGATGGCTAGCACCATCAGGCTGAACAGCGCAGTCTGTAACGCCTTCAAAATCTTGGTTGCTGCCGCCCGAAGCCCCCTGGCAAATCGCTCAGTCCTTGGCCTGCGCATGCGCCGCCAGGCGCTCCAGTGCTGCCCGCAATTTCGCGTCAGTGATGCCTTCGGCCGTCTGCAGCAGGCTCTCGGCCGCGCTGTTGGACAACTCGGCCGCATACCCGCCGCGTTTGGCGGGTACCAAGGGTGGTTGCACCTTGAAAAGAATACGCCTGAGGTTGCCGAACGCATCGGTTGCCTGCAACGCCGCCATCAGGCGCTTTTGCTGGTAACGCAGGCGCGTGGCCCAGTGCCCGTCGGTTACCACAAGCAGCAAGGTACCGTCGCGCCATGACGCCACGTGGCAGTGCTCGCGTGCAGCCGGCTGCAACTGGCCTTCGACCAGGCGTTGCAGGTGCTCCAGGCGCTCGGCCTGGTTGAGCAACAGGCGCAGCGGGCGAACCTGGCGCAGCAACGCCGAGGGCAGCTGGGCGGGGGAGGGTTTGTAGGCCATGGGTATACGCATGAGGTTACAAGTAGGGCAGTCTAACACTTCAGCGTCTGTACCGATCACCCGGCGGTTGAGCCCACTGGCCAAGCGCTGCGCCTGGCGCTACCGGGGCCAGGCCCTGCAAGGCAGCGCGCACAGGCGAGTCTTGAACGCTTTCATCTTTCCAGGTCTTGAACTCAGGGGAAATGCCCCTATCTAAGACACGCCCCTGTAAAAGCGCTGTGCCAGCATCGTGGAATCCACCACTTTCATCACCATCGTTTCCGGGTAGAATGCTCGTTCGCATGCGGCCTTAGGGCTGCACGGGCGACTCATGGGGCCGCCCTCCATCCCTACGTGTGGAAGATCCTGCCAATATGTTTGCGCCTTTGTTAAAGAAACTTTTTGGAAGCAAGAACGAGCGTGAAGTCAAACGCATGCTCAAGACGGTGAGTATCGTCAATGCCTTCGAAGAGAAGATGGTGGCCCTCTCCGACGAGCAGCTGCGTGGCAAGACTGCCGAGTTCAAGGAGCGTTTGGCCAAAGGCGAAACACTGGACCAACTGCTGCCCGAAGCCTTCGCCGTCGCCCGTGAGGCTGGCAAGCGCGTAATGGGCATGCGTCACTTCGACGTTCAGCTCATTGGCGGCATGACCCTGCACGAGGGCATGATCGCGGAAATGCGCACCGGTGAAGGCAAGACCCTGGTCGGTACCTTGGCCGTCTACCTAAATGCATTGTCCGGCAAGGGCGTGCACGTGGTCACCGTCAACGACTACCTCGCCCGTCGTGACGCCAACTGGATGCGCCCGCTGTACGAGTTCCTCGGCCTGTCGGTCGGTATCGTCTCGGCCTTCCAGCCGCCGGAAGAAAAGCGCGCAGCCTACGCTGCCGATATCACTTACGGTACCAACAACGAATTCGGTTTCGACTACCTGCGCGACAACATGGCGTTCAGCCAGGACGAGAAGTTCCAGCGTGAGCTGAACTTCGCAGTGATCGACGAAGTGGACTCGATCCTCATCGACGAAGCCCGTACGCCGTTGATCATTTCCGGCCAGGCCGAGGACAGCTCCAAGCTGTACATCGAGATCAACCGCCTGATCCCGCGCCTGACCCAGCACATCGAGGAAGTCGAAGGCCAGGTCACCCAGGAAGGCCACTTCACCATCGACGAGAAGACCCGCCAGGTCGAGCTCAACGAAGCCGGTCACCAGTTCATCGAAGAAATGCTGACCCAGGTCGGCCTGCTGGCCGAGGGCGAGAGCTTGTACTCGGCGCACAACCTGGGCCTGCTGACCCACGTCTATGCCGGTCTGCGCGCGCACAAGCTGTTCCACCGCAACGTCGAGTACATCGTGCAGGACGGCCAGGTGCTGCTGATCGACGAGCACACCGGGCGTACCATGCCGGGTCGTCGTCTGTCCGAAGGCCTGCACCAGGCCATCGAGGCCAAGGAAAACCTCAACATTCAGGCCGAGAGCCAGACCCTGGCCTCCACCACGTTCCAGAACTACTTCCGTCTGTACTCGAAACTGTCGGGCATGACCGGCACCGCCGATACCGAGGCCTTCGAGTTCGCCCAGATCTACGCCCTGAACGTGATGGTCATTCCGCCGAACAAGCCCCTGGCGCGCAAGGACCACAACGACCTGGTGTACCTGACCGCCGAAGAGAAGTACGCCGCGATCATCGCCGACATCAAGGAAACCTTGAAGCAAGGCCGGCCGGTGCTGGTGGGTACGGCCACCATCGAAACCTCCGAGCACATGTCCAACCTGCTGCACAAGGAAGGCATCGAGCACAAGGTTCTGAACGCCAAGTACCACGAGAAGGAAGCCGAGATCATTGCCCAGGCCGGTGCGCCAGGCGCGCTGACCATTGCCACCAACATGGCCGGTCGCGGTACCGACATCCTGTTGGGCGGCAACTGGGAAGCTGAAGTGGCCGCACTGGAAAACCCAACGGCCGAGCAGATCGCGCACATCAAGGCCGACTGGCAGAAGCGTCACCAGCAGGTGATCGAGTCCGGTGGCCTGCACGTCATCGCCTCCGAGCGTCACGAATCGCGTCGTATCGACAACCAGCTGCGCGGTCGTTCCGGTCGCCAGGGTGACCCGGGTTCCAGCCGCTTCTACCTCTCGCTCGAAGACAGCCTGATGCGCATCTTCGCCTCTGACCGGGTGAAGAACTTCATGAAGGCGCTGGGCATGCAATCGGGCGAAGCCATCGAACACCGCATGGTCACCAACGCCATCGAAAAGGCCCAGCGCAAGGTCGAAGGCCGCAACTTCGATATCCGCAAGCAGTTGCTCGAATACGACGACGTGGCCAACGAGCAGCGCAAGGTCATCTACCACATGCGCAACAGCCTGCTGGCCGCAGAGAACGTGGGCGACACCATCGCCGAATTCCGCAAGGAAGTACTCGACGCCACCATCAGCCAGCACATCCCGCCGCAATCGCTGCCTGAGCAGTGGGACGTGGCCGGCCTGGAAGCCTCGCTGTCCAGTGACTTCGCCATGAAGTTGCCGATCCAGCAGTGGCTCGACGAAGACGACCACCTCTACGAAGAGACCCTGCGCGAGAAGCTGCTGCACGAAATCACCACGGCCTACACCGAGAAAGAAGACCAGGCCGGGATGGAAGCACTGCGCACCTTCGAGAAGCAGATCCTGCTGCGTGTGCTGGACGACCTGTGGAAGGACCACCTGTCGACCATGGACCACCTGCGTCATGGTATCCACCTGCGCGGCTACGCCCAGAAGAACCCGAAGCAGGAGTACAAGCGCGAGTCGTTCACCCTGTTCCAGGAACTGCTCGAGTCGATCAAGCGCGATGCCATCCGTGTGCTCTCGCACGTTCAGGTTCGCCGCGAAGACCCTGCCGAGGAAGAAGCACGCCTGCGCCGCGACGCCGAAGAGTTGGCCAGCCGCATGCAGTTCGAACACGCGCCCGCACCTGGTCTTGAAAGCGAGCAGTTGGCCGAGGAGGGCGCTGAGGTAGCCGTGGCTGCCGAGCCTGTGCGCAACGAGCAGAAACTGGGTCGCAACGAGCCGTGCTGGTGTGGTTCGGGCAAGAAATTCAAGCACTGCCACGGCCAGATCGAGTGATCTGACCGCAAGGCCGTCACAGGGCGCACGGCGCCGTGCTGGCTGCTCACTGCCAAGGGGCTACTGCGCAGCCCATCGCCGACACGCCAGCGCCGCCCTGAGCTGCGTCGATTCAAGCCATGCGGTATGCCCGGTTCGCCCGGGCTTGCCAAAGATGGGCCGCACAGCGGCCCTTTTTTTCACCACACGTATTTTCTAGGAGCGCTCCAATGGCTGTTGGTCTTGGTCCTTTGCCTACGCTGCACCCCGTCCCGGGTTTCGAACTCGGTATTGCCTCCGCCGGCATCAAGCGCCCGGGGCGCAAGGATGTGGTGGTCATGCGCTGCGCCGAGGGTTCGAGTGTGGCCGGTGTGTTCACCCTCAATGCCTTCTGCGCCGCCCCCGTGATCCTGGCCAAGCAGCGGGTGCAGGGCACCGTACGCTACCTGCTGACCAACACGGGCAATGCCAACGCCGGCACGGGCGCCCCCGGCTTGGAAGCGGCGCAGCGGACCTGCGCGAAACTCGCCGAGCTTGCTGGTGTGTCCGCCGAGTCGGTTTTACCGTTCTCCACCGGTGTGATCGGTGAGCCACTGCCGGTGGAAAAGATCGAAGGTGCCTTGCAAGCTGCCCTGGACAACCTGTCGGAAAACAACTGGGCTGAAGCGGCCACCGGCATCATGACCACCGACACCTTGCCCAAGGGCGCGAGCCGTCAGTTCCAGCACGACGGCGTGACCGTGACCGTGACCGGTATCAGCAAGGGCGCGGGCATGATCCGCCCGAACATGGCGACCATGCTGGGCTACATCGCCACCGACGCCAAGGTCGCGCCAGGCGTGCTCAAGGACCTGATGCTGGACGGGGCCAACAAATCGTTCAACCGCATCACCATCGACGGTGATACCTCGACCAACGACTGCTGCATGCTGATCGCCACCGGCCAGGCCGACCTGCCGGAAGTCACCCAAGCCAGCGGAGCCCTGTTCGAAGCTTTGAAAAAGGCTGTGTTCGAGGTCTGCATGGAGGTGGCACAGGCCATTGTCCGTGACGGTGAGGGGGCGACCAAGTTCGTGACCGTGCAGGTCAACGGCGGTGGCAACCCTCAGGAATGCCTGGACGTCGGCTACGCCGTGGCGCATTCGCCGCTGATCAAGACCGCACTGTTCGCCTCCGATCCCAACTGGGGCCGCATCCTCGCAGCGGTTGGGCGGGCCGGCGTGCCCGCGCTGGATGTGAGCCTGATCGATGTCTACCTGGATGAGGTGTGCATTGCCAGCCAGGGCGGTCGTAGCCCGAGCTATACCGAAGACCAGGGCGCCCGGGTGATGGCCCAGGAAGAAATCACCATCCGTATCGACCTTGGCCGTGGCCAGTGCAGTGAAACCATCTGGACCACCGACCTCTCTCACGAATACGTGAAAATCAACGCCGAGTACCGCACCTGATGCAGCCGGGGCCGCTCGCGGTCCCGATGTTTCAATGCCAAGGGAGCAGAACCATGAGCTTTATGCCAACCCCATTGCCCACGGCTGGCGTGACGGAGTGTGACCGATGAAACGGGTTCACGTCGTTGCAGCCGTGATTCGGGGCATGGACGGGCGGATACTCATCGCCCGCCGCGCCGACACCCAACACCAGGGCGGCCTCTGGGAGTTTCCGGGAGGCAAGGTGGAGCCCGGTGAAAGCGTCGAGGCCGCGCTGGCGCGTGAGCTCGACGAGGAGCTGGGCATCCAGGTAACGCGCTCGCGGCCCTTGATCAAGGTCAGTCACGACTACCCCGACAAACACGTACTGCTCGAGGTGCGCGAGGTCGAGGCCTTCAACGGTGAACCCCATGGCGCCGAAGGGCAACCGCTGGCCTGGGTCGCGCCCCGTGAGCTGCCGGACCATGCGTTTCCCGAGGCCAACAAGCCCATCGTCAACGCTGCCCGGCTGCCGGATCAATACCTGATCACACCCGACGGCCTAGACGTGCCTGACATGCTCAAGGGTATCCAGAAGGCCGTGGCCAGTGGCATCCGGCTGATCCAGTTGCGTGCACCGGACATGTACGACCCCAAGTACCGCGATGTGGCGGTTGATGCGGTGGGGTTATGCGCGGGCAAGGCCCAGCTCATGCTCAAGGGGCCTCTGGAGTGGTTAGGCGACTTCCCGTCGGCAGGCTGGCACCTGACGGCAGCGCAGTTGCGCAAGTATGCCGACAAGGGCAGGCCGTTCCCGGTCCAGCGCTGGCTTGCCGCCTCCTGCCACACTGCCGAGGAGCTTGCCCTGGCCCAGCAGATGGGGGTCGACTTCGTCACCCTGTCGCCGGTCCAGCGTACCGAAAGTCACCCAGAGGCCGCGCCGCTTGGCTGGGAACAGGCCCAGCACCTGATTGCCGGGTTCCACCAGCCGGTGTACCTGCTCGGTGGCGTGGGCCCAGCGGACCGCGAACAGGCCTGGCTAGCCGGGGCGCAGGGCGTTGCGGGTATCAGGGCGTTCTGGCCGACCCTCTGACGCCGGACCGGTGCGGCAAGCGCTTGGCGTCAGCCTTGAGGTTTTTCGGCCGGCTGCCACAGGACCTCGGCAATGCCTTGCCGCCTGCCGATGATACGGGCGGCAACGAACAGCAGGTCCGATAGGCGGTTGATGTACGCCAGGCCGACACCCTCCAGCGGCTCTACGGTATTGAGGTGCTGGCAGCGTCGCTCGGCGCTGCGTGCCAGGCTGCGGCACACGTGTGCTTGGGCGACCAGGGCCGATCCGCTGGGCAGGATGAAATTCTTCAGTGGGCCCAGTTCGTCATTCCACTCATCGATGGCCGCCTCCAGCCGCTCCACCTCTGCCGTGGTCAGGGCCTGGTAACTGGGCATGGCCAGCTCCCCGCCCAGGTCGAACAGGCGGTGCTGGCAGGGCGCCAGAACGCGGCTGACTTCGTCCAGACCTTGTTCATCCAGGCCGGCCAGCAACAGGCCAAGCTGGCTGTTGAGGCTGTCCACTTCGCCGATGGCTTCGATGCGTGGATGATCCTTGGGCACACGCCGGCCATCGCCCAGGCCGGTTTCACCTGTGTCGCCAGTGCGGGTATAGATTTTGGACAAGCGGTAGCCCATGTCATTGCTCCGTGGTGACCGGCAGCGGCGGATGCGGCTGGCCGAGGGGCAGGCGCAGGGTGAAACAGGTCCCCTGCCCAGGCGTGGAATGCACCTCCATCTGCCCCTTGTGGTTATTGGTGATGATGAAGTACGACACCGAAAGCCCAAGACCGGTGCCCTGGCCGATTTCCTTGGTCGTGAAGAAGGGCTCGAAGGTGCGCTTGCGCACGGCTTCGGGCATGCCCACGCCATTGTCCTCCACTTGGATTTCTGCCCAGGGCGGCGCAAGCCGTGTGCGCAAGATGATACGTCCTGGCTCGCAAGGTGCCGGGCGCTGGTGAATGGCCTGGGCGGCGTTCTTGAGCAGGTTGAGCAATACCTGCTCCAGTTCGTTGGCGGTGCAGGGCACAGGCCCCAGCGCCGGGTCGAACTGGCGCACGATGGCCTGGCCTTTGAAGTCGAAACCAATGGCCAGGTCGAAGTCGTTGCCTGCTATGTCCACCGCCTGGTCGATCAAGGCAGGGAGGTCGCAGGGCGCCAGTTCGCGCGTGCTGCGACGGCTGAAACTGAGCATGTGGGTGACGATCTTGGCGGCCCTGGCACCCGCTTGCTGGATGCCATCGAGCAACTGAGGCACTTCGCGGCTTTGCAGGTAGGCGTTGACCGTGGTCAGGTCGATGCCCAGCGCGTGGGCTTGCTCAAGATTGCGCGGCAGATCAGGTGACAGGCGGCGGCGGATATTCTGCACGTTATGCAGGATGGCCCCGAGCGGGTTGTTGATTTCGTGGGCCATGCCGGCCGCCAGGCCACCGACCGAGAGCATCTTTTCCGACTGCACCATCATTTCTTCGAGCGACAGACGTTGGGTGATGTCATCGATCCGGATCACCACGCCCCGGCCTCCACCGCCGGTGAGCGGGTAGAAGGTCAATGCGTAATGCCGCGGCTCATCATCCTTGTGCCAGGTAACACGCTCGATTTTCGCCACCCGGTGCCGCTCCACCGTGTCCTTCAACTGTGGCAAGAAGGGTTTTAGCGGTGCGAAGGCGATGAACACCGGTTGGTTGAGCGCCTCGTTGAGGGTCGTGCCGGATAACGCCGTTGCCTCTTGGTTCCACTGGGTCACGTACAGCTGCTCGTCCAAGGCGATCAGGGCCGACGGCATGGAGTCGATGATGCTGTTCAGGTAGTTCTGAAAGCCTGTGAGCTTTTTCTCGATCTTGCTGCGCACCTGCACTTCGAGCTCGAGCTTGCGGTTTGTATGACGCGTTTGCTCGGCAAGCCCCTGGGCCTGGTCGTAGGCACTCTGGAACTCGTCCCGGGCACGCTTGAGCTGGTGCTCCCGGGCTTCGATGCGCGAGAGCATCGTATTGAAGGCATTGGCCAGGCTACCGATCTCGTCGTCGTTGCCGCGTCGGGCCCGCAGCGCGTAGCTCTCCTCACGGGTGACCTGGCGGCTGAGCTCTTCGAGCTGGTTGATCGGCTGCGTGATCAGGCGTTTGATCTGCCGGGCGATGAAGAGCCACAACAGCACGCTGAACACCAGAATGGCCAGGCTCGCGCTGAGCGTGCCGGTGTAGAAGGCGGTGGGCAGCTCGCTGCTGGCTACCAGTAGCAAATGCCCCGGCGGGCTACCGGCCCGTGGCAGGCGAATCAGCTGCGTGCTGCGAAACTCCATGAATCGCCAGCCTTCTATGTTGCGAAACCGCTTGGGCAGTGTGAGGGGGGCGCCATGCTGCAATTGGGCGAGCATGCGCCCGTCGCTGCCATACAAGGCGGCGGCGCGCAGCGGCGCATAGCTGTCCAGTTCATCGAGCAGCGCCTGGGCCGAGGTGGGGTCGTCTGCCGCGCGGGTCGACAGCTCAGGATTGGAGACCAGCCGGCCGATGGTCTGGAGCGCTTGCGGTGCCATGCTTTCCTGGGTGATCCAGTAGGCGGCGCTGATGAAGGTCAGGTTCGCCACCAGCAGAATGGTCACCAGCAAGACCAGCAAAGCTGCCAGCAGCTTCTGCCCGACGGGGAGGTTCTCCAGGCGTTGACGCAGCGTCATGGGCAAGGCGATGTCCGTGTGGGTTCAAGGGCCGCGTCAGTCGCAGGGCAAGCCCCGCACGCGCAAGTTATCGACCAGGCATTGGAGCAGGTGTTCCAGATGCGGCAGGTGCAGCCCATGTCGGCGGGCTGCCTGGCAAGCATAGCCAAGCAGGTACTGCACCTCGGTACGCCGGCCAGCCCGCACATCCTGGTACATCGAAGCGTAGTTGGTGGCAGTGGCCAGGAGGACCCGTTGCACGTCCTGTTCAAGGTCCTTAGCGGCCTGCGGCTGGCCGCACCGACGCAACAGACGCTCGAGCTCAACGCACAGTGCCTGCACCTGATCGAGATGGCCCAGCAGGCCCCCGTTGCGGCATTGGTGCAGCACGGTCAGCGGGTTGATCGCGCAGTTGATGGCCAGCTTGCGCCAGAGCCGGCTGAGGATATCGGGGCTCCATTGGGCAGGGATACCCGCTGCTTGCAAATCCTCGAGCCACGGCGGTGGAGCAGGATTGCCCGGGTCCCCCAGCCAGTTGTACCCCTGCCCGGCGAAGCGCACCTGCCAGTCACGTTCCCGGTAGGCGCCCTCGGTGCTGGAGACGAAGATGCAGCGGGCCTGCGGCACCTGTCTGGCCACCTCGTCCTGGCTACCCAGGCCG
Source organism: Pseudomonas sp. UBA5568 (assembly GCF_002425525.1). NCBI lineage: Bacteria > Pseudomonadati > Pseudomonadota > Gammaproteobacteria > Pseudomonadales > Pseudomonadaceae > Pseudomonas > Pseudomonas sp. UBA5568. The sequence continues at coordinate 99,285 of NZ_DIMK01000001.1, read as the reverse complement.
TTTTGCAACAACAGCACCTCGGCGCCGGGCACAAGACGGCTGGCAACGCTGGCCACGGCCGGCGCCGCGTCATAGGCCTTGCAGGCCACCAGCAGGCGGTGGATCGGCCCATCACTCTGGGCTGTCTCGGCCGGTATGGCGTAGTGGGCGGTCAGGTCCTGTTCCAGCAAGCCAAGGCTGCCCACTTGCTGGTAAGCCTGCAAACGCGTGCTGTCACGCATGATCAGGCGCACGGCCTTGCCGGCCCGCGCCAGACGACAGGCCCACAGGCTGCCCAGGCTTCCTGCGCCGAGAATGTGCCAGGTGCTGCTCATATGCGTTTCGCAACCGTTATAATGAGCCCGCATTTTAACCGTCAAACCCAGCGCGCTCCATCTTCAGTCCGAGCGCGCTTTTATTTTGGGAGAGTAACCATGCCTTCGTTCGACGTGGTATCGGAACTGGACAAGCACGAAGTGCAGAACGCGGTCGACAATGCCATCAAGGAGCTTGACCGCCGCTACGACCTCAAGGGCAAGGGCAGCTTCGAGTTCAAGGATAAAGAGCAGACCGTCATGCTCACGGCCGAGGAAGAGTTCCAGCTCGAGGCGATGATCGAAATCCTGCGCCTGGCCCTGGTCAAGCGCAAGATCGACGTCAAGTGCCTGGAAACCAAGGACCCCTATCCGTCCGGCAAGGAGAAAAAGCAGGAGGCCAAGTTCCGCGAGGGCATCGACAAGGACCTGGCGAAGAAGATCGTCGCCACCATCAAGGATGGCAAGCTCAAGGTCCAGGCCGCCATCCAGGGCGAGCAGGTACGGGTCACTGGCAAGAAGCGCGATGATCTGCAGGAAGCCATCGCCTTGCTCCGTACCAAGGAATTTGACATGCCGCTGCAGTTCAACAACTTCCGCGACTGATCCGGGCCGCCGGAACCCCCGTGCACTCACGGCTGTCCATGGGGGCCTGGCCGCTGAAATGCAGGCGGCCTGACGTATTGTGCAATCGCCGTTCGGCATCAGGAGATGAATATGGATTTGAGTGCTGAAGTCGATCAGTTGGTCCGCCAATCCGAAACCTGGATTCCCATGATCATGGCGTACGGCAGCCGCCTGCTGCTGGCGCTGGTGACCCTCGCCATCGGCTGGTGGGTGACCAACATCGTCAGCGACCGGCTGGCAAGGCTCGTGGGCCTGAAAGTCCACGACCCGGCGCTGCAGAACTTCATCCGCACGCTGGCAAACATCGTGTTGAAGATCCTGCTGGCCATCAGCGTGGCCTCGATGATCGGTATCGAGACGACCTCCTTCGTGGCGGCCATCGGTGGTGCTACCCTGGCCATCGGCCTGGCGTTGCAAGGCAGCCTGGCGAACTTCGCAGGCGGCGTACTGATCCTGCTGTTCCGCCCGTTCCGCATCGGTGACTGGATCGAGGCGCAGGGCGTGAGCGGTACCGTGGACAGCATCCAGATTTTCCACACGGTGCTGCGTACCGGCGACAACAAGACCGTGATCCTGCCCAACGGCTCCCTGTCCAACGGGATTATCACCAACACCAACCGCCAACCCACCCGCAAGGTGGTGTTCGACGTGGGGGTGGACTACGAGGCTGACTTGCAGAAGGCGCGCAACGTCCTGCTGGAGCTGGCCCAGGACCCACGTGTGCTGGCCGACCCTGCCCCTGTGGCGGTGGTGTCTACCCTGGGTGACAGCTCGATCACCGTCTCGCTGCGTCTGTGGACCAAGACCTCGGACTACTGGGACGTGATCTTCATGCTCAACGAGCAGGCACGTGACCGCTTGAAGGCGGAAGGGATCGACATTCCGTTCCCGCAGCGGGTCATTCGCGTGGTGCAGGAAACGGCCGCGCAGTAAGGCCTCAGCACAGGCTGGCATCGATCGAGCCCGCCCTCCGGGTTCAGCAGCGTCCTTCACAGGGCCTGCTGGGCGCGCAGGGCGGGCTTCGTTGCTCAAGGGGATCTATTCGCGCGCTTACACTTGCTCACAGTCAGTCATCGGGATTTCTGGCATATAGCCTCGTCCCACCGTCATCTTCGTAAACCATCATGAAACCACTGCTGTACATCACCCCGCTGCGGGCCTTGTTGTTTGGCCTGACACTCGCGCTGTTCGAGCTGCTGACCTACCTGGCCAGCGACGCCGTCATGCCGGCGATGCCCGTTGTGGTGGGCGAGCTCAAGGCCGGCCCCGAATACATTCCCCACGCGCTCAATCTCTACCTGCTCGGGGGTGTCTTGCTGCAATGGCTGATCGGGCCGTTGGCCGATCGCTACGGCCGCCGACCGCTGCTGCTCACCGGTTGCGCATTCTTCGGCCTGGCGTGCCTGGGCACCTTCTGGGTCCATGACATTGGCCTGTTCAACCTGCTGCGTCTGCTGCAAGGCATCGGACTGGGTTTTGTGGTCACGGTCAGTTATCCCGCACTCAACGAGGCATTCAGCGAGGCGGATGCTGTGCGCATGATGGCCTTGCTGGCCAATATCGCCTTGCTGTCGCCACTGCTGGGGCCTTTGGTGGGGACGCTGATGCTGCAATGGCTGGACTGGCGCTGGTTGTTCGTGGCGTTTGCCATTGGCGCTGTGGTTGCCTGGTTGCTGCTGTATCGGTTGATGCCCGAAACCTTGGGTGTGGAGCGGCGCGACGGCTCGCGCCTGGCCTTCACCCCGATCCACCTGTTGCCGTTGCTGGCCGGGTACGGGCAGCTGCTGTCGAACCGGCGTTTCGTCGCCGGCAGCGCCGCCCTGGGCCTGGTTGGTCTGCCGTTGATCGGCTGGATTGGCCTGTCCCCGGTGCTGCTCATCCACGATGAAGGGCTAAGCACGCTCGCCTATGCCCTGTGGCAGTTGCCGGTGTTTGGTGGGCTGATTCTGGGCAACCTGATCATCAACCACATTGCCGACCGTCATCCGCTGCCGACGTTGGTGCGCGGTGCGCTGTGGCCTTATGTGGCAGGGCTCTGCCTGATGGTGGTGGCAACCTGGGTATGGCCGAGCGTTATCAGCCTGGTGGCAGGTCTGTCGCTCTACGCACTGGGCCTGGGTATCGCCAATGCCGTGCTCTATCGCATGACATTGTTCGCAAGCACTCAAAGCAAAGGCCTGGTCTCGGCCATGCTCGGCATGATCACCATCGCGTTGCTGGGATTAGGCGGGGCCTTGCTGGCCATGATCGGTGCCGGGGCGAGCCTTTTGCACTTTGCCGTGGCGGCCAGTGTGGCAGGGGGGCTGGCCCTGTGGCCGCTGTGGTCGCTGTTGAGGGCGCGCAGTGCCCAAGCGGCTGTGATGCCTTAGGCGGTACACATGCCTTGCCCTTGCAAGGCAGGCTGTTCAGGGCTGCTCGGAGGCCGGGGCAGGTGGGCTGGCCGACTGGCCGGGCGTGCTGTCCTGGCGCCACTGCAAGGCGATCAGGATCAAGGTCGGCACGCCAAGCAGCGCGGTGATCAGGAAGAAATCGTGGTACCCGAACTTCTCCACCATGACGCCGGAATAGCCACCGATCAAGCGTGGCAGCAGCAACATGATCGAGCTCAGTAGCGCATACTGGGTGGCCGAGAACTTGAGGTTGGTCAGGCTCGACAAGTAGGCGACAAAGGCTGAAGTCGCCATGCCGGAGCTGAAGTTGTCCAGCGAAATGGTCACCACCAGCATTTCCAGATTCGGGCCCATGTCCGCCAGCATCAGGAACAGAATGTTGGTGCCGGCTGACGCCACGCCACCGATGAACAGAATGGGCATGATGCCGAAGCGCACGATGAGCAGGCCGCCCACGCCGGCGCCCACCAAGGTCATGATCAGGCCGAAAATCTTGCTGACACTGGCGATCTGGTCCTTGGTAAAGCCCATGTCGATGTAGAACACGTTGGCCATGACGCCCATTACCGTGTCGGACATGCGGTAGGTGGCGATCAGCCCGAGTAGCAGCAGAGCTTGCCAGCGGTAGCGCACGATGAAGTCATTGATGGGCGTGAGCACCGGCGCAAGGCCGCGGCGGCCAAGGCTCGACAGGCAAGCCCAGGACAGCAGCACGTACAGGATCAAGCGCAGGAAGGCGCGGTCCTCGAGCAGCAGGTCCAGGGGCGTGGCGTCGCCCGAGATCACGCTCGACCAGCCTGTATTGAACATCTGCGTGAAGCTGGCCGGCACCGACACCAGCAGGATGATGAGCACGAACACCGAGGCCAACTGGTGGGCCAACCCGTAGCGGGCTGCCGAAAGCTGGGTGCGCAGGGGCACGGGTGGCTCGCGCATGACCAGGGTCGTGAAGAGGGCCGGAAGCATCATGACTGCGAACATCACATAGGTGCCGGCCCACGCCTTGTGCAGGTAGCTGAACCCGGTGGAGCCAAACCATTCGGCAAAGAACAGCGCGCCGGCGGTGGCGAGCAGGGCGGCGACGCGATAACCGGCCATGTAGCTGGCGGCCAGGGCCGCCTGGCGCTGGTCATCGGCGATCTCCAGGCGGTAGGCATCCACGGCGATATCCTGGGTGGCCGAGGCAAAGGCCACCAGGACGGCCAGGGCGATCAGCCACGAAAGGTGCTGTTGCGGGTCGCACAGGCTCATGCCGACCAGGCCCACCACGACCAGTGCCTGGGACAGCAGCAGCCAGGAACGGCGACGCCCCATGCCGCCCAGAAGCGGTAAACGCCATTGGTCCAGCAGCGGCGACCACACCCATTTGAAGGCATAGGCCAGGCCGATAAGGCTGGCATAGCCGATGGTTTCCCTGGCTACGCCGGCTTCGCGCAACCATACGGAGAGGGTCGAGAACACCAGCATGTAAGGCAGGCCGGCCGCGAAGCCGAGCAGCAAAAGCACCAGGGTTGACGGGCTGGCATAGGCAGCGAGCGCAGCGCGCCAGGTTTTACGGGGCATGGACCAACATCTGCCTCAAGTTTCCAGGACAAAGCGCGCACTCTAACCGCTGTGCTCCATCGGGCGCCAGCCATGGCGCGTCATATCCACGCGATTGTTGGCCACGTGCACGCCTTCGGCACGCAAACGGGCCCGTTGCTCATCGCCCGATGGCGTACCTGAAGGCAGGCTCAGGCGACCGCCTGCGCCCAGCACCCGATGCCAAGGCAAACGCGTGCCCTCAGGCAACTGAGACAGCGTGCGGCCCACCCACCGGGCGGCCTTGCCAAGCCCGGCAAGCGCTGCCAGTTGGCCATAGCTCACCACGCGCCCGACAGGTACCTGGCCGAGCACTGAATACAATGCCGTCCGTCGGCCCTCTGCAGTTTCCAAGGTATGCTCCATCGCGTCGAACACCAGGCCCTCCCTGGGGTGTACATGAAACCTGACCAACGGCCGGCAAATGAGAGTGGAACTCATCGGCGCGTGGCAGGTCTTTGCTTGCTCTTGCCGGTTGCATCTGGATAATGCCCGGTTTTCTCGCCAAATCGAACCTGTAGCCCGCTTATGTCCTTCAAATTACTGCTCTCACTACTCGCCGCCTCCTGCTGCGTCTCCTCGGCGTTCGCCGATACTGTCTGGATGAAAAATGGCGACCGCCTGAGCGGCAAGATCAAGGTCTTCGACGGCGGCAAGCTGCTGCTCGAAACGCCTTACGGCGGTTCGATCGCCTTGGACTGGAAACAGGTGAAGACCCTTGAAAGCGACCAGGAGCTGCTGGTCAAGCAGGATGCCTACTCCGGCGAGAAGGCCAAGTCGCTCCAGGCTGCCGAGGCAGGCAAAGTGACCCTGGCCAACGGCGAGGCACCCAAGACGGTGGACCTGGCGAGCATCGAGCAGATCATGAAGCCCAAGCCGGTGGTCGAGGACCTGGTCTGGAAAGGCAATGTCGATGTGGCGCTGGACTACAAGCGGGCCGAGAACGACACCGACGACTACGACGTCAGTTTCAAGACCACTGCACGCCATGGGCGCTGGCGTCATAACGCCGAAGGCGAGTACAACCGCGAGACCAAGGACGATGTCACCACCACCGACAACTGGAGCGCCGAGTATGCGCTGGACCGCTTCCTGACCGAGAAATGGTTCTGGCAGGGGCGTGCCGAGTACAAGCGTGACCGTATCGAAGACCTCGCCCGCCAGCGCACGGTGGGTACTGGCCCTGGCTACCAGTTCTGGGACGACGAGCTGGGTGCCTTCTCGCTGGGCTCGCTGATCAACCGTACCGACTTCGAGTACCAGGACGGTGACAAGGACAACTTCTATTCCGCCGCCGTGAAGTGGGACTACACCCGCTACCTGATCGGCAAGAAGGTGCAACTGTTCACTAACGGCGAGCTGGCAAAGCCCCTGGGCAATGTCGCCGACTATTCCCTGGACGCCGAAGTGGGCCTGCGCTACAAGGTCACCGACTGGGCGTCGCTGAACCTCAAGGCCGAGAAGGACATCATCAGTGGCACCCGCGAGAGCGACCTGGACAAGACCCGCTACACTGCAGGCTTTGGCGTTACCTGGTAAGCCGTCGGGGTTAAGCTGGGCGATTGGAGTCAGGCCTGCCCTTGTCGGTCTTGTGCCTGCCATCACCGCCTGCTGCCTGCAGGGTTTCATCGAGGGGTTTCGAAGTGAGTCAGAACGCCGTCCGTCCTGCCCGGGAATTGTTGCTCAAGGAATACCGGGGGGTCTTGTCGACCCATTCCAAGTCCATGCCTGGTTTCCCGTTCGGTTCGGTCGTGCCCTATTGCCTCGATGCAGAGGGCAGGCCGCTCATCCTGATCAGCCGTATCGCCCAGCACACGCATAACCTGCACAAGGACGCCAAGTGTTCGCTGCTGGTGGGCGAGCGTGAGGCGCAGGACGTGCAGGCGGTCGGGCGACTGACCGTCATGGCCGAGGCGAGCAAGCTGCAGGACCCGACCAGCATCGAGGCAGCGGCCCTGCGCTATTACCGCTACTTCCCGGACGCGGCCGACTACCACCAGGCTCACGACTTCGATTTCTGGGTGCTTGAGCCGGTACGGCATCGCTACATCGGTGGCTTCGGTGCCATCCACTGGCTCGACAAGGTGACCTTGGCCAATCCGTTCGCCGGCAAGGTCGAGAGCGGCATGATCGAGCACATGAACAGCGACCATGCCGTGGCCATCGCGCACTATGTGCAGCTTGCCCAGCTTCCCAGCCACATGCCTGCGCAGTTGGTCGGTATCGACAGCGAAGGGATGCACCTGCGCATCGGCCAGGCGATCCACTGGTTGGCATTTCCGACTCATTGCAATACGCCGACACAAGTGCGCGAAGCCTTGGTTTTTCTGGCCCGCGCCGACCGCTGGCCGGCTTCGAGCGAAATACCTGCTTGAAAAGCGGAGCACACGCATCCATTTGTAGGTCTTACTGCAAGGGTGTCTTGCGACGAGGAATGCTTTGATGCGTGTTTTTCTACTGCTGCTTCTGCTGTTTCCAGTGCTGGAGCTGTTCGTCTTCGTGAAAGTCAGCGGGGCCATCGGGTTCTTCCCCGCATTGCTGCTGATTATCGCCGGCTCCGCCCTCGGGGTCTTGGTCATGCGAGTCGCCGGGTTGGCCACGGCCCTGCGTGCGCGTGAAAGCCTGCAACGCGGTGAGCTGCCTGCCGAGGACATGTTCCATGGCATGATGCTGGCGGTCGGCGGCGGGCTGCTGATGATCCCCGGTTTCATCAGCGACGTGCTCGGCCTGCTGTGCCTGTTGCCCTTCACCCGCCGTCTGGCGGCTCGCAAGATGCGCGAGCGTGCCCAGGCCCAGGCGACCCGCCAGCGAGCGTTTCAGGATGACCCTTTGCAGGGCCAGCCCCCGCGTGACGGGGGCCATCGGCCCAATGTGATAGAAGGCGAGTACGAGCGCCGCGATCAGTGAGAACAGGGCCGCCAAGCGGCCCTTTTTCATGCCTGGGCAAAAAAAATTCCCTGCCAAGCCTTGTAATCGATTCGGACGGCCTCATGTAGTGGTCACCGCAAGGTTTCTGGTGGTGACACCAGACATGACTCAGGCCGTTTGCTCGTTGCGAGCGGCCTTCCGGCAACGCCGGACAGCATCAACCCGCCGGTGTCGACACCGGCCGATGAAAACCACAATTTGGGAGAGATCGACAATGAAGCTTCGTCCTCTGCATGACCGCGTCGTCATCCGTCGCAGCGAAGAAGAATCGAAAACCGCTGGCGGTATCGTCCTGCCAGGTTCGGCCGCTGAAAAACCAAACCGCGGCGAAGTCGTCGCCGTCGGCACTGGCCGCGTCCTGGACAACGGCGAAGTACGTGCACTGGCCGTGAAAGTGGGTGACAAAGTGGTTTTCGGCCCGTACTCGGGTAGCAACACCGTGAAAGTCGACGGCGAAGACCTGCTGGTCATGGCCGAAAACGAAATCCTGGCCGTTGTTGAAGGCTGATTTCCACCGACTTCCCGTTACTCCAAAGATTTATCAAGGATTAAACGATCATGGCTGCTAAAGACGTAAAATTCGGCGATTCCGCTCGCAAGAAAATGCTGGTTGGTGTCAACGTTCTGGCTGACGCGGTAAAAGCGACCCTGGGCCCGAAAGGCCGTAACGTGGTACTGGCCAAGAGCTTCGGCGCGCCGACCATCACCAAGGACGGCGTTTCCGTCGCCAAGGAAATCGAGCTCAAGGACGCCTTCGAGAACATGGGCGCCCAGTTGGTCAAGGAAGTCGCTTCCAAGGCCAACGATGCAGCCGGTGACGGCACCACCACCGCGACCGTGCTGGCTCAGTCGATCGTCAACGAAGGCCTGAAGGCCGTCGCTGCCGGCATGAACCCGATGGACCTCAAGCGCGGCATCGACAAGGCGACCTCCGCCATCGTTGCCGAGCTGAAGAACCTGTCCAAGCCATGCGCCGATTCCAAGGCCATTGCCCAGGTCGGTACCATTTCCGCCAACTCCGACAGCTCCATCGGTGAAATCATCGCCGAAGCCATGGAGAAGGTCGGCAAGGAAGGCGTCATCACCGTCGAGGAAGGTTCGGGCCTGGAAAACGAGCTGTCGGTCGTCGAAGGCATGCAGTTCGACCGCGGCTACCTGTCCCCGTACTTCGTCAACAAGCCAGACACCATGGTTGCCGAGCTGGACAGCCCGCTGCTGCTGCTGGTCGACAAGAAGATCTCCAACATCCGTGAGCTGCTGCCAGTACTGGAAGCCGTTGCCAAGGCCGGCCGCCCGCTGCTGATCGTTGCTGAAGACGTCGAAGGCGAAGCCCTGGCTACCCTGGTCGTCAACAACATGCGCGGCATCGTCAAGGTTGCAGCAGTCAAGGCACCAGGCTTCGGCGACCGTCGCAAGGCCATGCTGCAGGACATCGCCGTCCTGACTGGCGGCCAGGTCATCTCCGAAGAAATCGGCCTGTCCCTGGAAACCGCTACCCTGGAACACCTGGGCAACGCCAAGCGCGTTACCCTGTCCAAGGAAAACACCATCATCATTGACGGCGCTGGCGCTGAAGACGATATCCAGGGTCGCGTCAAGCAGATCCGTGCTCAGATCGAAGAAACCTCTTCGGACTACGACCGTGAGAAGCTGCAAGAGCGTCTGGCCAAGCTGGCCGGCGGTGTTGCCGTCATCAAGGTCGGTGCTGGCACCGAAGTCGAAATGAAAGAGAAGAAAGCCCGCGTCGAAGACGCACTGCACGCTACCCGTGCAGCGGTCGAGGAAGGCGTGGTGCCTGGCGGTGGTGTTGCCCTGGTGCGCGCCCTGTCTGCAATCGTTGACCTCAAAGGTGACAACGAAGACCAGAACGTCGGTATCTCGCTGCTGCGCCGTGCGGTCGAATCCCCGCTGCGTCAGATCACTGCCAACGCCGGCGACGAGCCAAGCGTTGTGGCCGACAAGGTCAAGCAGGGTTCGGGCAACTACGGCTACAACGCTGCGACCGGCGAGTACGGCGACATGATCGAAATGGGTATCCTGGACCCAGCCAAGGTTACCCGTTCGGCACTGCAAGCTGCTGCTTCGATCGGCGGTCTGATGATCACCACCGAAGCCATGGTTGCTGACCTGCCGGAAGACAAGCCAGCAGGCGGCGGCATGCCTGACATGGGCGGCATGGGTGGCATGGGCGGCATGATGTAAGCCAGCCTTACCCTCGCTATACCCCTAAGCCCCGGCTCGCAAGAGCCGGGGCTTTTTCGTTCAGGGCTCGGCACTCGACCGGGGGGCACTGACTCAGGCAGGGTTGGGCTCGGCGGCTGGCCTGTCTGCTGCCCGTTTGCGGTACAGCACCAGGTAGTAGGCACCCAGGCCGATCAGCCAGCAGAACACGGCCGTCCACACGTTGTGGGACAAAAAGTGCGCCCCTTGCATCATCCTGCCCACCGACAGGACCGTACCGGCGATCAGGGCGGCCGCAAATGCCACGCGCGCGAGGCGCGGTTTACGATCACGCAACGCGAAAAACAGCGCGAATAGGCAGAACCCCGTGGTCGCGTGACCACCCGGCCAGCACAGGCCCGGCTTGTCGGTGGCAGGCCTTGGCTCGAGCAGCTTGCTGTAGGTTTCCGAGCCGCCGAACTGCGTGAGGCTCCAAGGGCACTGCACCTGCGTCAGTTTCTTAAGCGGTGTGACGAAGGCGGTGGACACCCCCAGTGCGAGCACCAGGCAGCCCAGTTCGCGGCGCCAGCTGTACAAACCCTTGACCAAAAAACTTGCCGCAAACACAGCCAGTGCCAGTACGCCCAACACGATTACGCCCTGCTTGACCCGGTCATGCAGGATGTTCTCCAGCAGGTAGCTGTGGCGACCGATGAACTGCCCGGTGGCGGTATCGAAGAACAGGTTGGCTATGTCCATGTCCACCGACGTCCATTCGAGCGCCACCAGCCCAAGCATGATGGCCATTGGGATACCTAGGTACAGCCACAGGTTCAAGGGGCGAGGGCAATTTGATTGCTGCATGGCGGCTCCAGGGCGCGAGAAGGTCGCGCATTGTCAGGCCGCTTCTATGCTGTGTCCGTGAAGGTTCGGTGAAAAAAACGTCAAGCCGCCTGAATTCATCCAAAGGCTGGCACCCCGCAGGCTTAGGCCTTAAGCTGCGCCTGCCGCGCATCACCGCGAGCAGCGTCGCACAGGAGAAATTCATGCGCATCCTCTTGGTTGAAGACAACCGCGATATTCTGGCCAACCTTGCCGATTACCTCGGCATGAAGGGCTATACCGTCGACTGTGCCCAGGATGGGTTGTCGGGCCTGCACCTGGCAGCGACCGAGCACTATGACCTGATCGTGCTCGACATCATGTTGCCGGGCATCGATGGCTATACGCTGTGCAAGCGCCTGCGCGAAGACGCACGCCGCGACACGCCGGTGATCATGCTCACCGCCCGCGATCAGCTGGACGATCGGCTGCAAGGCTTCCGTTCCGGCGCCGATGACTACCTGCTCAAGCCCTTCGCCTTGTCCGAGCTGTCTGCGCGTATCGAAGCCGTGCTGCGCAGGGCGCAGGGTGGTGGACGTCGCACGCTGCAGGTTGCAGACCTGAGCTACGACCTCGACACACTCGAGGTCAGCCGGCAAGGCCGCCTGCTCAAGCTCAACCCGGTCGGCTTGAAACTGCTGGCGGTGCTCATGCAGAAGAGCCCGCACGTGTTGCGGCGCGAAGTGCTCGAAGAAGCCCTGTGGGGCGATGACTGCCCCGACAGCGACAGCCTGCGCAGCCATGTACACCAGTTGCGCCAGGTGATCGACAAACCCTTTGAAAAACCCCTGCTGCATACCGTCCATGGCGTCGGCTATCGCCTCGCCGAGGGCCGCGATGGAGTTTAAACAGAGCCTTGCCCAGCGCATCATCATTGCCTTTGCGTTGATGAGCGCGCTGGTAGCGGGGGCTTTCGCCGTGGGTATCGTTTCTACCGTGCACCTGGTGGAAGAACGCCTGATTTCGTCGGTGCTCGGCGGTGACTTGCAGCGTCTGTTGCGCATGGACAGCGTCAGCGACTGGAGTCACCGTCCGCGACCGGACCAACTGTTCTACTTCAGTGGCGGGCGGGACGACTTCGAGTTGCCAAAGGACCTGCGCCATCTGGACCGGGGTTTCCACGAGGTCTTTCGCGATCAGCTTTCGTATCACGCCATGGTGGAGATCGTGGACGGTCGTCGCTACGTGCTGTTGCAGGATCAAAGCGACTTCGAGGAGCGAGAACGGCTGCTGTTCGCGGTGGTGGTCGTAGGGTTCGTATTGAGCCTGGTGCTCGCCGTGATTCTGGGCTGGTTGGTGGCGCGTCGGGTGATGGCGCCGGTCATCCGCCTGGCGCGCCAAGTGCGCCATCGCGATCAGCTGTTGGGGTTGGCGCCACCATTGGCGCCTGATTACGCCGCCGACGAGGTCGGGCAGTTGGCAGTGGCCTTCGACGACACCCTGGGCCGTCTGCGCGATGCCTTGACGCGCGAGCGCCTGTTCACAAGCGACGTCAGCCACGAGTTGCGTACGCCGCTGATGGTGCTGGCCACCTCGTGCGAGCTGCTCATGGAAAACCCGGCACTGGACGCGCGCTCGCGCAGTCAGGTCGAACGGGTAGCCCGCGCCACCGAGGAAATGCGCGAGCTGGTAAAAACCTTCCTCATGCTAGCCCGGGCCCAAAGAGACGAAGGCGCTGTGGCTTCGCGGGCAACCCTGCGCGAGGTGGGGGACGAATTGATCGGGGTATGGCGCGACACCATCGAACAAAAGGGGCTGACGCTGCATTACGAAGGCCGTGGTAACGCAGGTCCGGTCTTGTACAACGCCACCTTCCTGCAATCGGTCATGGGCAACTTGCTGCGTAATGCTGCCCATTACACCGACAGCGGTTACATTCGTCTGACCCTGCAAGCCACGCATTTCACCGTGGAAGACAGTGGGGTAGGCATCCCGGAGGAGCAGCGCGAAGCCATGTTCAAGCCCTTCGTGCGGGGGGATGAGCGCCGAGGTGAAGGGCTTGGCCTGGGCTTGTCGTTGGTCCAGCGCATTTGCGATGACCAAGGCTGGCAGGTCACCCTGACCTCGACCCACCCCCATGGCTGCCGTTTCCAAGTGGACCTCAGCAGCACCGTAGCCAAGGGCGAGCTGAACACACTTTCGTAATAGCCTGTAAGAAATATCCTATTGAAGAACGCTTTTTTCACAAGGCCATAACCTGATTCCAACGCTTGGCTGCTTAGTCTGGCCGCCATTGGAATCAGGAGATGCCCGATGCGTAGCCCCATCAACCTCGAGTTTTCCCGTAAATACGACAAGGCCCATGCCCAACAGTATTTTTTGAAGCACCAGGCTGGCCTTGCCAGGCGCCTTTCCCATAAGCGCGATGAACAGTTGGCTCGACGGGCCCTGATGCTGGCGGGCGAGCCGGGCCTGGTCCTGGACCTGCCCTGCGGGGCGGGTCGCTTCTGGCCACTGCTGGCGGAAAAAGCCAACCGCGTGATCATCGGAGCAGACAATTCTGCCGACATGATCGAGACGGCATGCGCGGCCCAACCACCGGAAATCGTGGCCCGGGTACGACCTTTGCAGACCTCGGCCTTTGCCATCGAATTGCCGGACAACGCGGTGGACAGCATCTTTTGCATGCGTCTGTTTCACCATATTGGCGAAGCGGCGCACAGAAAAGCGATTCTCAATGAGTTTCATCGGGTTAGCCGAGACAGCGTGATTGTGTCGTTGTGGGTGGATGGCAATTTCAAAGCCTGGCGGCGCAGGAAGCTCGAGCGGCGTCGCGGCGCCGAGCATGGACCGGAAAGTTACCAGAACCGTTTTGTGTTACCCACCGAAACGGTTGAGGCGGAATTCGCTGCCGCGGGTTTCAGAATCCAGGAGCGTCTCGACTTCCTGCCGTTTTATGCCATGTGGCGTGTGTATGTATTGCGCAAGGGTTGAGGCGCATTGACGGCTCTCGAGGGCAGCGCCCTGTGCGTGATCACCCATGTGACAGGTGCCGCCATTCGTCGTTCAAGCGTGCAAAGGGGCGTAGGTTGCACTACGTTGATGAGGTAGCGTTTGGCAGCGCTGTCAAAGGGTTAGGGCAATGAAACTAGAAATAGCTCGAACTTTGTTCCTGGTTGGGGGCCTGGCGCTCACTACCGTTGCGGTGGCAGCGTGGGAACAACCAAAAACAGTGGTATTCAGCCAATCGGAGCTGGCTGAACAATGTGCACTGCCGCGCGAGGTAAAGCCGCAGCAGCAGGCCAAGGTGCAGCCTGATCATGACCTGCTGCTGTTCCTGTTCGGCATGCGCCAGGGCCTGCGGCCGTTCGGCTAAGCCGCAGGGCATGGCCTGACGCACATTTCAGATTAGGTGCAGGTGATTGTCCCAGAAGCCTGAAGGCAGGTTCAGGGGCTGGCCGACAAGCTGGTGCTTGCGGCAATCATAGAACCGGCAACGGCCTTGGCCAGATGTCACGACGAACCCGTCCTTCACCGCACCAACCCCGGCACAGTCGGGCATGGGCGCATCCAGACGAACGGCGCCGCTGTCCAGGTCCCAGACGAACAGGCGGTTAGCCCGTGGTGCTGTCAAGGCCACCAGACGCAGTTCGTCGTGAATGGCCACGCTGGCGGTGTACTGGGCCATGGCCTGTAGCTGGTGTTGCGCAACGGGGAAAGCCTGGAAAGGCTGGCCCGGCCGTTTGATCGCCAGTAGCTCGGCAGTATCCGAGGCATCCCCCATGAACTGCTGGCACGCGGCAATGGTGCCGTCGCGTGCTACCGCCAGGTGACGAACACTGTTCATCTGCTGGGCCAGGGTTTCCTTGCTCAACAAGGTGCCGTCGCGCTGCATCAGCACCAGGCTCGGCTCCATGGCATCAAGGTTCATTTCCACCCGGCTTTCGGCTTCGGTACGGATGCCACCGTTGGCGACTACCAGCGTTTCGCCGTCCGGCAGCCAGGCGACTTCGTGCGGGCCAATGCCGTGGGTGCTGAGCTCGCCTGTGCGCACCAGGCGCTCGTCGTCGAAACGGTAGACCCCCAGCACGCCACGGCCAGGGTCACGGGTATCGTTTTCGGTGGTGTATAGCCACTGGCCGTCCTTGTGGAGCACGGCATGACCATAGAAATGCCGGTCGGGCGGCGATACCACCGTCTGCAACACCTTGCCGTCGCGCAGATCGACCAGGTAGCTTTCGGTCCCCGGGCGGCGAGCCACGAACAGGGCGACAGGCCGGTCGGGGTGATCGATGATGGCATGGCAACGCTGGGCGACCTGGGTGCTGAACACCTGGGTGCCGTCCAGGCGATAGCCCACGGCGTAGTGCTTGCCGTCGGCGTCGTCGCGTGCCGAAAGCAGCAGGGGCTCGCTACCTTTGTTGCGCAGAAGCGTCCAGCCGCCCAAGGTGAGGGCACTGAGTACAACGCTACCGAGTTTCAGGGCCTGGCGTCGCAGCATGATCAGTCACCGTCGTTGGCGTTGAAGCCCAACTGAATGTTAAGTGCCTTGGCCAACTCACCTTCATGCAGGCGGTGCACGACGTTGAGGCTGTCGTAGATCTGGTTGAGGGTCTGCTGGCCTGCATCGTCGGCCAGCAGCTCGCCCAGGGTTTTCTGATTGTCGGCCAGCAACTTCAACGATGTGGCGTAGGCATCGTCTATCTTTTGCGCAAGCGCCTTCTGATCGCTAGGCAGCAGCCCGCGCAGCCCTTGATTGTCCACACCCACCCAGACCGCCTGGGCCGCCTTGAGGCTGGCCTGGAGGCTGTTCATGGAGTTGTGGCTACGCCAGGCTTCAGCCTGCAGCGGCTGTGGGATGCCTTTGCTTTGCCGCCCCATGGGCGCACCCAGCTTCTTCTTCAGCGAGTCCAAAGCGGTCACCTGTGCGCGCAGCAGGTCGGCGATGGCCTCGTGCGAATCGGCGTAGCGCTGATTGGGGAACTTGGTCATCTGCGAGAGCATGCCATCAGTGCTGTTCCAGCCCTTGAGAATTTCCTCGGCCAGCCCCTTCTGGTGCTCGGCGATGGCCACCAGCATCGGGCAGTATCGCGCCTTCTGCTCGGCCGTGGCGATGTCCGGCTTGCTGTCGAACAGGATGTACTCATAGGCAGACAAGCCGCGGACGACAACGCTGGCCTTGGCCAGGGAGGCCGCATCGACAGGCTTGTCCGCATTGACCAATTGCTCGACCTGACGGCCGACCAGGTTCTTCTTGTCAGGCCAGAACTGTACCTGCCACGCACGGTTGCCTTCGGCCAGTGGACCCACCAGCAAGGGTTGCAGTTCGGCCCAGGCCTTTTGCGCATTGAGGAAATCGGCGCGCGCCTTTTCCAGGGTCTCCTTGCCTTCACAGAAAGCCAGGGCGCTGGCGGCCAGCATGCGGTCGGCTTCGACCCAGCGGCTGTAGGTGGGCAGGATCACCTGCTTGGCGATGGCCGCGGAGGTGACGGCCTGCGGATCCTGCGGCGAGCAGGCGCCAAGGGCCAGGGCAGCGAGGCTGGTAAACAACAGTTTGGGTCGGAACATGGCCGGCTCCTGTGCATGTTTAAAGTGAGTTCAGAAAAGCCAGCAGCGCAGCGCGCTGCTCGGCATCGAATGTAAGGACGAAATCGCGTGCTGCCTGGGCTTCGCCGCCGTGCCACAGCACCGCTTCGAGCAAGTTGCGCGCGCGTCCGTCATGCAGAAATTGCGAGTGACCGCTGACCGTTTCGCTCAGGCCGATTCCCCAGAGCGGGGCCGTGCGCCAGTCCTGGCCGTTGGCGGCAAATTCGGTTCGTTCATCGGCAAGGCCGGGCCCCATGTCATGCAGCAGCAGATCGGTATAGGGCCGGATGGTCTGACCGGCGAGCTCCGGCTCGGCGGCATCGCTGGCGGTGGTGAACTGAGGAATGTGACAGCTCTGGCAGCCGGCCTCGTGGAACAGGTTCTTGCCTGCAAGCACCTGGGGGTCAGACACATCCCGCCGGGCCGGTACTGCAAGGTTGCGTGTATAGAAGGTGACCAGGCGCAGGATGTTGTCACTGACTTCCTTTTCGCCTGCCACGCCGTCGCCATTGGGCGCTGCGCGGCATTCGACCTGCGCCTGGGTGCAGTCGTCGTTGGGCTGCAATGTCGTCGTCAGGCCCATGTCGCCGGCGAACGCATGCGCGTTCTGCTGGTTCACGTTGGGCTGGCCCGCTTTCCACCCAAAGCGGCCAACAACTGAACGTCCGTGAGCGTCGTCCCATACGCGGTTGGCGCGCCCACGAATCCCGTCGCGATTGCGGTCGTCCGGGTCTTCGTTGGCCAGCAGGTCGGCCTCGGGGATCGCCTCGAGCAGGCCCAGGCCGATCATCGGTGGCGCCACGCGTGCCGAAAAGCGCGTGTCCGGGTGCATCGCCCCATAGCCCAGCTGAGTGATCTGCAACGCAGGCATGCGCAGCTCGACCTGATGGCCATCCTTGAACGAGACCGTCTGCGGGGTGTAGGTCATGCGCACCTTGCCTTCAGGCACTACGCCAGGAATGGCCATGTCCTGAAGCTGGGTGCCGTACACAGGTTCCGGTACCACCCCGAGCCGTTCGATGACCTTGGCCAGGTAGGGCTGGTCAGGTATCGACAGGCGCACGAGCATGCCAACTGCATTGCTGGCATCTGTTGCGGGGGGGTGGCCACGCCCGTCGCGCACATGGCAGTTCTGGCAGGCGTTGGTATTGAACAAGGGGCCCAGGCCGTCGCGCGCCGTTGTGGTAGAGGGGGCGATGACCCACGGGTTGCGAAAGAAACTGTTGCCCACGGCAAAGTCCAGGCGCCGCTCAGGGGAGAGATTGGCAGCGGGCTGCGAATACGCATTGCGGTCACTGCGCAACACGGTCGTCTTGCCACCTGACAGCGCTTCGCCCGGCTCGGCCTGGGTGAAACGCGGAGCGTCATCACAGGCAGCGAGGGCAAAGACCAGCAGCAGAGGGGCAAGTCGGGACAGCGGCAGGGACATGCAGAATCCTGGGCCTGAACGTAAAAACCGGCGTGCAAGCTTATCAGGCCCAGGATCATTGAATAAGAGCAATTTGCGTTTGCTGGATGAAATCGTCTTGGCAGGTGCTTATGCCATGAAGAGTTTGAACTGGCGATTGACCAGGCTGACGATGAGGTTCTTGCTACCGCCTTCATGATTATCGCCCGGGACCTCCATCACTTCTTCGCTGGTGTATTCCATGGACGAGGCGGTCAGGTATTTCACTACATCCTTGTGGGCGGGCTGCCAGTAATCCTGAAAAACCCAGATGTTGGTCTCTGCACCTGGCCCCAGAATCAAGCGCAGCGCCTTGTAGTTCTCTTTGGATTTACCGATCCAAGGTACCGCGAGCGAGCCGTTCCAGGCGTGCTGGGCGCCAATTGCCAGGCTTTGGCTACGGCTCTCTCCGTCAACCAAAGTCAGGGTATAAGGCGTGTTGTTGGCAATGGAACGCAGGTAGGTGACGCTGGCCATGGTGTATCTCCTTTATGGATGAGTACTCGGACGTGGCAAGGGGGCGCTCGGGGCGCGGTATACGTAGGCCGCGAGCAAGGTGATTTCATTGAAGGGCGGTTCGAGGGTGGCTGGATCGAAGCGACCCAAGGGTTGCAGGCCATACTCGTGAGCCACGGCTTCGAACAGTCGTCGGTCGCTTTCGTTGGGGTCGTACAGGTAGACCTTGCCTGACCCTGCCAATACACGGCACATTTCCTCGGCCACCGTGTGGGTGATCGGCGCGCCCATGAGGGTGACATGCGGGACGGAGTGATCGTCGATCGGGAACTTGGGCGCGTCGTACTCATACACCAGGATCAAGTTGGGAATCGGCCCGCCAGCAAATGGGCCGTTGGAGATGCGCTGCCCTGCTTTGTTGAGGTTATAGGCGTTGTGAAATCCTGTGATCAGGTTCGCGCCTTCAGCGCGCTGCACGATCCGGCCCTCTCCCCAGACATCGAGAATCTGCAGCATTGGCTGCCTCCCTGTTGGCGATTGAATGATGCGTACAGGGTGGTCGATCATCGGCCTGCCAGGCAGCGGGAAGCGCTGCCGCAGACATGAAAACGCCCGGCTCTAGGCCGGGCGTCGGGTGCTGCACAAGGGTGGGATCAGAACTCGTGGTCGGCTGTGTCAGGGTTCAGGTTGTCGATACCCAGTTTGCCGGCTGCCTGTTCGATGGCACCGGTCTGCTTGACCAGGGCTGCAATCGCATCACGCACGATCTGATTGCCGGCGGTGTTGTCGGCAGCGATCAGTTGGTCGTAGTGCTCGCCTTTGAGGGCGTGATCGACGATCACCTGGATCTTCGCTTCGGTGGCTTCCAGGTCTGCGCGCAAGGTCGCATCGGCGGCAGGGTCGGCCTTGGCCACCAGTGACGACAGGCTAGGCCCGGTCAGCTTGGTGCCATCGGGGCGGGTGTACTCGCCCAGATAGACGTTGCGAATGCCCTTGGCATCGTAGAAATGCGAGTAGTGGGTGTTGTCGCTGAAACAGTCGTGTTCGTCCTCGGGCGAGTTCGCCTCCAGGGACACCTTCATGCGCTCACCGGCCAGCTCACCGAGCGACAGGCTGCCCATGCCGAACAGCATCTTGCGCAAGCCGTCGGTGGCAGGCTCGGCTTCGAGCTTGGCGCGATAGTTGTCGGTCACGTTCGGCGCCCAGTTGGCAACCATCTCGTCGAGATCGGCGACCAGCAGGTCGGTGACGGCCTTGAGGTAGGCACGGCGGCGGTCGTTGTGACCACCCGTGGCACCCTGGCCTTCGAGGTAGTCCGACGCCGGACGGTTACCCGCACCTGGGCCGGTACCGTTCAGGTCCTGGCCCCATAGCAGGAATTCGATGGCGTGGTAGCCGGTGGCGACGTTGGCTTCGGAGCCGCCCAACTCGTTGAGGCTGGCCAGCTTCTCCGGGGTGATGTCCTTGACGTCGATCTTCTCTTCGCCCACCTGGATCTCGGTGTTGGCGATGATATTGGCACTGGCTGCCGGGTTGCCCAGGGCGTGCTCATAGCTGGTGTCGACGTAGTCGATCAGGCCTTCGTCCAGGGGCCAGGCGTTCACCTGGCCTTCCCAGTCGTCGATGATGGTGTTGCCGAAGCGGAACACTTCGCTTTGCAGGTATGGCACGCGTGCAGCGACCCAGGCGTCCCTGGCGGCCTTGAGCGTCTGATCGTTGGGCGTGGCGAGGAATGCGTCCACGGCGCTCTGCAGGGTTTTGGCGGTGCTCAGCGAGTCGCTGTACACGGCATGGACCATCTCGGCGTAGTGCTTGACCACGGCCTTGGCAGCGGCTTCGTCGACAGCCCCCGGCGTTGCTGCAGGGGTGCTGGCGGCAGCGGGCGCCTGGGCTTGCGGCGCGGCGGTCTTGTCGTCCTTGCCTTCACCGCAACCGGCGAGAGCGATGGCAATGGCCAGCAGACTGGCAGAGGCCAGGGGCGTTCGAATCATTGTTGGTTTCCTGCGTCGTGTGGTTGGACCATGGATGAACCGTGCGCGATGGCACGTTGAACCGACACATCATGCGAAAGATTTGCATTTGCTGTAAAGGGTCCAGCCTGCGATTCATGTAAAAGCAGGTCACGACGTGTCATCTGTGCACTCAGAGCACGGAAACCTGATTGCGCTGGGCCTGCCTGAGGAAGCTGGTCAGTTCCCGGGCCGACAGCGGTTTGCTGTAGTGGTAGCCCTGGCCCTCGTGACAGCCTTGGGCAATGATGTAGGCTTCCTGTTCGGCGGTTTCCACGCCTTCGGCAATGACCTGCATGCCCAGGCTTTTGCCCAACTGGATGATGGCGCGCACGATGGTCGCGTCATCGTCGTCATCGAGCAGGTCCTGCACGAAGCTCTTGTCGATCTTGATCTTGTCCAGGGGCAAGGACTTGAGGTAACTCAATGACGAGTACCCGGTCCCGAAGTCGTCGATGGCGATCAGGGCGCCCGAGCGGCGCAGGCTCAGCAGGTGTTGGGCCGCGGTGCTGATGTCCTCCATCAGGCCAGTCTCGGTCACCTCCAGTTCCAGGCTGCGCGGGGGCAGGCGATAGGCCTGGAGCAAATTGTTCACCACCCGCGGCAGTTCGCTGTGGTGAAGTTGGACGGTGGACAGGTTGACCGCCATGCGCAGTTCGCTGAAGCCCAGGTCGTGCCATTCGCGCAATTGCCGGCAGGCCTGGTCGAGCACCCACTCGCCGATCCCGATGATGCTGCCGTTCTGTTCGGCCAGCGGTATGAACTGATCGGGCGGCACCATGCCCAGTTCCGGATGCTGCCAGCGCAACAGCGCCTCGACCCCTACAACGCGATGATCGCGATAGCTGATCTGGGGTTGATACACCAGGTACAGCTGGTTGCGTGGCAGGGCCTCGCGCAGGTCCTTTTCCAGCTCACGGCGCCGACGCATCTCGGTGTCCACGCTCGCGATATAGAACTGGTAGCGATTGCGTGAGCGCGCCTTGGCCAGGGTCATGGTCTGTTCGGCTTTTTGCAGGAGTTTTTCGGTGCTGTCGCCGTCTTCCGGGAACAGGGTGATGCCAATGGTTGCGCGCAGCCGGATCTGCTGGTGGTGGTCCAGGTCGAAGGGCACTTCCAGGTCATCCAGGATGCTTTGCGCAAGCTCTGCCGCTTCGTAGGGCTGTTCGATGTTGGCCTGCACCAGTGCGAACTGGTCGCCCCCCAGCCGCGCCAGCGCGCCCAGTCGTCCGCTGTGGGCCCTCAGACGATCGGCCAAGGCCAGCAGCAACTGGTCGCCTACCTGGTAGGTGAACTGCTCGTTGATGCCCTTGAAATCATCCAGGCCTACGCATAGCACGGCCACCCGGTGTTGCAGGCGCCCACCGTCCACCAGAATCTTGTCCAGTTGCTGCTGCAGTTGCTGGCGATTGGGCAGGCCGGTGAGGAAGTCGTACTGGGCCATGCGCTGCAGACTGTTCTCGGCCTCATGGCGCAGATGGGTATTGCGCTCGATCGATGCCAGCAACTGGTTGGCGGTGTTCACCCAAAGGCCGAGCTCGTTCTTCTCATGGCCTTTGATCAGTGGGATCTGATGCTGGCTGGGGCGATCCGGATTGATCTGGGTGAGGTGTTCGATGATTTTGGAGAGTGGCTTGGTCAACAGCCAGTGGTAGACCAGGTACAGCACCAGCCCCATGGCAAGCGCTCGAAGCACGCCGGAGATGAAGATGATCACGGCATTGATCAGAAAGTCTTCGCCATAGGCCGCCGTATCGAGGGTGATGTTGAGGTCGCCGTAATATTCACTGTAGGGCCCCCGGCCTACCAGCTGCGTGGAGTAGCTACGCTCCTGGCCAAGAATCAGGTCGGTGAGCCAACGCAGGGGCATGTCCTGCAAGGGTCGGGACTTTTCTGCCAGCATCGTCTCGTTGGGGTGGCCGATGGAGGCCATTCGAACCGACTCGTCCTGAAACAGGCCTTCCATGACCTGCATGCCCATTTCTCGGTCCAGGCTGTAGACCGCCTGTGTGGAAGGATCGCGGAACATGTCGAGAATACGCTGGGCGTCATTGTTGACGGCCTGGCGTGTCTTGTAGGTGTCATAGACGATTTGCGCACAGCTGAGCACGACGCCGACCGCTAGCGCCGCCAGGAGCACGACCCTTAGCAACTTGACCGACAAGCTGTTACGCAATTCCAGCTTCAAGGGAGGTTCCTTAATCCATGCAAATGACATTATTTTGCCATCAATCACGACCTTTCACTACGGGAGGGTCATTAGCAGTGTATCGGTTGAAGCCCTGGGTAACTTGAGTGGGCCTCGTCAAGAAACCGGAAGTTTGATGTTAGCGCGCTATGCACACTGAGCAAGTGCCACATCGCCGAACAGCAGGCATAAAAAAGCCCGGCACGTGCCGGGCTCTCAGAGCGTTACGAGGCTCAGGCCTTGAAGGTCTTGCCTTCGAACTGCTCGGCCACGAAGGCCCAGTTGACGAGGTTCCAGAACGCCTCGACATACTTCGGACGCAGGTTGCGGTAGTCGATGTAGTAGGCGTGTTCCCAGACATCGCAGGTCAGCAGCGGGGTATCGTCGCTGGTCAGCGGGTTGCCGGCACCGATGGTGCTGGCCAGCACCAGGGAACCATCAGTTTTCTTGACCAGCCAGCCCCAGCCGGAACCGAAGGTGCCGACGGACGTCTTGGTGAACTCTTCCTTGAACTTGTCGAAGGAACCGAAAGCGGTGTTGATGGCTTCTGCCAGGGCGCCGGTCGGCTGGCCGCCGCCGTTTGGCGACAGGCAGTTCCAGTAGAAGGTGTGGTTCCACACTTGAGCGGCGTTGTTGAAGATGCCGCCCGACGAAGAGGTGACGATCTCTTCGAGGGTCTTGCCTTCGAATTCGGTGCCCGGGACCAGGTTGTTCAGGTTCACGACATAGGCGTTGTGGTGCTTGTCGTGGTGATACTCCAGGGTTTCCTTGGAGATGTGCGGCTGCAGGGCATCGTGGGCGTAGGGCAGCGGCGGCAATTCAAAAGCCATGGTAGATCTCCTGATTCAGGTCTAGTTCGCGGTTTGCGCAGGGCCGATCACGGGCGGCCCTATGTGCGTCGGCGAGTTTGTACTCTTTGCGACGCAAGGGCTGGATCATAGCACCAAGCCTTGGCGCATAACCACGCAACAAACATAGGGATTAGAGGTTCCAGGCGCCTTGGCGGGCAGCGACCGGTGGCAGTCGTTTCCAGACCGGACAGGCAGGTAAGTCGCCCGTTGGCACCCACGAGCCCGTACGATCAGTTGAAGATCAGTTGCGCTGCCACGGCGAACATCATCACGGCCACCATCAGGTCCAGCAGTCGCCAGGTGCCTGGCCGTGCCAGCCAGGGCGCCAACCAGGCCGCCCCGATCGCCAGGGTCGAGAACCACAGCAGCGAAGCACTGGCAGCCCCGGCCACGTAGGCGCCCGGCGCCGTCTGCTGGGCCCCGAGCGAGCCGATCAGCAGCACGGTGTCGAGGTAAACGTGGGGGTTGAGCAAGGTGACCGCCAGGGCACTGAGCAGCACGGCGCGTCGTGAGCGCATGCCTTGGCCCTGCTGGTGCTGCAGGCTCTGGTCGGAAAAGACGCTGCGAAGCGCCTTGGCCCCGTACCAGATGAGGAACACCGCGCCCCCCCAGCGGGCAACGCTCAGCAGCGTCGGGTTATGGGCCAGGGCCGTGGCAAGGCCGAACACACCTGCGGCGACCAGCAGGGCATCACACAGGATGCACAGCGCTGCCACCGGCAAGTGATGCTCGCGGCGCAGGCTTTGCGCCAGGACGAATGCGTTCTGCGTGCCGATGGCCATGATCAGGCCCAGGGCGACCAGCAGGCCATTGAGATAACTCTGCCACATGGAAGACGACTCCTCGAAAGATGCTGGCCAGTGTGACAAGTTGCGGGTTATAAGAAAAATCAATAAAGCTCACTGGGCATTAGGAAAATCGATGTTCGACTACAAGTTGCTCGCGGCGCTTGCTGCTGTCGTCGAGCAAGGCGGTTTCGAGCGTGCCGCGCAGGTGCTGGGCCTGTCTCAATCGGCCGTGTCGCAGCGCATCAAGCTGCTGGAGGCGCGCGTGGGGCAGCCGGTACTGGTTCGCATCGCGCCGCCTGGCCCGACGGAGGTAGGCCGGCAGTTGCTCAACCATGTGCAGCAGGTACGCCTGCTTGAGCGCGACCTGCAGCGTCAGGTACCCGCGCTCGAAGACGGGGGCATGCCGGAGCGTCTGCGCATCGCGCTCAATGCCGATAGCCTGGCCACTTGGTGGGCCGGCGCCGTGGGGCAATTCTGCGCCGAGCACAAGGTGCTTACCGATTTGGTGGTCGAGGACCAGGAAGTGGGTCTCAAGCGCATGCGCGCCGGCGACGTGGCCGCCTGCCTGTGCGGCAGCGAACGCCCAGTGGCCGGCGCGCGCAGTCTGGCGCTGGGGGCGATGCGCTATCGGGCCTTGGCCAGCCCTGCTTTCATGAAGCAGCATTTTGCCCAGGGATTCGATGCCCGTCGCCTGGCCCGCACGCCCGCGATCGTCTACGGCCCCGACGATTTCCTGCAGCACCGCTACCTGGCCTCTTTGGGCATGCAGGACGGTTTTCTGCATCATTTATGCCCCTCATCCGAAGGCTTTTTGCGCATGACCGAAGCGGGGTTGGGCTGGGGGCTGGTGCCCGAGTTGCAGGCCCGCGAGCAACTGGCCAGCGGCCAATTGGTGGAAATCTGCAGCGATACCCCGATCGATGTACCGTTGTACTGGCATCATTGGCGTAACGGCGGGCAACTGCTGGCACAGCTGACCGACCACCTGCGCCACAGCGCCCGGCACTGGCTGGTGCCGTTGTAGCGCCTAAGGGCGTCAAAGGCTTCTGAACATCAGGCAAGGCGGAGTGTTACATGCGAATTTTGGTCACTGGCGCAAGTGGCTTCATCGGCGGGCGTTTTGCGCGGCTGGCCCTGGAGCGGGGGCTGGATGTGCGGGTCAGTGGCCGGCGCGCCGAAGGTGTGGAGCACCTGGTGCGGCGTGGCGCGCAGTTCATTCCGGGCGACCTTGGCGACGCGGAGCTGGCCCGGCGCCTGTGCCAGGGCGTCGAGGCCGTGGTGCATTGCGCCGGTGCAGTGGGGCACTGGGGAACCTATCAGGCGTTTGCCCAGGGCAACGTGGTGGTGACCGAGAACGTCGTCGAAGGCTGCCTGAAGGAACACGTGCGTCGCCTCGTGCACCTGTCATCGCCTTCGATCTACTTCAATGGCCGTTCACGCGTGGCCATTGGCGAGGATCAGGTGCCCGGCCGGTTTGCCAATCACTACGCCAGGACCAAGTTCATTGCCGAACAGAAGGTGTTCGGCGCCCAGGAGTTCGGCCTCGAAGTGTTGGCGCTGCGCCCGCGTTTCGTCATCGGCGCAGGCGATACGAGCCTGCTGCCGCGGCTGGTGCACCTGCAACGCAAAGGCAGGCTGGCGATCATCGGCAACGGCTTGAACAAAGTCGACTTCACCAGTGTTCACAACCTGAACGAGGCGCTGTACAGCTCAGTGTTCGCGGACGGGCGCGCGCTTGGGCAAGCGTACAACATCAGCAATGGCCAGCCCTTGCCGCTGTGGGATGTGATCAACTATGTCCTGCGCCAGCTTCAGCTCCCTCAGGTCACCCGCTACCGAGGTTATGGGCTGGCCTACGGCTTGGCCGCGCTCAACGAGGCAGCGTGCACCCTGTGGCCGGGGCGGCCGGAGCCTACGCTGTCACGCCTGGCCATGCAGGTGATGAGTCGCGATTTCACCCTGGACATCACCCGCGCCAGTCAGTACCTGGACTATCAGCCCACCACCAGCGTATGGGCGGCATTGGATGAATTCTGCACGTGGTGGAAACACCAGCCGCCTGGCCGGTAAAGCGTTCAGCTCGACGTCGGGCATCACCGGGCTGCGCGCGCGGTTTATAATCCGGCTTATTTGCAACCTGTGGGGTGGGATGCTCATGCGCTTTGATGCTCGCGATGATTTCGATGATGTACCGGCCTTGCGCGCAGGGACGCAGGATGACGATGAGTTGCTGCCAGCTCATGTCTCGCGCAGTCGCCGTCAAGCGGCCAGGGCGCCGAGCACCGGCCCATTGTGGGCGATGCTGGTGGCCGCGTTCATCGCCCTGGGCTGTCTGGGATGGTGGAGCTATCGGCAGATCTCCCTGATGGAGCAGCAGCTGGTCGCCACTCAGGAGAGCTTCGCGCGCATCAGCGAAGACGCGGCAGGGCGTTTGCAGGCAATCAGCGGCAAGGTCGAAGCCAGCGCGTCGTCCAGCAACAGTGGCAGTGAAGCCCTCAAACAGCAGATCAGTCAGTTGCAGGCCAGTCTGGCCGAGCAAGGCAAGCAGCAGGCAGGTGTAGCGGGCCAGGCCGGGGACCTGGGCAAGCGCCTGGAGCAGGTCCTGGCGGACACCCGTGAACAGCAAAGAGCGGTCACCGAGCTGCAAACGCAGTTGCAGGCACAGTTGAAGGCGGTGAACGGCGAGTTGGCAGCGCTCAAGTCGGGCCAGGTCGATGGGGGCAAGCTCGACGGGCAACTCAAGAGTCTGAGCGAGGAGGTGGCCGCGCTGAAAAAACAAGGCAATCCCACGGCCGCCATCGAAAGCCTGCAGCAGGATGTGCTGGTGCTCAAAAGCCAGCTGGACAACCGCCCGAACACGGCGGCCGGCGGGGGCGCATCGGTGCAGGAGTTCGACGCGTTTCGTGGTCAGATGACCCGTAACCTGAACAACGTCCAGAGCCAGCTGCAGAACCTGCAACAGCAGATCAACGCCAGGCCATGACTGGGAAGGGCAGGGGCCGGGTCCTGGCCCCTGTCTCAGGCCTTACAGGCGTGGGTAGTCGATATACCCCACCGGTCCCTGGCCATAGAACGTTTCCGGATGAGCTTCGTTCAGTGGGGCATCGTCAGCCAGGCGTGCAGGCAGGTCCGGGTTGGCGATGAACGGCACACCAAAGGCCACGGCATCGGCTTTGCCATCGGCCAGGGCCGCATTGGCACTGGCTTTGTCGAAACCTTCGTTGACGATATAGACGCCACCAAATGCGTCTTTGAGGGCAGGGCCCAGGCTGTCGTCGCGCTCCCGCTCCCGTGAGCAGATGAAGGCAATGCCCCGCTTGCCCAGCGCTCGCGCCACATACGTGAAGGTCTGGATACGGTCGGCATCGCCCATGTCATGGGCATCGGCGCGCGGCGCCAGGTGCATCCCAACGCGCTGCGCCCCCCATACCTGGACTACGGCATCGGTGACCTCCAACAGCAGGCGCGCCCGGTTTTCCAGCGAGCCGCCGTACGCGTCGGTGCGCTGGTTGGTGCTGCTTTGCAGGAACTGGTCGAGCAGATAGCCGTTGGCGCCATGGATCTCGACACCGTCAAAGCCTGCGGCCTTGGCGTTTTCGGCGCCAGTGCGGAAGGCCTCGACGATGTCGCTGATCTCTTCGGTATCCAGGGCCCGAGGCGTGGGGTAGTCGCTGAGCGGGCGAACCAGACTCACGTGCCCCTTGGGCTGGATGGCACTGGGTGCGACCGGCAACTGGCCATCGAGGTAGCGTGGATGGGAAATGCGGCCCACGTGCCACAGCTGCAAGAAGATTCGGCCGCCTGCGGCATGCACGGCATGGGTGACGTGGGTCCAGCCCCTGACCTGTTCAGCACTCCAGATGCCCGGTGTGTCCGGGTAGCCCACGCCCATGGGGCTGACCGACGTCGCCTCACTGATGATCAGACCGGCACTGGCGCGTTGTACGTAGTACTCGGCCATCAGTGCATTCGGCACGCGGCCGGCGTCTGCGCGGCAACGGGTGAGTGGGGCCATGATGATACGATTGGGCAGTTCCAGATCGCCCAGGGTGATTGGATCGAATAGCGTGGTCATGACGTATACCTGAAAGTCAAAGGGAGTCGCG
The DNA here is from genome assembly GCF_002425525.1 of Pseudomonas sp. UBA5568. Taxonomy (NCBI): domain Bacteria; kingdom Pseudomonadati; phylum Pseudomonadota; class Gammaproteobacteria; order Pseudomonadales; family Pseudomonadaceae; genus Pseudomonas; species Pseudomonas sp. UBA5568. The sequence goes on along the minus strand of NZ_DIMK01000001.1, from coordinate 71,053 downwards.
CAATTGTTCGAGCAATGCTTCGATGATGACTTCGTTGCGCTTGAACAAGTGCCATTGGCCGATTTTCTGGCGGATGACCAGGCCTGCTCGCTGCAGGATCGCCAGGTGCGCCGACACAGTCGATTGGGACAACCCGCAGCGCCGCTCGATCTGCCGGCACAAACCCCTTGGTCAGTACTGTGGACCTGCTCGAGAAACTGGGCTGCCGGCGTTTTCAACCAGCCGAGTATTTCCCGCCTCACCGGGTGGGCGAGGGCTTTCATGATGTCGTCCAGGTCAAGCGGCATGGCTCATCTCGCAGCGGTGCATGGGGTCAGCGCGAACCCTACATCGTGATTTTGCGATATACAAAGATTCAAGTGTTCCGAGCGAGTAGCCAGACGGTATATCGCTCGGCGGCGATATGTCCCGAGCAAGTGATAGACTGGCGCCATGAATTATCTTGCACACCTGCACCTGGGAGGGTCGGCTCCGCAGCAATTGCTGGGCAGCCTCTACGGGGACTTCGTCAAAGGTTCGCTGGAAGGGCGGTTCCCGCCGCAGCTCGAAGCGTCCATCCGACTGCATCGACACATCGACAGTTTCACCGACGCCCACCCTGTGGTGCTCGCTTCCCTGGCGCGCTTTGCGCGGGTGCGGCGGCGGTTTGCGGGGATCGCTCTGGACGTCTTTTTCGACCACTGCCTGGCGCGGCACTGGCCCGAGTATGGGCGCCAGCCGCTGCGTCAGTTCACCCAGGCGTTCTATCAGGTGCTGTTAGCCGAGCCCGCCCTGCCGGGCCGGTTGGCCCACATCGCGCCGTCCATGGCGCAGTCTGATTGGCTGGGCTCGTATGCTGACTTTACCACGCTGGAGCAGGTGTTTGCCGGGATCGCCCGGCGCTTGTCGCGGCCTGAAGGCCTGGTAGGGGTCATGGACGAGCTTGATCGCCTGTACGTGCCGTTGCTCGATGATTTCCGCGAATTCTACCCGCTGGTACAAGCGTTCGCTGCCAGTCATCGGGCACAGGCCAGCCCGTGCGTTGATTGACGGATCTGCTGCATTCAGGCAGCAGTCGCACACTGCCTGCGAAGTGCCGGTGGCTCTGGTGTGCCGTAGAGCGCCTGATGGATCGAACGCTGTGCCTGGAGCCCCAGCAGCGTGCGGCCCTTGCCATGACTTGCCAGTGGCTCGAGCAGGTGAATGCGCACTTGACCGCGAGGTTGCGCGAGCAACCGCAGCAGGTGTGACAGCAGGTCGTCATCTCCCACGAAGGGTGCAAAGGGGTCGATCTGGCCCCGCCGCTGGTATTGGATTGCCACCGGTTGCACGGCGATGCCCTGGTCGATGGCTGCCGCCAGCAGGCGCCCATGGAACGTCCCCAGCTGGTGCCCGTCGGTGGTAGTGCCTTCGGGAAACAGCAACAGGGGGTGACCTGTGACCAACCGCTGACCGATGTGCACGCGCAGCTGCTGGCCATCGCTGGCACCGCGCTTGATGAACAAGGTGCCTGCCTGCTCGGCTAACCACCCGGCAAGCGGCCAGTGCCGGACCTCGGCCTTGGACAGAAATGACACAGGGGCCAGCATGCCCAACAGTGGGATGTCGGTCCAGGACACGTGGTTGCTGACCCACAGCATGGGGCTGCTCGGCAGCTTCCCCGTCACGCAGACGTCGAACGGCAGTGCTGCCACCAAGCGCCGCATGAACAGCCGTGTCCAGCGTTGCCGGCGCGCGAGCGACGCTTTGATGCCAAGGTGCCGCCCGATGACGAGCAGGCTGGCCATCAGCAGCCCCAGCGCCACCACCAGCAGCACGTGAGCCAGGCGCCCCACCTGCCGCAGACGGCCCCTCACACAGCGGCCTTGAAGTGACGGGCGTAGCGCGGGCACAGCGCCTCGCGCTTTAGCAGGATGAACACATCGGCGACCTGGAAGTCTTCATCCCAGCACGGTTCGCCACAGACCTTGGCGCCCAGGCGCATGTAGGCCTTGAGCAAGGCCGGCATCTGGGCGCTCACGTTATCCGGCAACGTCAGCGGTGGCAGCGGTTTGCGGGGTTCGGCACGCAGGTCCTGGGTGCACAGGTGGCGTTCGCGCAGGCGCTGCATGACCGCATGCGCCTGCACCCCGCCGTCCTGCATCGAGATGCTGGCGCAACCCATCAGGTAGCGATAACCGCCTTCGTTGAGTACTTCGGCCAGCTCACTCCAGAGCGTAGCAATGGTGCCGCCGTTGCGGTACGGCGCGGCCACGCAGGTGCGGCCCACTTCCAGGATAGGGCCCTGAAGTTGCAGCAGCCCCTGCAGGCGGAACCCTTCCTCGCTGTAGAAGCGACCCAGGCTGCTGGCCGCCTCGTGGTCGAGCAGGCGGGTGGTGGCCACCAGTCGTCCAGTGGTGACATCGCGTACGCCGATATGGCGGCAGTGCGCGTCAAATTCGTCCTGATCCAGGCCGTGCTCAGCGCCCTTGAACCTTGCCTCGAACGCTTCGCTGAAGACCTGATAGCGCAGGGCCTGGGCCTCCTGCAACGCGGCGTGACCCATCAGGCGCTCGGCGTGCAGGCGGTGTCCGGCGCAGGTGTCGGCAACATGAGCGATTCGCGTCATTACGAGTCTCCATAAAACCAGCCATGCAAAGGTGGCCGGTAGGCGTTTATGTGCACGTTCAGGCTAGAAACATGGGATGTCACGGCGATGAAGGTTCGATGATGCTTGCATGAACCGCCCGTTGGGCGTGGCGGCGAACGTGCTGGCGCTTGCTGTGCCAAAGACCTGCGCGGTAAGGTGAGCCGCCTGCATTTTCGAGACCCCTCATGCTGAAGTCACTCCGCCTATGGCCCGCACTGCTGCTTGCGTTGTGCCTGCCCGCACACGCCAATTGGCACCTTGATGGCGAGTCGTCTCGCCTGTCGTTCATCACCGGTACCAATGGCGAAGCGGCGCAGGTGCACCGCTTCCTGGTGCTGCATGGCACGGTGGACCGCAAAGGCGCCGCGAGCCTTCGTATCGAGATGGATTCGGTCAGCAGTGGCGTGCCGCTGCGTGATGAACGCATGCGTGACGCGTTGTTCGACGTCGCGCGGTTTGCCGAAGCGACCGTGCAGGCGCAACTGGATCTGCGCCCGATCAACGACCTGGCCAACGGGGCGCAGATCGAACTGCGCCTGCCGCTGACGGTAACGTTGCACGGCCAGTCCCATCGTTACGAGGCCTTGCTGCTGGCCACTCGCCTGGACGAGCGGCGGTTTCAGGTCGTGACCTTGGAGCCTCTGGTGCTGCGCGCCGAGGATTTCGGCCTGATGCCAGGGCTGCAAGCCCTGCGCAAGTCCGCCAACCTTACGGCCATCAACCCGTCCGTACCGGTCAATGCGGTACTGATCTTCACTGCGCGCTGACATGCCGGGCCCGGTCTTCCCCTGGCGGGATGGCAACCAGTTCGAGCTGCTGATCGATGGGCCACACTTCTTTCCCCGCATGCTGTCGGCCATCGAGCATGCCCAGACGCAGGTAGACCTGGAGCTGTACCTGGTCGAGTCCGGGGCCTGCGCCGAGGCTGTGGTCCAGGCGCTGGAACAGACGGCCCGCCGCGGGGTGCGGGTGCGCTGCCTGTTCGATTATTACGGGTCGCTGGCCTTGAGCGCCAAGCTGCGGCAACGTCTGGTGGATGCCGGCGTGTACCTGCGCTGGTACAACCGGCTGCACTGGAAACGCGGGCTGCGCAACCTGTACCGCGACCATCGCAAGTTACTGGTGGTCGACGAGCAGTGGGCGGTGGTCGGCGGTACCGGGGTGACCGACGAGTTCTGGCAACCGGGCCAGCCCAGCAGCGAATGGCATGAGGTGATGGTGCTGATGCAAGGCCCGGTGGTGAGCGACTGGCAATTGCTGTTCGATCGCCAGTGGCAGGCCAACCATCGCCGCACGGCCTGGCGCCCTGCCGAGGGCTTCGGCCTGCCGCGCCTGCCCAAGGTGCCTGCGCAAGGGCAGGGCATGGGCCGGGTGGCGTACGCCGACGCCCGTCAGCATCAGGACATCCTGCATGCATTGGTGCGTGCCCTCAACAGCGGCAAGCAGCGCATTTGGCTGGCCACGCCTTATTTTCTGCCGACCTGGAGCGTGCGCCGCTCGCTGCGCCGCGCAGCGGGCAAGGGCGTCGATGTGCGGTTGCTGCTCACCGGCCCGCGCACCGACCACCCTTCGGTACGGTATGCCGGCCATCGGTACTATCCACGCCTGCTGCGCGCCGGAGTGCGAATTTTCGAGTATCAGCCGTGCTTCCTGCACCTGAAGATGGTGGTGGTGGACGATTGGGTCAGCGTCGGCTCCTGCAACTTCGACCATTGGAACCTGCGCTTCAATCTGGAGGCCAATATAGAAGCGTTGGACCTGCCGCTGACGACCGCAGTGGTCGCCAGTTTCGAGCGCGATTTCGCCCTGAGCGAGGAAGTCGACCTCGCGCACTGGAACGCCAGGCCGTTCTGGCGCCGGGTCAAACAGCGCATCTGGGGATGGCTGGACCGGTTGGTGGCCAACGTGCTCGACCGGCGCGACTGAGCGCAGCTATCGTGCAATGACGGTTCACAGGCAATCGATGGAGTGGATGGGATGACGGCTAAGAAGATACTCATGCTGGTGGGCGATTACGTCGAGGACTACGAGGTCATGGTGCCCTTCCAGGCGCTGAGTATGGTCGGGCATACCGTGCACGCCGTGTGCCCGGAAAAGGTAGCGGGCCAGACCGTGCGCACGGCTATTCACGACTTCGAAGGCGACCAGACCTACAGCGAAAAGCCAGGGCACCAGTTTGCCCTGAATCAGGATTTCGTCAGGGCCCGTGCCGAAAGTTACGATGCCCTGGTGATCCCGGGCGGGCGGGCGCCTGAGTACCTGCGCCTGAACGAGAAAGTGCTCGACCTGGTGCGAGCGTTCGACCAGGCAGGCAAGCCCATCGCCGCCGTGTGCCACGGCGCCCAGTTGCTGGCCGCCGCCGGTGTGCTCAAAGGCCGGGAGTGCAGTGCGTACCCGGCCTGCGCTCCGGAGGTGCGCCTGGCAGGCGGCACCTATATCGACATTGCGGTGGACCAGGCCCATGTGGACGGCAACCTGGTCACCGCGCCCGCCTGGCCGGCACACCCTGCGTGGCTGGCGGCGTTTCTGAAGGTGTTGGGCACCCGTATCCTCTGACCCAACAGGCCGACCGGCCCGTGGGTCAGCCGACTTGCTCGACCCAGTCGTTGAGGTTGTAATAGTTGGTCACGCGGGCGATCTTGCCGCAGTGGATATAGAAGAACGCGCCGGCCGGCAGGACATAGGTCTGGCCGGTGGCCGCAGGCAGGCCTTCGTCATCGGCCACGTACTGGCCGTGCACGGTGAATTCCGCCGCTGCGCGACTGCCATCGGCATTTTGCATCACCACGATGTCGGCCAGGCGCTCGCGGTAGCAGCGGTTCATCTTGTCCATGAAAGCGGCGAACCTGGCCTTGCCCATCTGCCGCTCACCCTGGTTGATGTCGTGAATCACATCCTCGCTGAGCAGGGCCAGAAACCCTGGCATGTCGCCTGCGTTGAAGGCAGCGTAGTAAGCGTTTACCAATTCGGTAGCGGTCATGGAACATTACCTGTCGTGTAGGGAAAAGGCGTGTCGTTGGCCTGGATGATAGGGTTTCCCCTCAAGCCCGGCTTAGCCGAGCGCGTCATCCACATCGACAAAACGACCGCCAAGCATGCAAATACGCCTACTGCACGGCGCCGCCATCGCGCCTTATATCGATGACCTCGCTCGTCTGCGCCTGACCGTGTTCCGCGAGTTCCCCTACCTCTACGACGGTTCGCCCGAGTACGAAGCCGACTACCTGGCCACCTATGCCCGTTCCGGTCGCAGCCTGGTGGTGCTGGCCGTGGATGAGGACAAGGTAGTGGGCGCGTCGACGAGCCTGCCCCTGGTCGACGTCGCGCCCGAGTTTCAGGAGCCGTTCGTGGCCCAGGGTCGCGACCCGGCCAGCGTCTACTATTTCGGCGAGTCCGTGGTTCTGCCGCAATACCGAGGGCAGGGGCTTGGGGTACGCTTTTTCATCGAACGCGAATCCTACGCCCATAAACTGGCCGAGTTCGATTACTGCGCGTTCTGCGCCGTGGAGCGGCCCGGTGTACATCCGCGCCGTCCAACCGATTACAAGCCCTTGCATGGGTTCTGGCGCAACCGTGGTTTTCTGCATGACCCGTCCCTGCGTACCCGGTATGCCTGGCGCGACCTGGACGAGCAGGAAAGCTCGGACAAACTCATGTCGTTCTGGCTCAAGGAACTGCCCTTTTGATCCGTGTCGCGGCCTGCCAGTACGCCATTGAGCTGCACGAAACCTGGGAGGCCTATGCCGACCACCTGCAAGGTTTGTGTGCAGAGGCGGTGGAGGCTGGCGCGCGTCTGTTGCTGCTGCCCGAGTATGCAGGGCTGGTACTCAGTGGGCAGCTGACACCCGAGCAGCGGGGGGACCTGAACGCTTCCATTGCAGGCATCCAGCCGTTGATCGAGCCGTGGAAGGCCTTGTGTGCGGGCCTGGCCAGGCGTTGGGGCATCTACCTGCAACCAGGCACGCTGCCGGTACTGGACAGCGACGGTGCCTACCGCAACCGCGCCTGGCTGTTTGGCCCCAAGGGTGCCCTAGGGCATCAGGACAAGCTGATGATGACCCGCTTCGAGCGGGAGCAGTGGGGCATTGCCGCAGGCCAAGGGCTGACGGTGTTCGACACCGATCTGGGCCGTCTTGGCATCCTGGTCTGTTACGACAATGAGTTCCCGCTCTTGGCCCGTCGGTTGGCAGAACGTGGCGCCGACCTGATCCTGGCGCCGAGCTGCACCGATACCGAAGCCGGCTATCACCGTGTACGGATCGGGGCTCAAGCACGCGCGTTGGAGAACCAGCTGGCCGTGTTGCAGAGCCCGACCGTGGGGCTGGCCCCTTGGTCGCCGGCACTGGACGAGAACCTGGGCCGGGCAGGGCTGTTCGTGCCGCCTGATCGTGGCATGCCGGGGGATGGGGTGATGGCATTGAGCGAATCGCTCGACCCGCAGCGCAGCCGTTGGCTGGTGTGTGACCTGGATCTGGAGGCCGTGCGCCGGGTCAGGCAGCAGGGGCAGGTATTCACACGCAGGGACTGGCCCGAACAATTCGAACGTCTTTGAACGCAACAGCGGCGGGCCCTGGCATCAAGGACCGCCGCTGCAGGTTGGCTGCGCATTGACTGCGCACGCGAGCGGCCGGTGACAGCGCCGTCGCTGTTGCCTTGGGTTACTTCACTTCGACGGCCAGGCTCTGGGCGATCTTGTTCTGCCACAAGGCGGGGCCTGTGATGTGCACCGACTCACCGTTGCTGTCCACGGCCACGGTCACTGGCATGTCCTTGACCTCGAACTCGTAGATGGCCTCCATGCCCAGCTCGGCAAAGGCCAGGACCTTGGACTTGCGGATGGCTTGCGCGACCAGATAGGCGGCGCCACCTACGGCCATCAGGTAAACGGCCTTGTTGTCCTTGATCGCTTCGATGGCGGTCGGGCCGCGCTCGGACTTGCCGATCATGCCCAGCAGACCGGTCTGCTCCAGGATCTGGCGGGTGAACTTGTCCATGCGCGTGGCGGTGGTGGGGCCAGCAGGGCCGACCACTTCGTCGCCTACCGGGTCGACCGGGCCAACGTAGTAGATGAAGCGGCCCTTGAGATCCACCGGCAGTGCTTCGCCGCGGTTGAGCATTTCGACCATGCGCTTGTGGGCGGCATCCCGGCCGGTCAGCATCTTGCCGTTGAGCAGGATGGTTTCACCCGGTTTCCAGCTGGCCACTTCTTCGGGCGTGATGCTGTCCAGGTTGACACGTCGGGCGCTTGGGCCAGCTTCCCAGACGATCTCGGGGTAGGCGTCCAGCGACGGCGCTTCCAGCTGCGCCGGGCCCGTGCCGTCGAGCACGAAGTGGGCGTGGCGAGTGGCCGCGCAGTTTGGGATCATGCACACCGGCAGCGAGGCGGCGTGGGTCGGGTAATCCATGATCTTGACGTCGAGCACGGTGGTCAGGCCACCGAGGCCCTGGGCGCCGATGCCCAGCTGGTTGACCTTCTCGAACAGTTCCAGACGGATTTCTTCCAGGCGGTTCTGCGGGCCGCGTGCCTTGAGCTCATGGATGTCGATGGACTCCATGAGCACTTCCTTGGCCATGACCGCGGCTTTTTCGGCGGTGCCGCCGATGCCGATGCCCAGCATGCCAGGCGGGCACCAGCCAGCGCCCATGGTCGGAACGGTCTTGAGCACCCAGTCGACGATGGAGTCGGACGGGTTGAGCATGGCCATCTTGGACTTGTTTTCCGAACCGCCGCCCTTGGCTGCAACATCGACCTCGACCTTGTCGCCGGGGACGATGGAGTAGTGGATGACGGCCGGGGTGTTGTCCTTGGTGTTTTTGCGGGCGCCGGCCGGGTCGGCCAGGATCGATGCGCGCAGGACGTTTTCAGGCAGATTGTAGGCGCGGCGCACACCCTCGTTGATCATGTCGTCCACGCTCAAGGTGGCGCCGTCCCAGCGCACATCCATACCCACGCGCACGAACACGGTGACGATGCCGGTGTCCTGGCAGATAGGCCGGTGACCGGTGGCACACATGCGCGAGTTGATCAGGATCTGGGCGATGGAGTCGCGCGCAGCCGGCGACTCTTCGCGCAGGTAGGCCTCGTGCATGGCCTGGATGAAATCGACGGGGTGGTAGTACGAGATGAATTGCAGGGCGTCGGCAACGCTCTGAATCAGGTCGTCTTGCTTGATCACGGTCATGCAGCGCGCTCCTCTTAAAGACGGGAACATTCAGTGAGACGTTCGACGGAGCCGACCAGCCTGTCGAAACGCCTTGCAAAGGCGCGCCGACAGCCTGCCGACGCAAAAAAGGCGCGGCAGTATAGCGCGCCTGCCCCGGTGAAACACCTGCGAGTGGTCAGGACCATGGTCTGGCCGGTGGCCGGCATCCTTTTTGCTGCTCGGCACAGTACAGGGTATTAGAATCGACGGGCACGCGGTCGCGTCCATCGGCACAAGGGGTTTGAAGAGGTGAGTGAACATGCCCGAACTTAGCGTGGGCACGCGTTGTTGGACAGTGCCGACTGGCGCCAACTTGCTCGATGCCTTGAACGAGGCAGGGCTTGATGTGCCCTACAGCTGCCGTGCAGGGCGCTGCCATGCGTGCCTGGTACGGTGCGAGCACGGGTTGCCCCTCGATGCCCTGCCAGAAGCCCTGGCGTTGGACAGGCATGCCGTGGGCTGGCGCCTGGCCTGCCAGTGCCGCGTGGTCGAAGACTTGCGCGTGGACGTGTTCGATCCCTTGCGCGACGGCGTAGGCGGCGTTGTCAGCGAACTGGACTGGTTCGGTGATGTGTTGCGGTTGCGCCTGCGGACCGAGCGCAGCGTCCGCTACCAGCCAGGCCAACACGCGGTGCTCTGGTTGGGTGGGGTGGCGCGGCCTTATTCACTGGCCAGCCTGCCGGGTGAGGATGATTGCCTGGAGTTTCATATCGATTGCCATCGCCCCGGTGCTTTCTGTGACCAGGCTCGGGCGCTGGGGGTGGGCGATGCGTTGCGCCTTGGCGAAGTCAGGGGTGGGGCATTGCATTACGACCTTGACTGGCAGGAACGGCCGTTATGGCTACTGGCTGCCGGTACCGGGCTTGCACCGCTGTGGGGCATCGTGCGCGAAGCGTTGCGTCAAGGGCATCAGGGGGAGATCCGGTTGCTGCACGTGGCCCGCGACCGCGCAGGGCACTACCTGGCAGCACCGTTGCAGCAGTTGCCAGGTGTGAGCGTGGAACTGGTGGTGACAGCGCAGCTGGAGGAAACACTGGCGGCGCTGCGGCCTTCATCGAGACAGACCTTGGCCCTGCTGTGCGGCGCGCCCGCCAGCGTCGAACGGTTTGCCCGAAGGCTGTTCATCGCCGGCGTGCCGAGGGGGCAGGTGTTCGCAGACAGCTTTGTCGAGCACGTCTGAGCCGACGTGTCTGCAGTGCCTGCACAGGGCCGCTTGCTCACGGGGGAACGCGCGCGAAGCGACCCTGGCTCGTCAGCCGATCAGCCGACCAGCGGATCACCGACATGCAGGATCTTCATGCCGTTGGTCCCGCCGATGGTGTGGTAGCTGTCGCCCTTGGTGAGGATCACCCAGTCACCTTGCTCGACCAGCCCACGCTTGAGCAGCTCGTCCACGGCGGCCTGGCTGACCTTGTCGGCCGGCAGCGATGCCGGGTCGAAATCGATCGGGTACACACCCCGGAACATCGAGGCACGGGCCTGGGTAGCGCGGTGCGGAGACAGGGCGAAGATCGGTACGTGCGAGCGCAGGCGCGACATGATCAGCGGGGTATAACCGCTCTCGGTCAGGGCGATGATCGCCTTCACACCTGGGAAGTGGTTAGCCGTGTACATGGCTGCCAGGGCGATGCTTTCGTCGCAGCGCTCGAACGTGGTGTGCAGGCGGTGGCTGGAGCGCTGGCTAGTCGGGTGTTTCTCGGCACCCAGGCAGATGCGCGCCATGGCCTGGACGGCTTCGATCGGGTATGAACCGGCGGCGCTTTCGGCCGACAGCATCACGGCGTCGGTGTTGTCGAGCACGGCGTTGGCCACGTCGGACACTTCGGCACGGGTCGGCATCGGGTTCTGGATCATCGACTCCATCATCTGGGTCGCGACGATCACTGCCTTGTTGTTGCGGCGGGCGTGCTGGATGATCTTTTTCTGAATGGCGATCAGCTCGGCGTCGCCGATTTCCACGCCCAGGTCACCACGGGCAACCATGACGGCGTCGGAGGCTGCGATGAGCTTGTCGAGGGTTTCGTCGTCGGCAACCGCTTCGGCGCGTTCGATCTTGGCCACCAGCCAGGCGCTGCCACCAGACTCGTCACGCAGCTTGCGGGCGTATTCCATGTCGCTGGCGTCACGCGGGAACGACACGGCCAGGTAGTCCAGGTCCATCTCGGCAGCCAGCTTGATGTCGGCCTTGTCCTTCTCGGTCAGGGCCGGTGCAGTCAGGCCGCCACCTTTGCGGTTGATGCCCTTGTGGTCCGACAGCGGTCCACCGATGATCACCACGCAGTGCAGGGCGTCGGCGGTCGCGGTTTCGACGCGCATGACCACGCGGCCATCGTCGAGCAGCAGTTCGTCGCCAACGCCACAGTCCTTGACCAGGTCGGGGTAGTCGATACCGACGATGTCCTGGTTGCCTTCGGTCAGCGGATGAGCGGTCGAGAAGGTGAAGGTGTCACCGACTTTCAGTTCGATGCGCTTGTTGGCGAACTTGGCGATGCGGATCTTCGGACCCTGCAGGTCGCCGAGCAAGGCCACGTGACGGCCATTCTTGGCAGCGATTTCACGGATCAGGCGGGCGCGTGCCTTGTGCTCGTCCGGAGTGCCATGAGAGAAGTTCAGGCGAGCCACGTCCAGGCCGGCGAGGATCAACTGTTCGATCACTTCCGGCGAATTGCTGGCGGGGCCAAGGGTGGCGACGATTTTGGTACGGCGGATGGTCATGCACAGACTCCTATAGTGAAGCGCAGCGAGAGGCTACTCCTGAATCGGGCTGTAGTCATCGTTAGGTTGCACTACCTGGCTTTGGAAAACTGTGCAGGTGACAGTCGCGCGCGTTTGCTGGCTGGCGTGGTCGAGCCACTGCACGCGATACGTGCCGATCGTTGAAGAATCCAATGGGCCGGCCGATATGCTGTTCAGCAAAGGAGACTCCCATGCGCATGCTGATCGTTTTAGCCCTCGCGGCCAGTGCCGTCGGGTGTACCCGCTGGTCCATGGACCACCATCTCAACAATGCCTACCGCGCTTATGATCGCGGTGATTGCCAGCGGGTAATGTTGGAGCTGTCCCAGGTCGACCGCACCAGCCGCGCCCGGCCTTTCATCCACCCGGAAGTGGCGTTGCTGCGCGGGCAGTGCCTGGAGCGGCAAGCGTTGTACGTGGATGCCGCACAGACCTACCAGTACCTGATCCAGCGCTATCCGGGCAATGAATATGCCTACCGTGCCCAGGCGCGTCTGCAAACATTGGAGAAGCTGGGTCATTACCGGGGTGGCGAGCCGGCCGTGACCAGGCCAGCGACGAGCGTACCTTGGCGCTAATGCCAAGGTGTGCTGTATTGACGGGGAGATTTGTCGCAGCGTGCGCTAACCTGTAACTCAACTGATACAACAACCGCCAGTACCAGGCGTTCCTGGCATCGCGGACGGACTGACCTTGACGCTATTCAATAAACGACATATCGACCGCCACCAGTTGCCCTTTGTCCTGAAGGTATTCAATCGCTTCAATGGGCAGGAGATGGGCCAGCTGGGCAATGCCTCTGAAAATGGCATGATGCTGATCAGCGAGCTGCCGGTCATGGTGGGCCCCGATTACGAATTGCAGTTGCGCCTGCCGTTGACGGGGGGTGGGCATCAGTTCGTCAACCTTACGGCCAGTTGTCTGTGGTGCCGCGAGGACCAGACGCCTGGGTACTACGATTCGGGCTTCATGTTGTTGCAGGCGCCTCGCGAATACGACGACTTTGTGCGCTCCTTGCAGGAGTACTTCAGTTTTCGCGCCTCCTCTACCTCGGTTTGACAGGTCGGTATTGCCGATTGCTGACGCCCGTCCATGAGATCGGTCCGGGTCAGTAGGGGCTGTGTAGCACGGCCTACTGGCCCCAAGTCGCTTCATTGGCCCGACGTCAGGCCCGGCTCAACGCGTTAGAATCAGGGCGAACCTGCAACAGGACGGCCCTGTGACTTCAAGCATTTTCTGGCATGACTACGAAACCACCGGCATCAACCCGCGCTGCGACCGGCCCGTGCAGATGGCAGGGGTGCGTACCGACCTCGACCTGAATGAAATCGCCGAACCGATCAACCTCTATTGCCGCTTGTCGGATGACATATTGCCGCATCCTGCTGCCTGCCTGGTGACGGGCGTCACGCCGCAACAGTTGGCCGAAAAAGGGCTCGGCGAGGCCGAGTTCATGGCGCGCGTGCATGCCGAACTGGCGCAACCCGGTACCTGCGGTGCCGGCTACAACACGCTGCGTTTCGACGACGAAGTCACGCGCTACAGCCTATACCGCAACTTCTTCGACCCTTACGCACGCGAGTGGCAGGGCGGTAACAGTCGCTGGGACCTGATCGATATCGTCAGGACCGCGTTCGCGTTGCGTCCCGATGGCATTCAATGGCCCCAGCAGGAAGGGCGCATCAGTCTGCGCCTTGAGTTGTTGAGCAAGGCCAACGACCTCGAACATGGCCACGCACACGAGGCACTCTCCGATGTTCGGGCGACCATTGCCCTTGCCCGGCTGATACGCGAGAAGCAGCCAAAGTTGTACGACTGGTTGTTTCAGCTTCGCAGCAAGCACAAGGTCATGGAGCAGATACGGCTGCTGCAGCCGATGGTGCATATTTCTGGACGTTTCAGTGCTGCGCGTCATTACTTGGGCGTCGTGTTGCCTTTGGCCTGGCACCCTAAAAACCGCAATGCATTGATTGTTTGCGATCTGCATCAGCAAACCCTGCCGCTGATTGAAGAGCGCGCCGAAACTTTGCGCCAGCGGCTCTATACCCGTCGAGAAGCCCTTGGCGAAGGCGAGCTCCCTGTACCGCTCAAACTCATCCAGATCAACCGCTGCCCGGTGGTGGCGCCCCTTTCTGTATTACGACCGGCTGATCAAGCGCGTCTGGGGATTGACCTGGACGCATTACAACGACGCGCCGAGGCATTGGTCCGTCAACAGGATCAATGGCAGGAAAAACTGGCACCTATTTATACGCAAGACGGTTTTGCGGCCAGTGACGATCCTGAACAGCAATTGTATGAGCGGTTTCTCGGCGAGCGTGACCGGCGGTTATGCGATCAAGTGCGTTCGCTGGCGCCCGCCCAGTTGGGCGCCGGGCAGTGGATGTTCGATGATCCACGCTTGGCCGAATTGCTCTTTCGCTACCGTGCACGTAACTTTCCCGACACCTTGAACGATGAAGACAGGGCGCGATGGCAGGATTTTTGTAGGCAACGTCTGACTGACCCCCGCTGGGGTGCGCCCAATACCCTGGGTGATTTCGCCCAGGCCCTGGCCGCAGCCTGGCCTGGCGCGGGTGAAGCAGGACAGCAAGTGCTGACAGCCTGGCAACTGCATGCCAACGCGTTGCAAACGCGGTTTGCCGTCAATTGAAAGCCCATAAAAAAACGCCGGTTATTAACCGGCGTTTTTTACGTATATCAAATAGCGAGCAATGGACAATCAGTCCAGCAGGGTTGCCCAGCTTTCTACCTCGTCACCGCCCCATTGAGCTTTCCACTCTTTCAGGGTTTTGTGGTTGCCACCTTTGGTTTCGATGACTTCACCGTTGTGCGGGTTTTTGTATTGCTTGACCTTGCGCGCGCGTTTGGTGCCAGTGGTTTTCACGGCGCCACGCGGCAGTTTGCTCATCTTGGCATCAGGGTCGAGCAGGGCAATGATGTCACGCAGCGACTTGGAATATTCGCCCATCAGGGTGCGCAGTTTGCCTTCGAACTCCAGTTCTTTTTTCAGCTTGTCATCCTGAGACAGGTTGGCCAGGCGGGCCTGAAGTTCCTTGATGGCTTCTTCGGTAGCACGGTACTCGTTGATCAGGGACATGGAGTGTTCCTTAATGCGTGTTCGGAAATGTGTGGAGCAATAGTAAACAGGCAATTCTCGCAAGTAAACATATGATTGATGTATTAACAGTTGATTAGCTGTGACACTAATTCTCCACGTGAACAAAAATTTACATAGGTTGCCGTTTCATCCATAAACCTTGTCGGAAGATTCCCGCCTGATAGGCACAGCGGCCCTATGCAGCACGTCGCAATCATTACTGCGTTTTTCTCAGCGTGCCGCTAGAATAAGCGCCTTTGCGAGTTCTGGAGTCTTATTCATGCGCACCTACCGTCTGGTGATCGCTTGCCCCGACCGTGTCGGCATCGTGGCGAAAGTCAGTAATTTCCTGGCCTTGTACAACGGCTGGATCACCGAAGCCAGCCATCACTCCGACGAGCAGACTGGCTGGTTCTTCATGCGTCATGAAATTCGCGCCGAGTCGCTGCCCTTCGGTATCGAGGCGTTCCGCGAAGCGTTCGCGCCCATCGCCGAAGAGTTCTCCATGACCTGGCGCGTGACCGATTCTGCCCAGAAAAAGCGCGTCGTGCTGATGGCCAGCCGCGAATCCCACTGCCTGGCCGACCTGCTGCACCGCTGGCACAGCGATGAGCTCGATTGCGACATTCCCTGCGTCATTTCCAACCACGACGACCTGCGCAGCATGGTCGAGTGGCACGGTATTCCGTTCTTCCACGTTCCAGTAGACCCCAAGGATAAAGCCCCGGCGTTTGCCGAGGTGTCACGCCTGGTGCAGGAACACGCAGCCGATGTGGTCGTGCTGGCGCGGTACATGCAAATTCTGCCGCCGCAACTCTGCCAGGACTATGCTGAGAAGGTCATCAACATCCACCATAGCTTCCTGCCATCGTTCGTCGGCGCCAAGCCGTACCATCAGGCGGCGCTGCGTGGCGTGAAGCTGATCGGTGCGACCTGCCACTACGTGACCGAAGAGCTGGACGCCGGCCCCATCATCGAGCAGGACGTGGTGCGGGTTACCCATGCCGACAGCATCGAGGACATGGTCCGCTTCGGGCGCGACGTGGAGAAAATGGTGCTGGCCCGCGGCCTGCGCTATCACCTGGAAGACCGGGTTCTGGTGCACGGCAACAAGACAGTGGTGTTCGACTGATAGCAGGGCTGCTATCAACCCTCTTGAGCAACGTGAGGATCGACCAATGGGACGGCGCGGTACGCCTACAGCCTCTCCACCCCCTGTAGTGGGCCAGGGTTGCCTGGCCCGCTACGATCCAGACGCGTTGCAGGACACCGACGGCACCGACTTCCCCGGTGCCGCTGCGCTTTGGCAAGCGCTCAACCCACCTGACGCCGCCAGCGCTCCAGCAGCGGACGTGCCAGCAGGCACACGAACACAGGCCCTCCGGCGAGCAGATACAGGTAGTAAGTGATTGCGCGCCAGATCAGGATCGCCGCTGCCGCCGTCGAGCTGCCCACCATGGGTGTCAGCAGGCTGGCCGAGGTCAGCTCGGCAGCGCCTGCGCCGCCAGGCATCATGCTGAACTGACCGGCGCTGAGCGAGAGCATCTGGACCAGGAAACTGGGGATCCAGGCCAGCTCCACGCCCAGGCCCTTGACCACTAGGTACAGCACGCTAAAGCGCAGCCCCCAGTGGACGCACGTCAGGCTGAACACCAGAAACAGGGTGCGCTTGGGTAGCTGCCAGGTTTGCGCCAGTGCCTGCACGAAACGAAGCAGCTTACGGGCCCAGCGCCGTTTGCGCGGTGCGCTGGTACCCAGGCGCTGCAGCAGCCTGCCATTCAGCCGCATCACCTTGCGCCGGTAGCGCAGCAACGCCACCACGCCTGCCAGCGCCGCGCACAGCAGTGCCGCACTGCCCAGCAACATGCTTTCCTGGCTGCGCCCCAGGCTGTGAAACAACGCATAGCCGGCGATCGCCAGCATGGCGCAGAAGAAAAACACCAAGTCATTGAGCTGATCCATCGCGAACACCGCGCCGCTGCGGGCTGCGCTGATGCCCTCGCGGGCCAGCAAGGCCATCAGGGTCAGGGGACCGCCGCCACCACCTGGAGTGGTACAGATGGCGAATTCGGTGGCCATGACCACACCCAAGGTGCGCACCCGCGACACGCGCACTGCCTGATCGCCTAGCAGCAGGCGCATCCGGCAGGCGTTGATCACCCAGCACAGCAGAATCATGCCCACCAGCGTCATCAACAGCTGCGGGTCGAAGCGGCTCAGCTTGGGCAGCAGTTCGCTGCCGCCCAACAGTGCCGGCACCAACGCTGCGCCCAGCAGCGCCAAGCCCAGCAGCAGCCAGCGGTTCATGCTGCCACCTGCCGCTCCAGCCAGGCTGACTTGGTCAAGGGTTCGCGCCCGTCTTCGATCAGTTTTTCAAGGGTGCGCAGCCAGTAGTCCCGTGAGTATTGATGGCGCATGTCCACCGGGTGCAGCCCCAGGCGCAGGGTGTTAGCACCTTGCCAGCGTCGACATTGCCAGTCGCTGAGCACCCGCGACACACCACGGCGCCAGGCGCTGCGCGCGCTCCAGACCAAACCGGGTGCATCGATGGCGGTAAAGTCCGGCAGGCGATAGAGGTGCTGCGGGGTGCTGGTGTATTTGAGCGGCAGTTGGCGCAGCGCTTGCCGCGTGCCCTGGCTCATCAACCACGCGGGGGCCACGAAGCCTGCTACAGGCCAGCCTTGACGGTCGAACAACGCCAGGCCGTCTTGTAGCCGGGCGATGGCCTGGTGTTCGTCCAGCGCGTAGAACTCGCCTTCATGGGTATAGATCCGCCGCATGAAGTAGTCCACGGGCGTACGCGGCGTGGGGCCCTCATCGGCATGGGCGTAACCGTGCAGGGCCAGCTCGTCACCCGCGGCCAGACGGCGATCGAGCAACTGGCAGAAGCCGGGAGACTGAGTCAGCAGGTTGCGCCGATGAAAGTCGGGCACCACCAGCCAGGTCATGGGCACGTTACCCAATGCATCGACCGCCTGCACGAACGGCTCGTAATCTGGCCACGTCTCTGGGGCCACATCATGCAGCACCAGCATCACGCTACGGGAACGGGTACCGGACTCAAGCATGTGCCCGCACCTGCTGTTGATGGCCAAGTACAGCCTGGTAATGCTCAAGCAGGCCATTGACCACGTTGTCCCATGAGTAATGCTGCTCTACATGTCGCCTGGCCTGTGCACCGAGCTTGCGCGCCCCGGCTTCGAACGCCTCGCGCACCGCCAGGGCCATTGCCCGGGCATCATTGGGTTGGCACAAGCGCCCGCACTGGTCGTTGACGATTTCGCCGAAGGCGCCGGCACGCACTGCAACCACGGGCGTGCCACTGGCCATGGCTTCGAGGATGACCAGGCCGAAGGTTTCCTGGTCGCCGGCATGCACCAACAGGTCGGCGCTGGCCATCAGGCGAGCCACCTGGTCAGGTGGGCAGAACTGGCCGATCACGCTGACGTTGTCGGGCACATTGGCGGGCATGTTGGACCCCACCAGCAGCAGGTGATACCCGCGCCCCAGCTGCCGCATGCAGTCGAGCAGCACGGGCAGGTTCTTCTCCCGAGAGCCTCGGCCTGCATAGATCAGCAGCCGGCAGGTGTCGGCGATGCCCAGTTCGGCCCGCACCTGTGGATCGCGGCGTGCGGGGTTGAAGGTTTCCAGGTCCACGCCCAGCGGCTGCACGTGAACATCACGTACCCCCAGGCGGCGGAGCTTGTCTGCCATGACCTTGCTCGGTGCGAGCACGCGGTCGAAATTGCCATACAACTTGCTGACATAGGCCTCGACGTTGGGCGTGAACCAATTACCCATGCGGTTGCTCACCAACAGCGGCAGGTCGGAGTGATAGAAACCAATGACCGGTACGTCCAGCTGACGGCGCGCTTCAAGCGCCGCCCAGGCGGTCAGGTACGGGTCGCCGACCTCGATCAGGTCTGGCTTTAGCGTGCGCAGCGTGTTGCACCATGGCGCCAGGCGTACCGGAAAGCGGTAGCCTTTGCCAAAGGGCAGGGGTAGTGCAGGCACATGATAGACACCGCCTTCATGCCGAGCGCTGGCGCCGGGGATCAACAGGCTGTGACGGACACCTTGTAGGGCATCCAGGCGGTGGTGTTTGGCATCAAGGTAAGTGCGTACGCCGCCGCTGGCCGGGGCGTAGAACATGGTGATGTCGGCAATGTGCACGATCTGCATCCCTCCGGGATCGTCTTTCGGGTCTGTCATCGCGCGGTAACGAAACCGGCGTTGACATGCCATGAAGTTGACCTTTCAGAAGGATAGTTTGTTCGATCAGCTTGTGCGGTTGATCGCCCGGCAGCCGAGCGCCAGGCAAAGGCGCTCGGCGGGTCGGTGCCGGCTTCAGATACGGAAGGTGCCGACCAGGTGTTTCAGACGGCTGGCCTGCTGTTCCAAATCGGAACAGGCACGCAGCGTCGCCTGCAGGTTTTCGACGCCTTCCTGATTGAGCATGTTGATTTCGTTGATATCCATATTGATGGCTTCGACCACGGCCGTCTGCTCCTCGGTGGCCGTGGCCACGGACTGGTTCATGCCATCGATTTCGCCAATGCGCACGGTGACACTGTCCAGCCGCTCACCGGCCTGGTTGGCGATCTGCACACTGTCCAGGCTATGGCGCTGGCTCTGGTCCATGGTATCGACCGACTCGCGGGCGCCCACTTGCAGCTCCTCGATCATGCCCTGGACCTGCTGCGCGGATTCCTGGGTGCGATGGGCCAGGTTACGCACTTCGTCGGCCACCACTGCGAAACCACGACCCGCTTCACCGGCACGCGCGGCCTCGATGGCGGCGTTGAGCGCCAGCAGGTTGGTCTGCTGGGAAATGCTGGTGATCACTTCGAGAATCTGGCCGATGTTGACGGTTTTACTGTTGAGCGTCTCGATGTGGGCGCTGGACGTCACGATCAAGTCGGAAAGCCGGTTCATGGCGGCGATGTTGCGATCGACCACTTGCTGGCCTTCTTCAGCCAGACGCCGTGCAGAACTTGCATGCTGAGAAGCCTGCGCCGCATTGCCGGCGATCTCCTGGGCGGCAGCGCCCAGCTCGTTGATGGCGGCCGCCACGCTGTTGGTGCGGTTGGATTGTTCGTCGGAATTGGTCATCGACGAATTGGACGCACTGATCACACGCAACGCGACTTCGTTCACCTGCTCGGTGGCCGAGGACACTTCACGGATCGAGCCGTGGATACGCTCGACGAAGCGGTTGAAGGCGTTGCCCAGGATGCCGAACTCGTCGTGATGGTGGATGCGCAGGCGCTTGGTGAGGTCGCCTTCGCCCTCGGCGATGTCCTCCATGGCCCGTGTCATGGTGTGCAGCGGCTGCATCAGCACACGGATCAGCAGCCCCAGCAGGGCGATGATGATCACCACGGCCACCACGGTGGCGATCACGGCGGAGGTGCGGAACGTGCTGAGCATCGCGAAGGCCTTGTCCTTGTCCACCGACAGGCCGATGTACCAGTTGGCCGAAGGCAAGCCGGTCACCGGTGTGAACGTCAGCAGGCGGGCATGGCCGTCACTTTGCACTTCGGTCAGCTCAGGGGTGAGCTTCGGTGTGCGCTCGGGGAACAGGTCTGACAATGATTTCATCACCAGGCCTTGATCCGGGTGGACCAGGATCTTGCCTTGGTCGTTTACCAGGAAGGCATACCCCATGCCGCCGAAGTTCAGCGAGTTGATGATTTGCGCCAGGCCGTCCAGTGCCAGGTCACCACCGACCACTCCCACCGAATCGGCCACCTTGTCGAGGATGCCGATCACCATCTTGTTGGTGGTCATGTCGATGTAGGGTTCGGTCAGCAGGGTGCCGCTGGCACTCATGCCATCCTTGTACCAGGGGCGTGTGCGGGGATCGTACCCGTCAGGCATCTTTGCATCCGGGCGCACGCTGAAGCTGCCATCGACCCTGCCCAGGTAAACGGTAAGGAAACTCGATATCAGCGCCTGCTGGCCCATCAGGGTTTCAGCATTGGCCGGTTGCTGGGCGATATTCTGCGCCAGGTTCTCGACCAGTTTGATACGTCCCTCGAACAAACTGCGGATGTTGGTCGACGTAGAGGCGCCCATCTCAGCCAGGTAGTCCTGAAGGTCCTCGCGAATCGCATTACGCTGCAGGTAGTCGTTGTAGAGGGTGAACAGGCTGAATGCGAGGATCACGATCAGTGATGCTGCCAGCAGAATCTTGTGGCTGAAACGAAGGCTTTTGTTCATGAAATCATCGGGTCCGCTAAGGTTTTGTATCAGGCGTTCGCAGCTGTAGGGCCCAGCCAGTGCAACATCCCGAAAAGTCCTTTTTCGGTTGTTCTCTCTGAGTAAGGCGAATATCACCCAGAGGTATCGGCCGAAGTAAGACAAAGCTTGAGCAGAGGATTAAAGAGATGTCGGAATCTTCATTTATCGTTGTAGGATCAAGCCCTGATGGCCAGCCCGTAGGGCAAGCGATGCGGCTTGCCAACCGGCACGGGTTGGTGGCGGGGGCCACCGGTACCGGCAAGACCGTGACCCTGCAACACTTGGCCGAGGCTTTCAGTGATGCCGGCGTGGCGGTGTTCGCGGCCGACGTCAAGGGCGACCTGTGTGGGCTAGGCGCCAAAGGCGCGCCTGAGGGCAAGGTGGCCGAGCGCATCGCAGGGATGCCTTGGTTGCACCACCAGCCACAGGCCTACCCAGTCAGCGTGTGGGACATCGCGGGCCAGTCGGGGCATCCGTTGCGTACCACGATCAGCGAAATGGGGCCTTTGCTGCTAGGCAACTTGCTTGAGCTCACCGATAGCCAACAGGCGGCGCTGTATGCCAGTTTCAAGGTGGCCGATCGCGAAGGCTTGCTGTTGCTGGACCTCAAGGACCTCAAAGCGCTGCTTGGCCACCTGAAGGACAACCCGCAGGTGCTGGGCGAAGACAGTGCGCTGGTTACCGGCGCGTCCGTGCAGGCGTTGCTGCGCCGGCTGGCCACCCTGGAGCAGCAGGGGGCAGAGGCGTTGTTTGGTGAGCCGGCATTGCAGCTCGAAGACATTCTGCGGCCCGACCCGGATGGGCGAGGGCGCATCCATTTGCTCGATGCCAGCCGCCTGGTGCATGAGGCACCCAAGGTCTACGCCACGTTTCTACTGTGGCTGCTGGCCGAACTGTTCGAGCAACTGCCCGAGCGTGGTGATGCCGAAAAACCGGTGCTGGCGCTGTTCTTCGATGAAGCGCACCTGCTGTTCAAGGACACGCCCAAGGCCTTGCAAGACCGCCTGGAGCAGGTGGTGCGGCTGATTCGCTCAAAAGGGGTCGGGGTGTATTTCGTCACCCAGTCCCCAGCCGACCTGCCCGATGCAGTCCTTGCCCAGTTGGGCCTGCGAATCCAGCATGGCTTGCGGGCGTATACGGCCAAGGAGCAGAAGGCGCTACGCGCCGTAGCCGAGGGCTTTCGCCCCAACCCTTCATTCGATGCGTTGTCCTCGCTGACCGAGTTGGGTATTGGCGAGGCCTTGGTCGGCACGCTTGAGGACAAGGGAACACCTGCCAGTGTGCAGCGGGTGCTGGTCGCCCCGCCGCAATCGCGCATCGGCCCGTTGAGTGAGGCCGAGCGCAGTGCACTGATTGCGCGGTCCCCCTTGGTTGGCCGTTATGACAAACCCATAGACCGGGAGTCGGCTTACGAAAGGCTCAACCAACGCAAGGGCGAAGCGGTGGAGCCCGCGCCGCAACCCAAGGCTGATGACAGCAGTTTCGCTGAAAAGGCGGGCGAATTTCTGCAAGGCGCGGCCGGGCAGGCGATCAAGTCGGCGATGCGTCAGGCTGCCAATCAACTGGGGCGGCAGCTGGTGCGCGGGCTGATGGGCTCGTTGCTGGGCGGGAAAAAGAAGTAGCTGCGCGGTGTGAAACCATCGCCCATAAAAAAGGCGCCCGACGGCGCCTTTTTCTATGGGCTGAGGTCAGCCGATTGCCTTGGACGCCAACCAGAACAGGCCGGCGGCAAGCCCCATCGAGGCGGGCAGGGTCAGCACCCACGCCATCAGGATGGTCTTCACCGTACCGCCCTGCAGGCCGCTTTTGTTGGCGACCATGGTGCCGGCAACGCCGGAAGACAGCACATGCGTGGTGGAAACCGGCAGCGCGAACACGTTGGCCATGCCAATGGCGCAGGCCGCGGTGATCTGCGCCGACATGCCCTGGGCATAGGTCATGCCCTGTTTGCCAATCTTCTCGCCGACGGTCAACACCACGCGGCGCCAGCCAACCATGGTGCCCAGGCCCAGGGCCAGGGCAACGGCCACGATCACCCAGAACGGAGCGTACTCAGTGGTGGCGGTCAGGTCCTTGCGCAGCTTTTCCAGGTCGGACTTTTCACGCGCATCCAGGCCCGGCAACTTGCCAACCTTTTTCGCGGTGTCGTCCAGGCACAGCAGGTAACGGCGTACTTCTACACGCTTGTCCGCGTCCAGGGCCCGGTAGTCGGTCACGCCCTGCAGCGAGGACTGCAGCGCGGCGATGGTCGGCTCGGTCTGCTGGGGATTGCAGCTGAACTGTTCAGGCAGGTCACTGGCCTTGGCCTTGCCCAGCGCCAGGAATTCGCCCAGCGTGGCAGCGTTGCGCTCGTAGAACTGGCTCATGTGCAACGTGGCATCACGGGTGCGTTCGATCTGGTAGGTGGTGCTGTTCAGGTCGAGCACGAACTTGGCCGGTACGATGCCGATCAATACAAGCATGATCAGGCCAATGCCTTTCTGACCGTCATTGGAGCCGTGCACGAAGCTCACGCCCATGGCCGAAATCACCAGCACCAGACGATTCCAGAAAGGCGGGTGCTTCTTGTCGTCCAGTTTGCGGCGTTGCTCAGGCGTCTTGTGCATCTTCGACAGCGGGCGCCACCATTTCAGGCCAAGCAGGACCAGCGCGGCCACGGCAAACCCGGCGATCGGCGAAACCACCAGGGACATGGCGATATCGATGGCTTTCTGCCAATTGACGCCGTCACCCAGCGGAATGTCGTTGATGAGCGCGTTGGCCAGGCCCACGCCCAGGATCGAGCCGATCAGGGTATGCGAACTGGACGCAGGAATACCGAAGTACCAGGTGCCCAGGTTCCAGGTAATGGCTGCGGCCAGCAGCGAGAAGACCATGGCCAGGCCGTGCCCGGTGTTCACATTGATCAGCAGCTCTACCGGAAGCAGGTGCACGATGGCATAAGCCACCCCGACCCCACCCAGCAGAACGCCAAGGAAGTTGAACACGCCGGAGAAGAACACGGCCAGGTGTGGTGGCATGGCTTTGGTGTAGATGACGGTGGCTACCGCGTTGGCGGTGTCATGAAAGCCATTGATGAACTCGAAGGCGAGCACGAAGGTCAAGGCGAGCAGCAAGCTCACCAATACCCAGGCATCCAGTCCGCTGAATAAATCGATCATGAAGGTTGTCTGGCGGTCGTAGGGGGGCCGGATTATGCCAGAAAACGTTGGCAATCGATGCACCCGCGGCAGCCGCTGATCATGTCGCCCAGGTCAGAAATTGCCGTCTGCCACTGCAGGTCGGTCAACATTATCGAAGCCAAATGTGTTCAACGTCAGCGAAAAATCAGCAAAATGCGCGGAAGGTGAGGCGGTTAATCGTTTTAAACGCGCGTATGAAATTTGTGAAATTCCATTACAACCATTGCGCCAGAGCAATTACGCGCTCTGGGCACCCCTAGCGCTTTGACGATTGGGCAAAGGGCTAGGGGTTAGCGCTGCGCAATTCCTTCTCCATGCGTTCCAGCTCCTGGCTGAACGCCTGGTCGCGCATGTTGGCGCGTTTGCGCCAGGGTTTGCGTTCCGGTTCCGGCTGTGCCGCATAGGTGGTCACTTCGCCGCCATACACATCCTTGAAACGCTCAGCCTGGCGCTCGAGTTCTGCGCGCAGTTCTTCTTTTGTCACATGCAGTACCTGAATTGAATTGGAAAGAGGACCGCCCTGTCGGCGTAAACCGTTAGACGATATCGACACTTAACTTGCCGGCGGGACCTGGATCGACGCGTCGTCCAACTAGACGACCGGAGTATATCAACACTCGAATAAGGCCAGTGTGATGGGATTGGCCCGACGGGCAATCAAAGACATGTCGATATTAAGAAAACCACAACGTGTGAAAGTTCGATATCGCACGTGATGCACACCGCAAAAACAAAACGGCCCCACCAATTGGCAGGGCCGTTGCCTGGGACTTCTACGGTGGGTACCTGACCAGTCTCTCCAAAGAAGCCACAAGTGGCACTGGAAAGGTATAAGCAAACGTGTCGCCGGTCAATTGCGATTATCGGCCGGTTGTTCGATAATCGCACAAGTCGGCGATTTTGTTGAGGTGTGCGATGAATGACGATAAAACAGCCCGTGACAGTGCTCTGCCCGAAGCAGCACGCAGTCCGGCACCCGCCCTGGCCCCGCCAATCGTGGCATCGCCGGCCAAACGCATTCAGGCGTTCACCGGCGATCCTGACTTCATGACCTCCCTGGCGCGTGGGCTTGCCGTCATACAGGCATTTCAGGAACGCAAGCGGCACCTGACCATCGCGCAAATCAGCCATCGCACCGAAATACCTCGGGCGGCAGTGCGCCGATGCCTGCATACGCTGATGAAGCTGGGCTACGCGACCACCGACGGGCGTACCTACTCCTTGCTGCCCAAAGTGCTGACGCTCGGCCATGCGTACCTGTCATCGACACCCCTGGCCATTTCCGCGCAGCCTTACCTGGACCGTATCAGCGACCAGTTGCACGAGGCGGCCAACATGGCGACCCTCGAAGGGGACGACATTCTGTACATCGCCCGCTCGGCGACGGTAGAGCGCCTGATCTCGGTAGACCTGTCGGTCGGTGGACGGCTCCCGGCGTATTGCACGTCCATGGGCCGCATCCTC
The DNA here is from genome assembly GCF_002425525.1 of Pseudomonas sp. UBA5568. Classification (NCBI taxonomy): domain Bacteria; kingdom Pseudomonadati; phylum Pseudomonadota; class Gammaproteobacteria; order Pseudomonadales; family Pseudomonadaceae; genus Pseudomonas; species Pseudomonas sp. UBA5568. The sequence goes on along the minus strand of NZ_DIMK01000001.1, from coordinate 45,517 downwards.
CTGGCGGCCATGGACGACACCAGCTTGCGCGAATACTTCGATCGTGCCGACCTCCAGGCCCGCACCAGCCGTACCCTGCACGACGCCCCGTCGCTGTTCGCCTGCATCGAGCAAGTGCGTAGCCAGGGATGGTGCGTGGTCGACCAGGAACTCGAACAAGGCCTGCGCTCGGTGGCCGTGCCCGTCTACGACGCCTCAGGCCAGGTATTGGCAGCGCTGAACGTCAGTACCCACGTCGGGCGTGTACCGCGCAGTGAACTGGAGCAGCGGTTTCTTCCCGTACTGCTGGAAGCCAGCCAAGAGCTTAGCCATCAGCTGTTTGGTTAAGCGCGAAGGCTTTAGGATCATTACAGCCTGCTGACAAAGCGTTCGATAATCGCCCAGTTCAGCCTTGAGCTAATTGTGACGGCCCCGCCTTTGTCCCTAACCTGATGCCCACCCGGCGGACAGGTTGCAGTGACCCGATTGTGCCTGTATCGCCGGCGCCCATGGTCACTGCAGGAGACGCAAGATGCGCGAGGTCTATATTTGTGATGCCGTACGCACGCCCATTGGCCGGTTTGGTGGCGCCCTTGCCAGCATCCGGGCTGACGACCTGGCGGCGGTACCGCTCAAGGCATTGATCGCGCGCAACCCGGGTGTGCACTGGGCGCACCTGGACGAGGTGTTTTTCGGTTGTGCCAATCAGGCGGGCGAAGACAACCGTAACGTGGCACGCATGGCGTTGCTGCTGGCCGGGCTGCCTGAATGCGTGCCGGGTGTCACCCTCAACCGCTTGTGCGCTTCGGGCATGGAGGCCGTCGGCGCGGCGTTCCGCGCCATCGCCTGTGGCGAAATGGAGCTGGCCATCGCGGGCGGCGTGGAGTCGATGTCGCGAGCGCCGTTTGTCATGGGCAAAGCGCAAAGCGCTTATTCACGCACCATGCAACTGGAAGACACCACCATCGGCTGGCGTTTCGTCAACCCGCTCATGAAAGCGCAATACGGCGTGGATGCCATGCCGCAGACGGCGGACAACGTAGCTGACGACCATGGCATCTCCCGCGCCGACCAGGATGCGTTTGCCTTGCGCAGTCAGCACAAGGCCGCAGCGGCGCAAGCTGCCGGGTTTTTCGCCGAGGAAATCGTGCCGGTGTGCGTCGCGCACAAGAAGGGTGAGACCTGGGTAGAGCACGATGAGCACGTGCGACCCGATACCACCCTTGAGGCCTTGGCCAGGCTCAACCCCGTCAATGGCGTGGGCAAAACGGTGACGGCGGGCAATGCATCGGGGGTCAACGATGGCGCGGCAGCGATGATCCTGGCGTCTGCCGAGGCCGTGCACACCCATGGCCTGACCGCTCGCGCCAAGGTACTGGGCATGGCCAGTGCGGGGGTGGCCCCGCGGGTCATGGGCATCGGGCCGGTGCCTGCGGTACGCAAGCTGATCGAGCGACTGGGCATCGACATCAGCGCATTCGATGTCATTGAACTCAACGAGGCCTTCGCCAGCCAGGGGCTGGCCGTTCTTCGCGGGCTAGGGGTGGCGGACGATGCGCCCCAGGTCAACCCCAACGGCGGTGCCATCGCACTGGGCCACCCGCTGGGCATGAGTGGTGCGCGCCTGGTACTGACGGCGCTGCACCACCTTGAGCGCACAGGAGGGCGCAAAGGCTTGGCCACGATGTGCGTAGGTGTCGGTCAAGGGCTGGCGCTGGCCATTGAACGGCTTTGAGGGAGCCTGCGCCCGGGTGCCTCAGAGATGAGGGCAGCCGGCAGCGCCTCGCTGCACTTGATTGCACACCACGCGGAACGACTGTGTAACCAGGTATGTCTAGACTTACCTTGTATTCCTCCAGGAGCACGACTGACATGACCACCCCTCACTACACTGGCGAGGAGCGTAGCAAACGCATCTTCGCCATCGTCGGCGCCTCTTCAGGCAACCTGGTGGAATGGTTCGACTTCTATGTCTATGCCTTCTGCGCCATCTATTTTGCTCCGGCGTTCTTTCCTTCAGATGACCCGACCGTGCAACTGCTCAATACCGCTGGTGTGTTTGCCGCGGGCTTTCTGATGCGGCCTATCGGCGGCTGGATCTTCGGCCGTCTGGCCGACCGCCACGGTCGCAAGAACTCGCTGATGATCTCGGTACTGATGATGTGCTTCGGGTCCTTGGCCATCGCCTGCCTGCCCACTTACGCCAGCATTGGCACATGGGCGCCGGCATTGCTGCTGCTGGCGCGCTTGATTCAGGGCCTGTCGGTGGGGGGGGAATACGGCACCACGGCGACCTACATGAGCGAAGTGGCGCTGCGTGGGCAGCGGGGCTTCTTTGCATCGTTCCAGTACGTGACCCTGATTGGCGGCCAGTTGCTGGCAGTATTGGTGGTGGTGATCCTGCAGCAGTTGCTGACCGAAGACGAACTGCGCGCCTGGGGCTGGCGAATTCCCTTCGTGGTCGGTGCGATCGCTGCCGTCATCTCCTTGATGCTGCGCCGCTCCCTGCACGAAACCAGCAGCGCAGAAACGCGCCAGGACAAGGACGCCGGCAGTATCCGCAGTTTGTTCGGCAATCACCTGGCGGCCTTCATCACGGTGCTGGGCTACACCGCTGGCGGCTCGCTGATCTTCTACACCTTTACCACCTACATGCAGAAGTACCTGGTCAACACGGCTGGCATGACCGCCAAGCACGCCAGCTACGCAATGACCGGGGCGCTGTTCCTGTTCATGGTGATGCAGCCGTTCTTCGGCATGCTGTCCGACCGCATCGGCCGGCGTAACTCCATGCTGTTGTTCGGCGCGCTGGGCACGGTGTTCACGGTGCCATTGCTCATGGCGCTCAAGACGGTCAGCAGCCCCTTCATGGCGTTCGTGCTGGTGAGCCTGGCGTTGTGCATCGTCAGCTTCTACACCTCCATCAGTGGTCTGGTGAAAGCCGAAATGTTCCCGCCCCAGGTGCGGGCCTTGGGCGTGGGGCTTGCCTACGCGGTGGCCAACGCCGTGTTTGGCGGGTCGGCGGAGTACGTGGCCCTGGGGCTCAAGACCTTGGGCATGGAAAACACGTTCTACTGGTACGTGACCGCCATGATGGCCATCGCTTTCCTGTTCAGCCTGCGCTTGCCAAAACAAGCCAAGTACCTGCACCACGATCATTGACGAGCTCGACACAGAGCGTGAAGCGCGGCGGGCCGTCCGCGGTATCGGGACGGCCTGTCGAGGTTGTCACTGCCGCACGGCCTTACGCACCGCCACCGGGCCGGCGGCGCGCTCGATCTGACGCTTGAGGGCAGGGCACAGGCCCATCATGAAGGCCGCTTCGGCCACCACGAACAGCGGCCCGATGATCAAGCCGCTGATGTCATCGACGAACGCTGGCTTGCGCCCCTCGTAATGATGACCGACGAACTGGATGATCCAGCCCACCACGAACGCACCCACGCCCACCGACAGCCACAGCGCCGTGGTCTGCACCGCCAGCAGGTGACCTAACCACAGGCACAGGCCCAACAGGGCGCCCATCACCAGGCCGAAGCGAAGCTCCAGGCGCAGGTAGAACCAGGTGGCCGCCGCCGAGACAAGCAGGGCAGGAGACAGCCAAATGCCGCCCAGCGACCCGCCTGGCCGAGACAATAGGATGGCCACGGACAGGACGATCAGGGGTATGCCGACGAAATGAGTGACGATGTTGCGTGGGTCGCGGTGATAGCCCGCGTAGCGGATCAGGTGCTCGGCGAGGGTGCTCATGGTGCTGCCTCCTGGTGGGCTTGCCGGGGTGTGCCCGATATAGCTCAGGATAGCTGTGGTCACCATCATCATCAGCCTGGCGAATGCCAGGGCCGCGCCTTGCTCATCACCCACCGCGTCTGTCGAGGCCTGGCGGGTGGTGAGCAAGCGGGCGGGTATCAGCCGCGGGGCGTCTGTACCGAGGCCTGCTGATTGGCCTGCCCGGTGCGCTCGTACCAGCCGCCACCGAGTGCCTTGTACAGGTTGACTTCGCTGGTCAGCTGCGAAAGGCGGTCACCGATCAGCGCCTGCTGCGCACTGAACAGGTTGCGCTGGGCGTCGAGGAACGTCAGGTTGCTGTCGATGCCGATACGGTACCGACGCTCGGCCAGGCGGTAGTAGTCCTGGTTGGCTTGCACCAGGTCCCGCTGGGCTTGCAACTGCTCCTCGAAGGTCTTGCGCGCGGCCAGCCCATCGGATACTTCCTGGAACGCAGTCTGGATGGACTTCTCGTAGCGGGCGACGTTGATGTCCTTCTGGATCTTGGCGTAGTCAAGGCTCGCTTTCAGGCTGCCGGCGGTGAAGATCGGCAGGTTGATCTGCGGCTGGAACAGCCAGGTGCCCGACCCACCCTTGAACAGCCCGCCCATGTCGGTGCTCAAGGTGCCCGCATTGGCCGTCAGGCTGATGCTGGGGAAGAAGGCCGCGCGGGCAGCGCCGATGTTGGCGTTGGCCGCCTTGAGCAGGTGCTCGGCCTCCTGGATGTCAGGGCGGCGCTGCAACAGGTCCGACGGCAGGCCTGCCGGTACTTCGGCCAGTTGATCGGCGTCCAGGCGCAGCGGTTCAGGCAGGTTGGTGGGGATGCCGGTCCCCAGCAGGACAGTCAGGCTGTTCACGTCCTGGGCGACCAGGCGCTGGTACTGCGAGTACTTGACCCGGGCGCCTTCGACAGCCGTGCGGGCCTGGCTCAGGTCCAGCGCCGACGCCACGCCCACCTCGTTGCTGCGCCGGGTGAGGTTGTAGCTTTCCTGATAGTTCTTCAGGGTTTCCTCGGTCAGCTTGAACAGCGCCTGGTCGGCCTGCCAGGTGTAATAGGCGTTCGCCACGCTCGCCACCAGGCTGATCTGGGTGGAGCGACGCGCCTGCTCGCTGGACAGGTAGGTCTCCAGCGCCTGTTCCGAAAGGCTGCGCACGCGGCCGAACAGGTCGAGTTCATAGGCACTGACGCCCAGGGTTGCCGAATACTGGCTGGTGATGCCCGACTGGCCAGTCTGCGACATGTTCGCCGGGATGCGTTGACGGCTGCCACTGCCGTTGGCCGACACCGCCGGGAACAGGTCCGCACGCTGGATGCGGTACTGGGCGCGGTAGGCGTCGATGTTCAGCGCCGCGACGCGCAGGTCCCGGTTGTTGACCAGCGCGGTCTGGATCAGTTGCTGCAGCGCCGGGTCGTTGAAGAACTGCCGCCAGCCCTGTTCAGCGGCAGCGACGTCCGCCGACTGGGTGGGCGAGTAGGCCGGACCTTGCGGCCACTGCTCAGCCACCGGTGCTTCCGGGGTCTGGTAGTCGGGGATCAGCGAGCAGCCGCCGAGGATGAAAGCGGTGACTGCCAGGGACAACAAAGACTTGGTCATTGCCCAGCCTCATAACGTGGAGTTTCAGGGGTGTCATCTTTTTTCGGCTCTTTGCTGCCGAACAGCGACGACACTGCGACGAAGAACAACGGTACCCAGAAGATGGCCAGCACGGTCGCACTGATCATGCCGCCGATCACGCCGGTACCAATGGCGTGCTGGCTGCCGGCGCCAGCGCCGCTGGCGATGGTCAACGGTACCACGCCGAGGATGAAGGCCAGCGAGGTCATGATGATCGGGCGCAAACGCATGCGGCACGCCTCGATCGCCGCGTCGTACAGGCTGCGGCCCTGCTCGTGCAATTCCTTGGCGAACTCGACGATCAGAATGGCGTTCTTGGCCGCCAGGCCGATGGTGGTCAAGAGGCCGACCAGGAAGTACACGTCATTGGACAGCCCGCGCAGGCTGGTAGCGATCAACGCACCGATGATGCCCAGTGGCACCACCAGCACCACGGCGATCGGAATCGACCAGCTTTCGTACAGCGCTGCCAGGCACAGGAACACGAACAGCAGCGACAGGGCGAACAGGGCCGGCATTTGCGAACCAGACAGCTTCTCCTCGTAGGACATGCCCGTCCAGGAGAAACCTACGCCGCTTGGCAGTTCGCCGGCGATGCGCTCGACCTCGGCCATGGCCTCACCGGTACTGTAGCCAGGAGCAGGCGCACCGAGGATTTCCATGGCTTCTACGCCGTTGTAGCGCGAGAGCTTGGGCGAGCCGTAGGTCCATTCACCTTTGGCGAACGAAGAGAACGGCACCATTTCGCCATCGGCGTTGCGCACATACCACTTCTGCAGGTCTTCCGGGCTCATCCGGGCATTGGCTTCGCCCTGGATGTAGACCTTCTTGACCCGGCCGCGGTCGATGAAGTCGTTGACGTAGCTGGCACCGAAGGCAATCGACAGGGTGTTGTTGATGTCCGAGATGGTCACGCCCAGGGCGCTGGCACGCTCGTCATCGATGGTCAGCTGGTACTGCGGTTCGTCGTTCAGGCCATTGGGGCGTACACCGCTGAGGATCTTGCTTTGCGAAGCCTTGGCCAGGAACTGGTTGCGGGCCTCCATCAGCTTGGCATGGCCGACACCGCCGCGGTCCTGCAGGAACACGTCGAAGCCTGTGGCGTTACCCAGCTCGAGCACCGCTGGTGGGGCGAACGCGAAGACCATGGCGTCGCGGAAGCTGAAGAAGTGCTGCTGCGCCCGCTGGGCAAGGCCGAACACGCTGTTTTCCGCCGTACGCTCACCCCAGGGCTTGAGCATGATGAACGCCATGCCCGAGCTCTGGCCGCGGCCTGCGAAGTTGAAGCCGTTGACGGTGAACACCGAGGACACCGTGTCGGCTTCGTCCTTGAGCAGGTATTCACGCATCTGGTCGACCACTGCCTGGGTACGCTCGGCACTGGAGCCGGCCGGCGTCTGCACCTGGGCAAACAGTACACCCTGGTCTTCCTCGGGCAGGAACGCGGTTGGAATGCGGGTGAACAGGAAAATCATGCCGGCCACGATCAGGGCATAGCCCAACAGGAACGGAATCTTGTTGCGCAGGATGGTCCCCACGCTGCGCTCGTAGCCGTTGACGCTGCGATCGAAGCTGCGGTTGAACCAGCCGAAGAACCCACCCTTGGCCTCATGGTGCTGGCCCTTTTTCAAAGGCTTGAGCATGGTGGCGCACAGCGCCGGGGTGAAGACCAGCGCCACCAGCACCGACAGGCCCATGGCCGAGACGATGGTGATGGAGAACTGGCGGTAGATCACACCAGTGGAGCCCCCGAAGAACGCCATGGGCAGCAGTACGGCCGACAATACCAGGGCGATACCCACCAGCGCGCCCTGGATCTGCTCCATGGAGCGCTTGGTCGCCTCCTTGGGCGGCAGCCCTTCTTCGGACATCACCCGCTCGACGTTTTCCACCACCACGATGGCATCGTCCACCAGCAGGCCGATGGCCAGCACCATGGCGAACATGGTCAGGGTGTTGATGCTGAAGCCTGCGGCGGCAAGGATGCCGAAGGTGCCCAGCAAAACCACCGGTACGGTCATGGTGGTGATGATGGTGGCGCGGAAGTTCTGCAGGAACAGGTACATCACCAGGAATACCAGCACGACGGCTTCGATCAGGGTATGGATGACCCCGCTGATCGATTCGGTGACCACCGGCGTGGTGTCATACGGGAATACCGCCTTGACCCCTGGCGGGAAGAACGGCTCCAGGTCGGCGATGGTCTGGCGCAAGGCCTTGGCCGTATCCAGTGCGTTGGCGCCCGTGGCCAGCTTGACGGCCAGGCCCGAGGCGGGCTTGCCGTTGAACTGGGCGCTGACGGCGTAGTTCTCGCCGCCAAGGCTGACCTGGGCCACATCGCCCAGGCGTACTTGGGAGCCGTCGTTGTTGACCTTGAGCAGGATCTTCTCGAACTGCTCGGCAGTCTGCAGGCGGGTCTTGCCGATGATGGTGGCGTTGAGCTGCGTCCCAGGCACGGCTGGCAGGCCGCCGAGCTGGCCGGAGGAGACCTGAACGTTCTGGGCAGCCACGGCGGTCTTGACGTCCACCGGGGTCAGCTGGAACTTGTTCAATTTGGCCGGATCGAGCCAGATGCGCATGGCGTACTGGGCGCCGAACACCTGGAAGTCACCCACACCGGCCGTACGCGAGATCGGGTCCTGCATGTTGGAGACGATGTAGTTGGCCAGGTCGTCCTTGGTCATGCTGCCGTCTTCGGACACCAGACCGATCACCATCAGGAAGTTCTTCACGGCCTTGGTGACGCGGATACCCTGTTGCTGCACTTCCTGCGGCAGCAAGGGGGTGGCCAGGTTGAGCTTGTTCTGCACCTGCACCTGGGCGGTGTCGGGGTTGGTACCCTGCTCGAAGGTGGCAGTAATGGTCATGCTGCCGTCGGAGTTACTTTCCGACGACACATAACGCAGGTTGTCGATACCGTTGAGCTGCTGTTCGATCACCTGCACCACCGTATCCTGCACGGTTTGCGCCGAAGCGCCCGGGTAGGTCACGGCAATGGCGATGGCCGGTGGGGCGATGCTGGGGTACTGGTTGATCGGCAACTTCAGGATCGACAAGGCGCCGACCAGCATGATCACCAAGGCGATCACCCAGGCGAAGATCGGGCGATCAATAAAGAACTTCGACATGGTTTACTCCGCTTTGGCGTCTGCTTTCGCTGCGTTGCCCTGGTTGGGGCTGTCCGGCTTCTTGACGTTGGTGGCTTCGCTGACCTTGACCTCGGCACCTGGACGCACGTACTGCAAGCCTTCGGTGATCAGGCGGTCGCCTGGGTTCAGGCCTTCCTCGATCAGCCAGTCGCTGCCCACGGTACGGCTGGCCTTGAGCTGGCGCAGTTCGACCTTGTTGTCCTTGTTTACCACCAGCGCGGTAGGGGCGCCCTTGAGGTCGCGCGTCACGCCCTGCTGCGGTGCCAGGATGGCATTGGCGTTCACGCCCGCCTTGAGCCGTGCATGCACGAACATGCCAGGCAACAGGGTGTGGTCAGGGTTGGGGAAGATGGCACGCAGGGTGACCGAGCCGGTGGTTTCGTCCACGGCCACTTCGGAGAACTCCAGGCGCCCTTCCTGCTTGTACAGGGTGCCGTCTTCGAGCACCAGTTGGACCGACGCTGCGTTGTCGCCAGCGCGCTGCAGTTGGCCGCTTTCCAGCTCGCGCCGCAGCTTGAGCAGCTCGGCAGTGGACTGGGTCACGTCGACGTAGATCGGGTCCAGTTGCTGGATAGTGGCCATGGCATTGGTCTGGCCGCTGTTGACCAGCGCGCCTTCGGTTACCGCCGAACGACCGATGCGGCCGCTGATGGGGGCCAGGACCTTGGTGTAGCGCAGGTCGATCTGCGCACTCTTGAGCGAGGCCTCGGCTTGCAGGCGCTTGGCATTGGCGTCGTCGTATTCCTGCCGGGAAACCGCCTGTTCCTCGATCAGCTGCTTGTAGCGATCAGCCAGAGAGCGGGTAGCCTGCAGGTCTGCCTGGGCCTTGCTCAGGTTGGCTTCGTAGACGGCCGGGTCGATCTGATACAGCTGTTGGCCCTGCTTGACCTCGCTGCCTTCCTTGAACAGGCGCTTGAGGATGATCCCGTTTACCTGTGGACGAACTTCGGCGATCCGGTAGGCATTGGTGCGGCCTGGCAGCTCGGTGGTCAAGGTGAAGGCCTGCGGCTGTAGGGTCACTACGCCGACTTGAGGCGCCTGCTGCTGCTGTTGCTGCTGCGCGGCTTGGTCTTCTTTATTGCAGCCACTGAGCAGGGTTGCGAGGGCTACGGCTGAAACCAGGGCGGTAACGGCTGGCTTGAATTGCATGAGAATCCTCGGATCGCAGGAGCAGGGAGACGCTCAAGAGTAATGGAATGTCTTGATCTGGATAAATGGCTATCCGGTGGATAAATAGCTTGCTAAGGAATATACTTACATTCATGGTTGTTTGTAAATACCGCCGGGTTGTCCATGGCTACCGCCACAGCCCTTGATTAGCTTGATCCGCCAGGTGCCCCAAGAGGCGCCCCGGAGCCTTCCCGCACGCGTCGCCGCGTTCGGGCCAGATGAGGTTGTACTGCCATGGTCCGTCGAACCAAAGAGGAAGCCCAGGAAACTCGCGCCCAGATCATCCAGGCGGCAGAAAGGGCTTTCTACAAGCGCGGGGTTGCGCGAACCACCCTTGCGGACATCGCCGAACAGGCGGGCGTCACGCGAGGTGCAATCTACTGGCACTTCAATAACAAGGCCGAGCTGGTGCAGGCACTGCTCGACAGCTTGCATGAAACCCATGACCATCTCGCGCGCGCCAGCGAAAGCGAGGACGAACTCGACCCGCTCGACTGCATGCGCAAATTGCTGCTGCAAGTGTTCAACGACCTGGTGCGCGACGCCAGGACACGCCGTATCAATGAGATTCTGCATCACAAGTGCGAGTTCACCGATGACATGTGCGAAATCCGCCAGCAGCGCCAGGTGGCAGTAGCGGACTGCCACACAGGCATTACCCTGGCCCTGGCCAATGCAGTGCGCCGTGGCCAACTCCCGGTGGAGCTGGATGTGGAGCGGGCAGCGGTGGCCATGTTTTCTTACGTTGATGGCTTGATCAGGCGCTGGCTGTTGCTGCCCGACAGCGTGGACCTGCTGGGCAACGCCGAGAAATGGGTCGACGCCGGGTTGGATATGCTGCGCTTGAGCCCGGCGATGCGCAAATGAGACTTTGTGAAGGTTTGTGAGGGCTATTCCCCGGGGACGTGCCAGTGATCAGCACCTGAGCTTCCCTGCGGGCCACCTCAATGCCCGCGCAGTGGCCGATCCGGCAGCAGCACCGCCACCACCAGTGCAATGACGCCGACCCCTGCACTGGCCATCAACAGATGCCGGAAAGTGATCGCCAAGTGTGCCTGCAGTTCAGGGCTCACCTGGTTGGCCTTGAAGGTACCCAGCAACGGATTGTCCAGCAACGCGAACCCGCCTTGGTGCAGCAAGGCCAGTAGCAGGCTCGACATGCAGGCCACGCCCATGGCGCCACCGAGGGACCGAAACAGGTTGGTGGTGCTGGTGGCGACCCCCATGTCCTGGGCCTGCACGGCATTCTGCGTGCCTACCAGTGACGTTGGGAACTGCATCCCGCACGCGATCCCTGTCAGCAGCATGAACAGTGCACTGGCCAGCCCGGCCTGCGGCGGCGTGATCGCCAAGGCGAAGATAGACACCGGCATCAGCAGGGCGCCAGTAAGGATCTGCGGCTTGTAGCGGCCAAGCCGCGTTGTCAGACGTCCTGCGGTAAAAGCACCGATGGGTAGCCCCATGGCCAACGGCAGCAGATGCAAGGCGGCGCTGTCGGCACCGGCACCGGTGAGGCCCTGGTAGCGCAAGGGCATCAGCATGGTCAGGGAAATGGCCTGGAAGCTGGCGAAGAAAATCACGCCCCAGCACAGCACCGCGGCGCGATTGCCGAATAGCGTCAACGGCAGCAGTGGCTCGACGCAGCGGCGCTCCTGGAGGATGAACAGGATCATGGCGATCACGGCGCAGGTGAACAGGCCTAGCACGGCGGGCGCCGTCCAGGCCTGCCCCTGGCCGACCAGGGTGATCCCGAGCAGCAGGCTGCCCAAGCCCACGATCAGCAGCAGCGCGCCCGGATAATCCACTTGTGCGGGCCGATGCTGCACGGGCAGACCGGCCAGGGCGCGGTGGATAGCCCAGAGCGCGGCGATGCCCAGCGGCACGTTGATCCAGAACACCCAGCGCCAGGACAGGTACTCGGTCAGCCAGCCGCCCAGTACCGGCCCCGCCACGCTGGCCAGGGCATACATGCTGCTGAAATAGCCTTGATAACGGCCTCGTTCGCGCGGGGGCACGAAGTCGCCGATGATCGCCTGGCTCACCGATACCATGCCGCCTGCGCCGATGCCTTGCAGCACTCTGGCCAGCACCAGTTGCGGCATGTCCTGAGCCAGCGCACAGCCGATCGAGGCGACAGTGAACACGCCGATTCCGGTCAGGATCATGCGACGCCGCCCATAGAGATCGCCCAGCTTGCCGTAGATCGGGACGGCCACTGTCATGGCAACCATATAGCCGGAAATGACCCAGGCCAGCAGACCGACATCATTGAACTGCGCGGAGATCGCAGGCAATGACACTGCCACGATGGTTTGATCCAGTGCGCCGAGAAAGATGGCCAGCATCAAGGCGGTCAGGATCTGGCGCAGGGCAATCGCAGGCAGGGCAGGGGGCACGGCAGTTCCTTTGGTTTGAGTGGGCTTCATCCGAACGATCCCGCAGGCTACAGCTACGCGCGATCAAGACCAGGGCACGCCTGCACAGGGGCAGTGAAAGCATGGCAGTGTAACCTGAGTTACGTAGCTTCCTATGTACTCTGAGCATCGCCTATGCATGATCGGCATCAACGCATTCATCCAGCAGAGGCTGGCCCCGTGATATCTTTGGTATGCCAATCCCGCGCTAAGCCCCTGTTTGCACTAGCTTGGTGCGACCTCTCGGGGGTTAATCGGATTCCCCTGGCTCCTACACCTTTATTCCTCTGCCTGCATGTGGAGCATGACCGCGACTTGAGTGGTCCATGAATTGTGCAGGTACGCCCGATACAGAGGCCGGTAGTTACCGTTCAGAAATTTCTACAATTGCGGAGTGATCATGCCCAAGGCTTCCCACCAAGATCTGCGTATTGCCTTCCGCGAGCTGCTCGCTTCAGGTTCGTGCTACCACACCGCCTCGGTGTTCGACCCCATGTCTGCGCGCATTGCCGCGGACCTGGGTTTTGAGGTCGGCATCCTTGGAGGTTCGGTGGCATCGCTGCAGGTACTGGCTGCGCCGGATTTTGCCCTGATCACACTCAGCGAATTCGTCGAGCAAGCCACGCGAATTGGTCGCGTGGCCCAGTTGCCGGTGCTGGCAGACGCCGACCACGGATACGGCAATGCGCTGAACGTGATGCGCACCGTCACGGAGCTGGAGCGTGCCGGCGTGGCGGCGTTGACGATCGAGGATACGCTGTTGCCGGCCCAGTTCGGGCGCAAGTCCACCGATCTCATATCGGTAGAAGAAGGCGTGGGCAAGATCCGCGCGGCGCTCGAGGCGCGCGTCGATTCGTCCCTGTCGATCATCGCCCGTACCAACGCCGGCGTGCTCAGCACCGAGGAAGTGATCGTGCGGACCCAGAGCTACCAGAAAGCGGGTGCCGATGGCATCTGCATGGTAGGGGTGAAGGACTTCGACCAGCTCGAACAGATCGCCAGCCACCTGACCGTACCCTTGATGCTGGTGACCTACGGCAACCCCAACCTGCATGATGACGCGCGTCTGGCAAGCCTGGGCGTGCGCATCGCCGTCGACGGTCACGCGGCTTACTTCGCCGCCATCAAGGCGACGTACGACTGCCTGCGCCAGCAGCGTGGCCAGCAGCACAAGTCCGATAACTTGAGCGCCACCGAGCTTTCGCATACCTATACCCAGCCCGAGGACTACATCCGCTGGGCCAAGGAATACATGAGCGTCGAGGAGTAAGCAGGCGCTTACAGGTCCCGGTCCCAGGCCGGCTCCTCCTCGAAGCGCTGGACGAGAAAGTCCAGCAGGGTGCGCAAGGTCGCGGGCATGTGCTTGCGTGAGGTATAGACCGCCGTCAGGTCCAGGGTCTGCGGCCTGGCCTCGGGAAGCAGGCGCACCAGTTCTGCGCTGCGCAGGGCGGCAGCCGCCTGATAGGTGGGGAGCAGGGCGATGCCGGCGCCTGCTGCTACCGCCTTTTGCAATGTCAGGGACTCGTTGGCGCTGATGTTGCCCTGAACCGGCACCGCAACCTGCTGGCCGTTGACCTCGAACTGCCACACCCCATTGCCGTAATAGCTGTGCGTCAGGCAATTGTGGTGTGACAGGTCCTCGACCCGCTCGGGTGTGCCGTGCTCGGCCAGGTAGGCGGGCGCGGCGCAGATCACCGAGCGGCATACGCTCAGGCGGCGGGCAACCAGGCTGGGGTCCAGGTCGTTGCTGTTGCGGATGGCCAGGTCGATGCGTTCGTCCACCAGGTTCACGGTGCGATCGAGCATCTGCAGGTCGACTTTTACCAATGGGTACTGACGCACATAGGCGGCCACGGCATCGGCCAGCTGCGCCTGTCCAAATGACGTACTGACGCTGATACGCAATGTCCCCCGTGGTGTCTGGTCTTGCTGTTGTACGGCTCCTTGCAGTTCGCTGGCCAACTCCAGCAATTGCCTGCAGCGCGGCAGAAGGTCCTGGCCTGCGGCAGTCAGGCTGAGCCGGCGCGTGGTGCGCTGCATCAGCCGCGCGCCCACCCACGCTTCGAGCTGTGCCAGGTACCGAGAGACCACGGGGCGCGAGAGCTGCAGGTGCTCGGCCGCCGCCGACTGACTGCCAAGGTCCACCACCGTGACGAAAACGCGCATAGCTGTTAAACGATCCATCATTTGCCCGATTTCAGAAACAAACCATGTGCAAGCATGGCATTTTTCTGCAGGGTGTCGCCCCTTAAGCTGCAGGCATTTCCACTCTGACGGATGCCTGCGATGACACTCCTTTCTCCCTTGCGTGGCCTGGTGCTCGGATGCCTGGCCTGTGCCGCCCCACTGCTGGCCGCCGCTCCCTTGCAATTGGACGTGTACAACCCTGGCGCCGATGCGCCGTTTGCGGTCAGCTCGGTGATCGTGAGCGGCCAGCGTGACGCCGTGTTGATCGATGCACAATTTGGCACTGATCACGCCCGGCAACTGGTGCAGCGTATCCGTGCGAGTGGCAAGCGCTTGACGACGATCTACATCAGCCAGGGTGACCCCGATTATTACTTCGGCCTGGCAACCTTGACCCAGGCGTTCCCTGACGCCGAGGTGTTGGCTTCGGTCGCCACGGTCGAACACATCCGCAACACCATGGAGGCCAAACTGGCGTACTGGGGGCCTGAAATGGGGGCGCAAAAACCTGAGCGGCTGGTGCTGCCCAAGGTGTTGACAGGCAACCGCCTGCTGCTCGAGGACCAGGTGCTGGAGGTGCGTGGCCTTGAAGGACCGCAGCCGGACCGCAGCTTTGTCTGGATACCTTCGATCAAGGCAGTGGTTGGCGGGGTCGTGGTTTCGCAGAACATTCATGTGTGGATGGCCGACACACAATCGGCGTCCTCGCGTGCCCATTGGCTGCAAACCCTGGCGGACATCCAGGCGCTTGCGCCGCAAACCGTGGTGCCCGGGCACTTCGTCGGTGCCAGTGATTACTCACCGCAGTCCGTTGGCTTTACCGCCGATTACATCCGCACCTTCGAGGCGCAGGCGCGCGCAGCAAACGATGCGGCTGCGCTGGTCGAGGCCATGAAACGACGCTATCCGGGGTTGGGCGATGAGAGTGCGCTGGCGCTCAGCGCCAAGGTGGCCAAGGGCGAGATGCAGTGGCCCCTCCAGTGACGGTGCGCGCGTATGCAATGCAGCGCTGCGGTGATCTCGGTCTTGCTATACCGCGCTGGACCGCAGCCGGGCCATGTCACGAATAGGCGGTGCGCCGTAGAGCCGGCTGTACTCACGGCTGAATTGCGAAGGGCTCTCGTAGCCCACTCGATAGGCCGCCACGGCGGCCTCAAGGCCATCGTTGAGCATCAGCCGCCGGGCTTCTTGCAAGCGCAGTTGCTTCTGGTACTGCAGCGGGCTCATCGAAGTCACCGCCTTGAAGCGATGGTGCAGGGTGGAAACGCTGAGGTTGACCTCGCGGGCCAGGTCCTCGATGCGCAGTGGCCGCTGATAGTTGTCGTTGAGCCAGCTGATGGCCTGGCACACGCGGTGGGTTTGGCTGTTGGCCAAGGCAATTTCGTACAGCCGGTAGCCCTGCGGGCCGCGCAGCAGGCGGTAGAGAATCTCCCTGCGCACCAGCGGTGCCAGCATGGCGATGTCGCGTGGCGTGTCGAGCAGGCGGAGCAGGCGCAGCAAGGCATCGAGCAGCGCGCTGTCAGTTTTTTCCACGTACAGGCCGCGCCCATACGGGCGATTGGGTACCAGCATCGGACCGCTGTCGGCGATCAGCTGGCTGATCTCGGCAGGGTCCAGGTCCATGCGCAACCCCAGGCTCGGGCGCTGCGGGCTGGCGTCGAGCTTGACCGCGCTCAGCGGCAAGGTGACCGAAACCACCATGTAGTGCAGCGGGTCGTAGGCGTACTGTTCGTCCCCGAGGAACAGGCTTTTGCTGCCCTGGGCCAGAATGCACAGCGCAGGTTGCGCCAGGGTAGGTACCGAGCGAATGTTCTCGGTGTAGCGCACCAGGAACAGGTTGTCGATGGCCGAGGCCGGCCCATAAGGGTCGCCTGCATGGCGAGCGATCAAGTCGGCCAACTCCTGGCGCTGGACCTCCAGGTGCGGATCAAGGGACGGGGCGATGGACATGGGGCTTTCCTCTGCTGACCGACGCAGAATAGGTTTGGGCAACCGCCGAAGCTAGTCGAATACTGCAGATCGATTGCCTGATCCTGCCGCGATGCAGAATCAGGCAATCGGTGTGCAGTAATGGCCTAACGCGCAAACGCGCCCAGGCCCTAGCCTTGCAAGCCAGGTATTCGATGGCTGCTTCAGGGAGAGTGTGCAATGAGGCTACAACAACCGGTCACCCACCTTGCCTTGATTCGCGCCAGCAGCGGGCGCTCGGCCGAACTGGGCGCACGCTTGCGCGACCTGTTGGTGCCGTCGCTGCACACCCCGGGTTGCCTGAGTTTTTCGGTGCAACGCTCGCAGGCTGATGACGACCTGTGGTTATTGAGCGGTAGCTGGCAGGATCAGCAGGCGATGAATGGTTACTTCGCTTCGCCAACGCTGAATGTGTTCGGCGAGTTGGTGCAGTCCCAGGTGGTGAGCAGTCTGGATCTGCACACGTTTGGTTGAGCCTGCCTTACGAGCGCACAGGCCAGTGATTGCCGCATCATCGAGCCAGTGGGTACCATCCAGGTTTCACCCACGAGGCGTATGGCAAAGATGGCACGTAGAGAGTTTCCCCAGTTCGAAGCCGTGTCGGCAATGGTGCCGGCCGAAGGCGGTGGCTACCACGCAGCCATTGCCGTCAAGGCCATGGGCATGGGCGGTGCACCGCGCTTTCACAAGGTGCTCGATGGGCAAGTGTTCAAGGGCGCCGTGGCTGCCGACGAGGCGGCCACGGGCGAATTGCAACGCCTGCAAGGTGTCGGCGAGGCGGGTGAGCTGATCTGGTGATCAGGCTTTGGGCCTGGGCATCTTGAACAGGTTGCCCAGCTCGAAATAGTCCGCCGGGCCACCGCCACGCAGGATAGGCTCGGCCGCTGCGGTATCATAGATGCCGTCCTTGAGCAGGCGCTCGGCGATGTGCACCGCCACCACTTCGCCCAGGATCAACCAGCTCGGTACCAACGCCTGGTCGGCGCGCTGCAGTTGCACGATCTGCGTCACCTTGCATTCGAACGCCACAGGGGTTTCCCCTACCCGTGGCACCTGTACCACGCTCGACGGCGTGGCCGTCAGGCCGCTGAGTTCGAACTCGTTCACCTCAGGCGATACCGCCGAGCAGCTCAGGTTCATCTGCTCGGCCAGGGGGCGGGTGGCCAGGTTCCAGACGAATTCACCGGTTTGCTCGATATTGTTCAGGCTGTCTTTGCGCCCGACGCTGCAGAAACCGATGATCGGTGGAATGTAGTTGAAGGCGTTGAAGAAGCTGTAAGGCGCGAGATTCAAATGGCCTTGCTGGTCCTGCGAAGATATCCAGCCGATCGGGCGAGGGCCGACGATGGCGTTGAATGGATCATGGGGTAGGCCATGGCCTTTGGCGGGTTCGTAGTAATACATCTGCGCTGGGCTTGCCGGCCCACCTCCTGGTTTGAGAGGCGACCAGTGTGCCAAGCCTGAAGCCAACTGGGAATGCTGGAGCCCGGCGAAAGCCGGGCTGAGTGCGCATGGCTACTATCAGCTAATGCCATGGGCGTTGGTGCGGTCGAAACCGTCTTCGGCGAAGCGCTGGCCACCGGTGCGGTCGAAACCATCTTCGGCGAAGCGCTGGGCACCGGTGCGGTCGAAACCGTCTTCGGCGAAGCGCTGGCCACCGGTGCGGTCAAAACCGTCTTCTGCGAAGCGCTGACCACCTGTGCGGTCAAAGCCGTCCTCGGCATAGCCGGTGGCCTGAGCAGGCGCCGCTGCGAAGGTATGCGCATGGGTGCGATCGAATCCATCTTCGGCAGATGCGCCTGCGGCAAATGCGAAAAGAGCGAGGGTCAGGATGAATTTGCTTTTCATGGGGATGCTCCAGAGTAGGTGTGTCGTTTCGATAAAATGAATGCTACGCCGATTAATGCGATTAAAAAGCGCTAAAAATCGTGCTTAATAATCTATTTATCCGATTGATTGGAGCGCGCACCTGGGCTGGAACGCAGGCAGCCCGGGGAGTTTCGAGGCGCAGGTACTGGCGCTTTTGCTGATGGGGTAATGTGCCGGAGTGTGATTAATGGGCCATTAAGCCAAGCGCGTCGGACGAACGTCGTGCCAGTGCGGGAAGGGAAGGTGCAAGCTGGGCCTGCAGAGGAGGGCTGGCGCCTGGATGATCCGACGAGGCCCGGCGTGGCCAAACGAAATCGGGCGCCCTCTAGGCGCCCGAAGCAGTGCTAAGCGTGGGATGGGCTTAGTCGGTGGTGATCCGCGAATGCTGCTTGGTGTCCTTCATGGTGGCGTACACCAACAGCGAGCAGGCGATGCAGCCTGTGACGTACCAGTAGAAGCCGCTTTCCATGCCGGCGCTCTTGAACCACAAGGCCACGTATTCGGCCGTACCGCCGAAGATGGACACGGTCAGGGCGTAGGGCAGGCCAACGCCCAGGGCGCGGATTTCGGTGGGGAACAGCTCAGCCTTCACCACCGCGTTGATCGAGGTGTAGCCGCTGACGATGATCAACGCGGCCATGATCAGGAAGAACGCGCCCCACCAGGTCTGGATGGTGTGCAGGGTGCTGAGGATCGGCACCGTGAACAGCGTACCGAGCACCCCGAAGGCAATCAGGATAGGGCGCCGGCCGATCTTGTCCGACAGCCCACCCACCAGGGGTTGCAGGCACATGAACAGGAACAGCGTCGCGGCCGAGATGGTGGTCGAATCGCTGATGCTCATCCCGACTGTGTTGACCAGGTATTTCTGCATGTAGGTGGTGTAGGTGTAGAAGGCCAGGGTACCGCCCATGGTCAGGCCGACCACGGTCAGCAGTTCCTTGGGGTGGCGCATCAAGGTGCGCATCAGGCTTTCCTTGGCTTTCTCCTTCTTGGTGAACGACGCGGTTTCTTCCATGCCCCGTCGCAGGTAGAGGGCCACCACCGCACACAGGGCACCGATCACGAACGGCACACGCCAGCCCCACGCGTACAACTGCTCGGTGGTCAGGGTCTGTTGCAGAACGATCAGTACCGCCAGGGCGATGAGCTGGCCCGAAATCAGCGTCACGTACTGGAAGCTGGAGAAGAAGCCTCGACGCTCCTTGCTGGCCATTTCGCTCAGGTAGGTGGCCGAGGTGCCGTACTCACCGCCCACCGACAACCCTTGCATCAAGCGAGCGACCACCAGCAGGACCGGCGCTGCCACACCGATGGTTTCATAGCCGGGGGTGAGGGCGATCACCAGCGAGCCTGCGCACATCAGCAGCACCGAGGCCATCAGTGCAGCCTTGCGGCCCTTGCGATCGGCGTACATGCCCATCAGCCAGCCACCGATCGGGCGCATCAAAAAGCCCACCGCAAAGATGGCGGCGGTGTTGAGCAGTTGAGCGGTGGAATCGCCGGCCGGGAAGAAAGCCTTGGCGAAATACAGCGAGAACGCTGCATAGACGTACCAGTCGTACCATTCGACCATGTTGCCGATCGAACCGCTGAAGATCGACTTGAGGCGACTGGCAGTGGTTCTTGGCGCGGCAGGCGTTGCGGCCGCCCCGGTAGGCAGGGAGGTAGCGTTATCCATCAGGGACACCTTCTCATTGTTGTTGTGAAAGCGCGCAGGGCGCAGCTTGCAGTAGCTTTTGCAGAAGGTGTGCCAAAAAGAGGCGCGATTGCTTCGTTAAGGTGCGCGCTTGTGTGAAACCCGTATGAATCATGGCGTTGCGCCGAACGCGCGACGCACTGTGGGAGAGATCCGCGGCAGGCCAGTTCACCTGCATAGGCAAGATCCCGCTCATTAGGGCGTAGACGTCGGCGAGTTTCCGCTTACGGTGCGTTGACGAATGCGTCCCGAACCAGCCCATGACGCTGCATTTTCTCGTTCAAGGTACGGCGGGGCATTTGCAGGTCCTGCATCACCGCCTTGATCTCACCGGCATGTTGGCGCAGTGAAGCACGCAGGCACTGCGCCTCGAATGCTTCCACGCGCTCAGCCAACGACTGCCCGGCAGGCGCCTGTTCTGGCATGGGCGAACCAAGTCCCAGCACGTGGCGCTCCGCCGCGTTGGCCAGTTCACGCACATTGCCTGGCCAATCATGGGTCAGCAGTTGAGCCAACTGCAGGCCCGACTGCGGCAGGGCCGTACGGCCAATCCGGGACGCGGCTGCCTGTGCGAAATGCTCGAACAACAGGACGATGTCTTCCCGCCGTTCCCGCAGGGGCGGCAGGCGCAGCTCTGCAACGTTCAGGCGGTAGGCCAGGTCCTCGCGAAAACGTCCGGCCCGGGCTTCGTCGAACAGGTCGGGCTTGGTGGCGGCAATGATGCGCAGGTCTACGCGGATGCTCTGATTCGCACCCAGGCGCTCGATCTTCTGGTCCTGGATCACCCGCAGCAACTTGGCCTGTTGCGCCAGGGGCATGCTTTCGATTTCATCGAGAAAGACCGTGCCACCATCGGCATATTCCAGCCTGCCGATGCGTTTGCCCTGGGCGCCGGTGAACGCGCCGCTTTCATGGCCGAACAGCTCGGCCTCGAACAAGGCTTCGGGAATGGCCGCGCAGTTGAGCGCAACGAAAGGTTTGCTGGCGCGTGGGCCAAAGTCGTGCAGGCAGCGGGCGACCTGCTCCTTGCCGCTGCCGGTTTCGCCGCGAATCAGCACGTTCACCGGCAACGCGGCCAAATCCAGTACCTGGCGGCGCAACTGCTGCATGCCCGGTGATACCCCAAGCAGCGTGGTTTCAAGGCGCGTCCTGAGGTCGGCCTGCTGATGCAGGCGTCGATTTTCCAGCACCAATTGGCGTTTTTCCAACGCCCGGCGAAGGCTGCCGAGCAGGTGCTGGGGGGTGAAGGGCTTTTCCAGGAAATCGTAGGCGCCGCTGCGCATGGCCTCGACCGCCATGGGCACGTCACCGTGACCGGTGAGCAGGATCACAGGCAGGTCCGGATCGTCGGCCTGCAGCCGTTCGAGCAGTTGCAGGCCGTCCATGCCAGGCATGCGCACATCGCTGATGATCACGCCTGGATAGTCCCGGCCAATGTGCACCAGGCCGTCATCGGCACGGGCAAAGACCTGGACCTCGAAGCCCGACAGGCTCAGCCATTGCTCGACTGCCGTACGGATACTGGCTTCATCGTCTATGACCATCACTGAGTTCAACATGCAGGCTCCTGATCGCGAGGCAAGGTGATGCTCAGGCGCGCGCCGCCCGGTACGTTTTCGGCCAGCAGCTGCCCACCGGCGTCGTGCACGATGCCATAGGAGATCGCCAGGCCCAAGCCCAGGCCGTCCCCTACGGGCTTGGTGGTGAAGAAGGGGTCGAAGATCCTGGGCAGATCCTCGGCCGCGATGCCGCCCCCCGAATCGAGCACGCTCAAGCGCCAGTGCTGCGCATCGGGCTCGATGCGGATTTCCAGGCGCCGGTAGCGCTTGTCTGCCATGGCGTCCAACGCGTTGCTCAGCAGGTTGATCAACACCTGTTCCAAGCGGATGGCGTCGCCGCGCACCCACGCCGGACGCGCCAGGTACAGGGCCAACTGCACGTCCAGGGCATGCAGGCGTGCCTGCAACAAATCCAGCGCCTGGTCGACCACGCCGGCCAAGTCCAGGCGCTCGCGCAAGCCACCGGGGCTGTTACGGGCAAACGTCTTCAAGTGCCCGGTCAGCGACGCCATGCGCGTCAACATCTGCTCCAGCGGCTCCAGGGCCTGGCGAGCCTCGTCGTAACGCCCGTGGTCCAGCAGCAGTTTCAGGGTTTCAAGCTGCATGCGCTGGGTCGTGAGGGGCTGGTTGATTTCGTGCGCCATGGCAGCGGACATCTGCCCCAGGGCAGCCAGCTTGGCCGTTTGCACCAGGCCTTCCTGAGCCGTGCGCAGCTCGCGGGTGCGCTCCTCGACCTGGCGCTCGAGCTCCTCGCGGCTGCGTTGGCGCAGGCGCGACAGGCGCAGGCGCTGGCTGACCAGCAAAGCAGCGAATACCAGGCTCAACCATACCGCTGCAGCACCCAGGCCAGCATTGCGCGCGTCGGTACCGACCTGGGGCCTGCGCAGCAGGTGCAGGGTCCATTGCTCGCTTTCCAGCGGCAGGCTTTCCCACAGGAACTCGGTCTCGCCTTGCGGTGCCTGCACCCGGCTGAGTGTGCTGTTTTCAGCGAAACGCGTCAGCACCTGGTGCATCAGCGGTATCAGCGGGTGTTTGTCGTACTGGCGGGTCTGCGCCAGTTCGGCCCGGTCGGCGCCGTCCAGCGGGCGCAATTCCCGGTAGCGCCAGCCGTCCTGGTTGGCGATGAAGGTAATGCCACGGGCATCGCTGACCAGCAGGATGTCGCTGCCCTGGCGCCATTCTCGCTCGAGCTCGGGAAATTCCAGCTTGACCACCATGGCGCCGAGAAAACGGCCCTGTTCGTCATTCACCGCGCTGGACAGAAAGTAGCCAGGCACCCCGCTGGTCACGCCAACGGCATAGAAGCGGCCGTTACCCAGGCTACGGGTTTGCTTGAAATAAGGGCGAAAGCCGTAGTTGGAGCCCACGTAACTGGTTGGCAGCCGCCAGTTGCTGGCCGCCACGGCCAGCCCGTTGCGGTCGAGCAGTTCGAGGGTGGAGGAGTTGGCTGCACCGTTGATGCGCTCGAGTTTGCGGTTCAGGGCAGCCTGCGTTTGCTCCTGGACCGGGCCGCGCAACGCGTCGATCAGTTCCGGGTCCAGGGCCAGCACCGCTGGCAGGGCCCGATAGCGGTCGATGAGGGTGTGCAAGGCATTGGCGTACAGCCCCAGTTGCTGGCTGGCCCGGCGGGCGTCCGCCTCCATGGCCTGGCGTTTGGCCTGGTGCATGGCCCAACTGGCACAAAGCACGGTACCCAGCACGATCACCAGGGTGATCAGGCCCAGACGCAGGGCGCGAAAGGAAAAAGGCATTGGGAGCAGATCCGCATGGGTGGGGAAGGGGCCCGCTTTGGCGGAACCGGAGCGCTGCACCGCCGCTCCGGTCTGTCCGCGAAATGGCCGTCAAGGGTCGACACTTACAGCAGTTCAAAGCCCTGCTGTTGCACCGCCTCGGAATCCAGGCCCACCTGGACGTTGAAGGTCCCGGGCTCGGCAACGCGCTGCAGCTGGCCATTGTAGAACTTCAAGTCTTCTTCGCTGATGCTGAAGGTCACGGTCCGTGTTTCGCCGGGCTTGAGCATGAGCTTCTGGAAGTTCTTCAACTCCTTGACCGGGCGACTCATCGAGGCGGACACATCTTGCACGTACAGTTGCACCACCGTCTCGCCGGCCACCTTGCCGGTATTGCGCACCACGACGCTGGCTTGCAACGTGTCCCCGCGCTTGAGCTTGTTGCCTGAAAGCGCGAGCCCCGACAGTTCGAACGTGCTGTAGCTCAGGCCGTAGCCGAAAGGATACAGCGGCCCATTGGGTTCTTCGAAGTACTGCGAGGTGTAGTTGCCGGGTTTGCCAGGCGTGAACGGACGACCGATACGGGTGTGGTTGTAGTACATAGGAATCTGCCCGACCGAACGTGGGAACGTGATCGGTAGCTTGCCGGAGGGGTTGTAGTCGCCGAACAGCACGTCGGCGATGGCGTTACCGCCTTCGGTACCGGCGAACCAGGTTTCGAGCAGGGCGTCGGCCTGCTCGCGCTCCCAGCCGATGGACAGCGGCCGGCCATTCATCAGTACCAGTACCAGCGGTTTACCGGTGGCCTTCAAGGCCTCGATCAACGCGCGCTGGTTGGCCGGCACCTGCAGCGTGGTGCGGCTGGAAGATTCATGGGACATGCCGCGCGATTCGCCGACCACGGCCACGACCACATCCGCCTGCTGCGCGGCCTTGACCGCTTCGTCGATGAGCACTGCAGGTGGTCGAGGGTCGTCGACGATTTCCGGCGCATCGAAGTTGAGGAAGTTCAGGTAGTCGAGAATGGCCTTGTCACCGGTGACGTTAGAGCCCTTGGCGTAGACCAGCTTGCCCTTGCCCTCGATGGCGCGGCGCAGCCCTTCGCGCACCGTGACCGATTGGTTGGGCCGCCCGTCGGCCGCCCAGCTGCCCATCATGTCGATCGGAGCGTCGGCAAGGGGACCGACCAGGGCGATGGTGGCGTCTTTGCTCAGCGGCAGTGTCTGCTTGCGGTTTTCCAGCAGCACCAGGCTGCGGCGCGCCACGTCGCGCGCGGCGTCGCGGTGCAGGCGGTCCTCGCCGTAGTAGTCCTTGAGGTCGTTCTGCGCCGCGCCGATGCGCACGTAGGGGTTCTTGAACAGGCCCGTGTCGTACTTGGCGCCCAGCACTTCGCGTACGGCCTGATCCAGCTCCGCCTGGCTCACGTCGCCCGCCTTGAGCAACCCTGGTAGCTCTTCGCCGTACAAGGTGTCGTTCATGCTCATGTCGATGCCCGCCTTGATCGCGAGTTTGGCAGCCTCGCGACCGTCGCGCGCCACGCCATGGCGGATCAGCTCCTGGATGGCGCCATGATCGCTGATGGTAACGCCCTTGAACCCCCACTCCTTGCGCAGCACGTCGTTCATCAGCCAGGTGTTGGAGGTGGCCGGCACGCCGTTGATCGAGTTCAGCGCAACCATCACCCCACCGGCGCCTGCATCGATCGCAGCGCGGTAGGGCGGCAGGTAATCGTTGTACATCTTCGGCAGGCTCATATCGACCGTGTTGTAGTCACGCCCGCCTTCCACCGCGCCGTAAAGGGCGAAATGCTTGACGATGGCCATGATGCTGTCCGGGTTGGCCGGGCTGCTGCCCTGGAACGCGCGGACCATCACCTGGCCGATCTTCGCCGTCAGGTACGTGTCTTCGCCAAAGCCCTCGCTGGTGCGACCCCAGCGCGGATCCCGGGCGATGTCGACCATCGGCGCGAAGGTCATGTCCAGTGCGTCGGCAGCCGCTTCGATGGCCGCCGTGCGACCGACCTTGGCGACGGCGTCCATGTCCCAGGTGGCGGCCATGCCCAGGCCGATGGGGAAGATGGTGCGCTCGCCATGTACCGTGTCGTAGGCGAAGAACATCGGGATCTTCAACCGGCTGCGCATGGCCGCGTCCTGCATCGGCCGGTTTTCCGGTGCCGTGCGCGAGTTGAACGTGCCTCCGATGCGTCCGGCGGCGATCTCCTCGCGGATCTTCTCCCGGGGCATTTCGGGGCTGATGCTGATCAGGCGCAACTGCCCGATTTTTTCGGCCTCGGTCATCTGGCTGATCAGATGGTCGATGAAGGCCTGTTTGTTCTCGAGCGGCGGCGCGGAAGTGGCGGCGACAGCCGCCTGGCTGACGAGGCCCATGGCCAGGCCCAGCAGAGACAGTTTCATCATGAATTCCGTAAGGGGGCCGATGCACGGTCAACGGTGACACACGCACGGGCGAAGTTTTCGGGCGGCTGTTGTTGTACGATTTGCACGCAGATCTTCCTGCGGCGGATTATGCCTGAATCCGTCGCGTGCTGACGAAGCCCCGTACACCGGGAAAACAACTATAAGAACGCTCACGAGAACACGGCATGACCCCGCTTGAACCCTACTACCAGCGTCAGCTCGCTGAAGCCATGGCCGGTGTTGGCCGGCGCACGGATGTCGCGTTGCTGGCAGTGCTCGCCCGCCGCGCCGATGATTACGCGTATTTCCCACTATTCTGGTCAGCCGTGCTGGCGCTGGCGCTGCCAGGCTTGCTGCACGGGGTGCTGGGCTGGCCCAGCGTGCGCGGCCTGATCGTCGCCAACGTGCTGCTGTTCGTCGGCCTGTGCGTGCTGTTGCGCAGCCCGCGCCTTGAACGCTTGACCGTACCGCGGGCCTGGCGCCGCTGGCGAGCGTCGCGTCTGGCCACTCGTCAATTTCTCGACCTTGGCGCTCAGGCCTTTACAGGTGCCGGATGCGTCATGATTTTCGTCAGCGAGGCCGAGCAGTACGCACGGTTGCTGATGGACAAGCAGGTCGCGCTTTGCCTTGATGACGCGGTGCGGGTCGCGCTCACTGACCGTCTAGCCAGCCAGGTTCGCCAAGGGCAAACCATGCAGGGCATGATCGAGTGCGTCGAGGCGTGCGGCCTTCTCCTTGGCCAGCAGGCGCCACGCGCGCTTGCGTGCAGGCGTTTGCCCCAGCCGCTGGTAATCCTCGACTAACGCAACCCTGGCCGACTGCGCGGGGGTGTAGAATACGGCCCCCGCTATTGGAGGTACCGTTTGCCCATGTCTGCCCTTTCTACTCCACCGGATGCGCGCGTCCAGTTTCTCGACCTGCTTCGCACCGGCTTGCAGGGCAACACTGTGGTCAAGCTGGTCCTGGCGCGGCCTGTGGGCACCGACCCGACCCTGCAACGCATCATCGCCAAGCCCTTGCTGGTCAAGGGTCAGGCGAACCTGTCCCTGGTCTACCGTCACCAGACCCGCGATATCACCCGCAACCTGCCGCTCGATGATGCTCTGCAATGCATCGCCGAGCTGCTGCCAGAACATTTTCGCAACGCTCACCTGTTCGATGCAGAGGGTGAGCTGCAATTGACCTTCAGCAAGAAGGGCAAGCCCATGCTGCAGCGTCATGGCGCCCAGGCGCCCCGGGAAACCGTTGGCAGCAACGAGCATGACCGCGAGAAAAAGCGCTACCTGGACATTGCCCGACCGTTTTTGCGTGACCTTGGCGTAACGGATGGCCAGGGCGCACTGATCCCGTCGATGTCGCGCAAGTGGAAGCAGATCAACAAATTCATCGAGGTCTTCGACCACGCCCTGGCCAATGCGCCCTTGTCGAGCGAGCAGCGCTTGCGGGTGGCCGACTTCGGCTCGGGCAAGGGGTATCTGACCTTCGCCATGCACGATTACCTGCGCAATACGCTGGGCCGCGATGCCCAGGTAACGGGGGTGGAGCTGCGCCAGGACATGGTCGAGCTGTGCAACGCTGCCGCCGCGCGGCTCGAACACCCAGGGCTCGAGTTTCAATGCGGGGATGTGCGCAGCGTGGTGCCCGATGCCATCGAGGTGATGATCGCCCTGCACGCCTGCGACGTGGCGACCGACTACGCCATCCATACCGGCATCCGCTGCAACGCGGCGATCATCATGTGCTCACCGTGCTGTCACAAGCAGATCCGCCCGCAGTTGCACAGCCCAGGTCTGTTGCAGCCGATGCTGCAATATGGCCTGCACCTGGGCCAGCAGGCCGAAATGCTCACCGACAGTCTGCGCGCACTGTACCTGGAGGCCTGCGGCTACGAGACCAAGGTGTTCGAGTTCATATCGTTGGAGCACACCAACAAGAACAAGATGATCCTGGCCGTCAAGCGGCGCCAGCCAGCGGATCAGTCAGCCTTGCTGGAAAAGATAGAACAGCTCAAGGCGTTCTATGGCGTGAAGGCGCATTGCCTTGAAACGTTGCTGCGGGCGGATGGTTTGCTTTGAACCTGATGCGCTCCAGCCTTGGATATGCTCATCCTTGCTTCGCTGCTCATGAGCGCGTTCTGATGCTGCAGGCATGCTTGATCACTCAGCTTGAGCAATCAATTGCACAGTCGTGCTTGCCAGCCCCAGCGGATGCGTCTGGGCATCGAAGAAGTGCAGGGCCGTGTCCGGCATGTCTTCGAAGCGGCTGGTGAAATGACGCTTCTGATTGATGACCGATGCCTCTCCCAATGGGCGTATGGCAATGGCCAGGTGGCTGGGCCGGGCTGAGCGAATGGCTTCGAGCAGGTGCCGGTCGTTGCTGTCCAGATGCTGGCCGAACAGGCACATGCCTTGGTGTTCACCGGCCAACTGGCCGAGGCTCCAGCTGAGGTAGTCCGAATGCCGGATGGCACGCAGTTTTTCGTCGCTGCGCTCTTCGTTGACGAACAGCGGCACTTCACCTGGCACATTCACGGCGAACCCTTCGAGCATTTCAGCGCTGCTTGCACTGCGTTGCCGGGTGGTGCCGTCAGGCAGCTTGAGCAGGTGCATGCCACCGTGCAGATGCAGCACGCGTGTGCCTTGGCTCGCCGTTCGGCGCACGTCGAAAAAACCCTGCTCGTCGAACAGTTCAGCGAAGCCCATCGGGTCGTGCTGCACGGCCCAGACCAGCAGCAGGTCATAGTTGCTGGTATAGACGTTGCGGTAGCCGCGCAGGGCCTGGTTGAGGGTGGTCAGGGCGGCTTCGGGCATGGCCGGCCAGGGCATGTGCACGGTGCGCACAGCGTGGATCAGCGCCTCCTTGATGGAGTAATAGCGGTTAAGCGGCGCTGTCGAGTTGATGGCCAGCGCAGCGTTCGTGCGCACCGTAGTGTTGAGGGCGGTCAGCACCGGTTCGAAGAGCTCAGTGCCCAACGACTTGAACAAGGCCTGATCGCTGATGGCCAAGCCCTTTTTGCGCCCGGCCCGTTGCGCCTCCTCATACAGCGAGAAGTACCCGAACGGCTTCCAGAAGGCCCGGCTTGCGCCGTTGCCGACCAGTAGGGTTTCGCAGGGGTACTGGTCGGCAAGGTCTGACCAGGCGGGGAGAGTGGCGTCGAGTGCGGGCATGCTGAAGTCCGTAAAGCGGGATCCGGCAGACTTTACCACGCCAAGCCCAGGTCATGAGTGCGCCGTGCCAGAGCTGGCAGCGCCGTGTAGGGGGCATTGGTGAGGGTGAGGGCATCTGCAGAGGATTGAAAGTGAACACGAGCGGACTTCATTCCCTCCAAGGTATTGAGTGGTCACGGTGCAGTGCCTAGCCAGCATCGGCCACACCGACACATAGATCGTCATGTCTTTTACTTGAACAGGAGATCCCTCATGGACACCTATCATGTAAGCCCTGCCAACGACGGGTGGGAACTGAAGAAGGCAGGTGCTGCGCGTGCCTCGAAACACAGCGCGACCAAGCAAGAACTGGTGGGGTCGCTGGCCACCTTCTTTGAGGGCAAGACCGCCTCGGTTAAGATCCACAAGGCCGATGGCACCCTCGAGGAAGAGCGCACCTACCCACGTGCCGCTGACCCGCGGCGCACCAAGGGTTGATACCGATCAGCGCCGCGCTGCTTGGCATCGACATGCACCAGTGCCATGGGCGCGGCCTCTACAAGTGGTTGCTTGCAAGCTTTCTGATCGGCAAGCGCATTCGCGCCAGTGTCGCGGTCCAGGCCTATCAGGTACTGGTCGATACCCACGGCCTGGACACACCGGGCAAGCTGGCGAGGTGCCCGCATCACACGTTGGTGAAGCTGCTGGGTCAGGCCGGTTACGCACGCTACGACGAATCCACGGCCCGGCGGCTGCATCGGTTGGGCAAAGGGCTTGAAGCGGAAATGGACCACGTGCTGCTGGACGACGCAGTGGACATGGCGCACGTAAACGCTTGGCTGCTGAGGTTTGAAGGCGTGGGGCCCAAGACGCTCGAGATTTTCATGCGGGAAGCGGCGCCGGTACTGCAGCATCAACGTGCGCAATGAGGATGGGCGGTAGAGGAAGCGTAAGCCATGTGAACGCTGGCTTGAAGGTGGAGCGGGTAGAGGGAATCGAACCCTCAACTAAAGCTTGGGAAGCTTTCGTTTTGCCACTAAACTATACCCGCATCTGAGCTGCACTTTTTACCAGAACGTTCGGCAAATTAGAAGCCCGCGTTATAAAAAAACGTCATTTCCCTCCGTTTTCCCGTGCTCCCCTCCATGCGCCTAAGGCTCGCCTACACGGCAGCGATTTCCTCGCGCGTGAGTTCACGGTATTCCCCTGGCGGCAGGTCCAGGTCCAGCGCGATGGCGCCCATGCGCTCCCGGTGCAGCTTGACCACCTTATTGTCGTAGAACCCGAACATGCGTTTGACCTGATGATAGCGCCCTTCGACGATGGCGAGCCGGGCCAGGCGCGGCCCGAGGATCTGCAGGTCGGCCGGTTGTGTCGTCAGGTTTTCGAAAGCAAAGTGGAAACCCTCCTGAAACCGGGCCACGTAGTGCTCGCCGATCTCGTCCTGGGTTTCGACCAGGTAATGCTTGGGCAGCTTGGTGGTGGGTTGGGTCAGCCGCCGGGACCACTGGCCATCGTTGGTCAGGATCATCAGCCCGGTAGTATTGAAGTCCAGGCGCCCGGCAATATGCAGACCCTGCGCAAGCGCGTCGGGCAGCAAGTCCATGACGGTCGGATGCTGGGGGTCGTGGGTGGCGCTGACGCAACCGGCCGGCTTGTGCAGCATCAGGTAGCGTGGCGGGTGGCCCGCCTGCAGCACCTCATCGTCCAGCTCGACCCGGCTGAACGCCCGCACTTCCGTCAGCGGGTCGCTGGTTACCTGGCCATCGACGCGCACGCGACGTTGAGCCAGCATCAGGCGCGCATGCTGGCGGTTGCAGGTCGGCAGGTTGGCAAGAAAACGATCAAGGCGCATGGGTGAAACCAGCAGGCGATGCCAATTGGGCCTCGACGCCCGCGCAGCTTGGGCACAGGCAGGCACGGTCGCGCAGTTCGGCAGGCAGGGCCTGCAGCACGGCCGGGTCGATGCGCACACTGAAGCACCAGCAGGCCTGGGTGGCCTGGGCAGGGTCGGCCAGGGTGCACTGGTTAAGGGCACCGCAGGCGGGGCAGTATCTATCGTCGTTCATATCAGGTTTCAGTGCAGACACGGTTGCGGCCAGCCTGTTTGGCACGATAGAGGGCGCCGTCGGCGCGGGTCAGGAGGGTATGCAACGTGTCGCCTGACTTCAGGTGGCTGACCCCGATGCTGGTGGTCAGGCGCAGCGGCTGGTCTTCGTAACTGAAGGTCAGTTGCTCGGCGCGGCGCCGGATCTTTTCGGCAGCCTCGTTCGCCTGGCAAGCATCGGCCTCACGCAGCAGCACGATGAACTCCTCGCCTCCCCAGCGGCAGAGTATATCGGACTGGCGAATGCTGCCTTGCAGGACATTGGCAAATTGGCGCAGCACTTCGTCGCCTGCCAGGTGACCATAGGTGTCGTTGAGCACTTTGAAGTGGTCCAGGTCGATCAGCAACGCCACCAGCGGACTGTTGTCACGCTGGGCCTCGCGCAGCGCCTGGGCGGCCAGCAGGTCGAAGCTGCGTCGGTTGGGCAGCCCGGTCAGGCTGTCGAGCGTGGCCAGGGCTTCGGTGCTGGCCTGGTGGCGGCGCACCATCGCATGCACCAGGGCCACCACCACGAGGGTGATCATGGCGCAGATCGCCAGGTTCAGGTACAGCGAATGACGAATCCGGTCCAGCGCCCCGGTCTCGCGCTTGTCCACCAGCAGGTACCAGTCCAGTTCCGGCAAGTGGCGTACGTTCAGAAAATGGCTGTGGCCTGCAAGGTCACGGTATTCATGACTGCCCTCGCCAGGCACCGGCTGGTGTGCGAGCACGCCGCCCAGGTCTGGGCTGTCGACCAGCGACTGGCCGACGCGCAGGCCCTGCGGGCCACCACCCGAGCCTGTCATCAACACCTTGCCCTGGGCGTCGACGAAGACCACGGATCGCTGATAGCGATGTTGGTACTGGTCGATCATCCTGACCACGGTCGAAACGCTCAGCCCTACCCCCGCAGCGCCGATGAAGCGCTGCTGATAGTCGTGCACCTTGTAGTTGATGAACACGGTGAGGTTGTCCTGGTTGGCCATGTCCAGGTCTACATTGATCTCGTAAGGCGCTGCCTGGTCGCGCAGGCGGAAGTACCAGGCATCACGCCAGGCCTGGGGCTGGACCTGCTTGAGCACGCCCTTGGCCTGGTAGTAGGTCAGCGTGCGTTCGGAGACGAAAAAGGACGTGAAGATGTCCTGCTTGCCCGTCACCTCGCCCAGGTAGCGGGTCATGCGCTGGGCGTCCTGCTCACCGGCCAGCACCCAGTCACGCAGGAAGGTGTCCTGGGCCATCATCGATGCGATCAGAACAGGGCGGATCAGGTCTTTCTGGATTTCCGAATAAACCGTGTCGGAAGTCAGGGGCAGTTCGGTATTGATGATGCCGTCACGTATGGCGCTGCGCGAGGAGAAATAACTCAGCAGCGACGTGGCGAGGAAACCGCAGGCCAGCAGCATCAGCAGGGCGGCGATTAACGAACGCTGCGATGACGGAGCGGAGCGTGAAGGCATGATCTTCCCATGATGTGTGCCGGGCCGCACATTCTAGTGTTCTGGGCACTAAATAACTGCAAGATTTTGTTTGGAAGCTGCAGCTGTATCAAATTATTACCAATATGGCACTGCACGAGTTGGCGCTTGTCTGATTCCATGTCGATCAACGTGTTGTGCATCGACGCTCGGCAGCGTTCGCTGTGCGGGCACCTCAGCGGTCCGGGAGGCCGCCTATGTCCTATCGAATTCTGCTTGTGGCCCTGCTCGGGCTGACGCTTGGCGCCTGTGCGCCGTACGCTGGACGGTCGACCTACTACCGCTCCGACTATTACGTCACGGACCGGTATGTCTCGCCTGGCTACGCGCCCGGCTATTACCGCTACGGTCGTTATCCGGTGGCGCCACAACCGCGCTACTACTACCAACCGGTGCCTCGTTACCATGCGCCGCCCGGCTACCGACCGTTGCCGCCGCCCGACGTGCGCCGCTGGCACGGCAACCCGCGCTACGATTATGGTCATCGCCAGCGCTGGGACTACAGGCGTGACCGTGACCGGCACGACTACCGCAACGATGGCCCGCGCTATCAGGATGGAGGTCGACATCAAGGCGGCTGGGGTGACAGGCGTGGACGAGGACACTGATCAGGTGACAAGCACCCTGGCACTTACGCGCCGCTAGTGCAGGTCCGACAGTGGGTGATGGCCTTCCCAGGGTGCTTGGAAGTGTGCCTGTACCACGGCTGCGGGCACATGGTCCACATCCGGCCAGTGCCAGCGTGGCTGGTGATCCTTGTCCAGCAGGCGTGCGCGCACCCCTTCGCTGAACTCAGGGTGGCGACAGCAGTTCAGGCTCATGGCGTACTCCATCTGCAGCACCTGCGCCAGTGACAAGTACCGGGCCCGACGGATCTGCTCCCACACCAGATGAGCCGTCAGCGGGCAGCCCGCCAGCATGCGCTCGGCGGCTGCCGAGAGCAGTGGGTCCTCGTGCTGGCGCAGGCCCGCCACGGCCCGCCAGGCAGCGCCTGCGCAGGTGACATCGAGCAATGCGTCGATGAGCGCGCGGCGCGGCAACCACTGGGCTGTGGGTAGCGTTTGGCGGGCACAATGCTCCTCAGCCCTGAACAGGCTGTTGAGCTGGAGCGCGGTCTGCTCCTGCCAGTTCACCTGCAGCAGTTCATCGATCAACGCCGCTTGTCGGTCTTCGCCCATGAAGCGGTCGGCCAGCCCCAGGTCCAGCGCATCGCGCGCATTGACAGGCGCACCGGTGAGCCCCAGGAACAACCCCAGCTTGCCCGGCAAGCGGGCCAGGTACCAACTGGCCCCAACATCGGGGTACAGACCAATGCTGATCTCTGGCATGGCCAATACGCTGCTGGGGGTCACGATGCGTACGTTGGCGCCCTGAAGCAAACCCATGCCGCCGCCCAGCACATGGCCATGGCCCCAGCACAGCAGCGGCTTGGGATAAGTGTGCAGGGCATGGTCCAGGCGATATTCGGCGGCAAAGAACTACGCGGCCAGCGGTGGCACGCTGCCAGGCTGCTCGCGGCACGCCTGGGCCAGCGCCCGCACGTCGCCACCGGCGCAGAAGGCCTTGGCGCCATTGCCACGCAGCAGCACACAGGCGATGCCCGGGTCTTGCGCCCAGCTGTGCAACTGCTCGGCCAGCGTCTCTATCATTGGCAGGTCGAGGGCATTGAGCGCCCTTGGCGCATCGAGGGTGACGATGCCCAGGCGAGCGCCGTCGGCGCCTGTCAGGACTTGGCAGTGAATGCTCATGGCTTACCTCATTCAGGTCACCGCTCAAGTATGGCCTGCCTGGTCGATCCCGCCGGGCACTGGTCGGATCGTTTGACAAGCGTCGGTGTCACCCCTAGTGTCGCCCCATTGTTTACGGAAGCCC
>NZ_DIMK01000001.1:0-11221 GCF_002425525.1 Pseudomonas sp. UBA5568 | reverse complement strand
AAGGTGGTGATCCTCGGCCAGGACCCGTACCACGGCCCAGGGCAGGCCCATGGCCTGTGCTTCTCGGTGCAGCCTGGCGTGCCGACGCCGCCGTCGCTGGTGAACATCTACAAGGAGCTGCATCGCGATCTGAATATTCCCATCCCCAACCATGGCTACCTGCAAAGCTGGGCCGAGCAGGGTGTGTTGCTGCTCAATACCACCATGACCGTGGAGCGGGGCAACGCGGCATCCCATGCCAAGAAAGGCTGGGAGTTCTTCACCGACCGTATCATCGAGGTGGTCAGCGAACAGTGCGAGCATGTGGTGTTTCTGCTGTGGGGCTCCCATGCGCAGAGCAAGCAGAAGCTGATCGACGGCACCAAGCACCTGGTGCTCAAGTCTGTGCACCCCTCGCCGTTGTCGGCGTACCGCGGTTTTCTTGGCTGTGGACATTTCAGCCGTGCCAACGGTTTTCTCGAGCAGCGCGGGCTAGCGCCCATCAACTGGGCGTTGCCACCGCTGTGAGCCAGGCGGGGCCGTCAGGCCCCACAGGTCATGAGGGCCGCTTGCTCATCCAGTAACGGAACAGGGGCTCGGCCAGGAACAGCACGAAGAGCAGGCGCATCACTTGCAAAGCGGTCACCAGGGGCACCGACAGTTGCAGCGTTTCGGCGGTCAGGCTCATTTCAGCGATGCCCCCGGGCATCATGCCCAGCGTCAGTGAGCGCAGGTCTAAGGCTGTCAGCAGGCTCAAGCCCCAGGCGGCAGCGCCAGCCAGGGCCATGCTCAAAGCAGTCGCCACCAGCGTGCGCCCCAGAAATGCCGGGGCTCGGCGGAAGAACGCACGGTTGAAGTGGCAGGCCAGGCCGCTGCCGATCAGCCATTGGCCGATCTGACTGGCGCCATTGGGCAGGGCAATCTGCAAGTCGGCGGCCAGGCTGAAGGTGGCTGCCACCAGCAGCGGCCCGAACAGCCATGGGTTGGGCTGTTGCAGCCGCTGCCAGAGCCACCCGGCGGCCACCCCCAGCGGTGCGATGAGGGCCAGCCAGGCCCAGCTGACGCTGCCGGTGTGGTTGAGCGCTACGCCATCGCCCAGCAGCAGCTTGAACAGCGCCGGCACGCACAGCACCACGGCCAGCACGCGCAGGCTCTGGGCTGCGGCTACCTGGCTCAGTACCGCGCCATTGCGCGCACCCAGGTTGACCATTTCACCGGAGCCGCCTGGCATGCTGGCA
The DNA here is from genome assembly GCF_002425525.1 of Pseudomonas sp. UBA5568. Taxonomy (NCBI): domain Bacteria; kingdom Pseudomonadati; phylum Pseudomonadota; class Gammaproteobacteria; order Pseudomonadales; family Pseudomonadaceae; genus Pseudomonas; species Pseudomonas sp. UBA5568. The sequence continues at coordinate 10,004 of NZ_DIMK01000001.1, read as the reverse complement.
AAGAACGCGGTGGCGCGGTCCTCACCCGAGCGGCGCAACAACCACACGCCAAGCACGCTTGAGACCGTGGTGAACAAGGCGCCGAAGAAGATCAGGGCGAAATGACTGCCCACTTGCTCGATGACCTGGGGCGTGAAGTGCAGGCCGATGCCCAGGCCGATGATGCATTGCCCGCAGCGCCGGCCATTGGGTATCTCTGGCAACTGCCAAGGGCTCAGGCAACGTACCGCGATGATCGCCAGCAACGAGCCGACCATCCACGGCAAAGGCCAGCCGACCTTGCTGGCGGCGAAACCGCCAGCAAGGCCGACCAGCCCAGTTGCCCAGTACAGCGGCAACGCGCGATCAGGCATCGGCCATGGCCCGGCGCTGCAGGCTGCGTTTGCGCCAGATGCGCACCATGGGCAGCGCGAGCATGAGCGCTACCAGTGCCCAGACACCCATGCTGATCGGGCTCGACCAGAGAATGCCCAGCTCGCCATTGGAGATCGACAATGCACGGCGCAGGTTCTGCTCCATCAGGCCACCCAGAATGAAGCCCAGCAGAATCGGCGAAAGCGGGAAGTCCAGCTTGCGCAGGATGTAGCCCATGATGCCGATGCCGACCATCAGGAACAGGTCGAAGGTGGTGGCATGCACGGCATAGACGCCGATCCCGGTGATGATGGCGATCACCGGCACCAGGGCCCAGTTCGGTACGGCCAGGATGCGGGTAAAGATGCGGATCATCGGGATGTTCAGGATCACCAGCATGATGTTGGCGATGAACAGCGACGCGATCAGGCCCCAGACGATGTCAGGTTGCTGTTCGAACAGCAGCGGGCCGGGGGTGATGTTGTAGAGCGTCAGCGCGCCGATCATCACCGCCGTGGTACCCGAACCCGGTACGCCAAGGGTCAGCATGGGCACCAGGGCGCCACAGCAGGAGGCGCCGATGGCCGTTTCCGGTGCAGCCAGGCCACGGGCGTCACCCTTGCCGAACTTGCCGCTGGCACCGGCCATGCGTTTTTCGGTCATGTAGGCCACCGCACTGGCCAGCGTGGCACCTGCGCCTGGTAACACGCCCATCACGAAGCCCAGCAGGCCGCAGCGAATGTTCACCGCGAACACCGACGCCGCTTCCTTGAAGTTGAACAGCATGCGCCCGGTGGCCTTGACTGCCTGGTGGCCGTGGTGGGTCTTTTCCAGCAGCAACAGAATTTCGCTGATCGAGAACAGGCCCAGCACCAGCACGACGAACTGAATGCCGTCGGCCAAGTGCACGCTGTCACCGGTGAAGCGGTACACGCCACTGTTGGCGTCGATGCCCACCGCCGACAAAAACAGGCCGATCAAGGCGGCGATGAAGGTCTTGAGCGGCTTGTCGCCGGCCATACCGCCCAGGGCGACGATGGCGAACACCATCAGCACGAAATACTCGGCCGGGCCGAAGGCGATTGCCCACTTGGCCAGCAGCGGGGCGAACAGCACCATGCCGCAGGTGGCGATGAAAGCGCCGATGAACGAGCTCCAGGCCGACAGGGACAGGGCCACGCCCGCCAGACCCTGGCGTGCCATCGGGTAGCCGTCCAGGGTGGTCATCACCGTCGACGCTTCGCCCGGGATGTTCAGCAGGATCGAGCTGATTCGCCCACCGTACTCGCAGCCCAGGTACACCGCAGCCAGCAGGATCAGCGCCGACTCCGGAGGCAAGCCCAGGGCGAAGGCGATGGGAATCAGCAGGGCCACGCCATTGATCGGGCCCAGGCCCGGCAGCAGGCCGACGACGGTACCGATCAGCGTGCCGGACAGGGCAGTGACCAGGTTGTAAGGGGACAGGGCGACGCCGAAGCCCTGGCCCAGGTAGCTCAAGGTATCCATGTGTCAGTTCTCCAGTACGCTCAGCAGGCCAAGGGGCAGGGGCACGTCCATGACGCGGTCGAACAGCCAGTAGAGGAAAAGGCTCATGCCAACCACGACGATGACGCTGTGCAGCCAGCGACCGCCATACAGGCGCGCCATGGGCACACCGGCCAGGATGGCGCTGAGGATGAAGCCAAGGGACTCGAAGGTGGTCGCGAAAATCAGCAGCAGGCCAATGCAGGCGGCGATCTTGGTCAGGGTCGCCTTGTCCAGCGCCGGCTCGTCGTCCTTGTGCACGATCGGCGTGGGGCGGATCGCCATGTACAGCAAGCCCAGGCTCATCAGGCCGAGCATCAGCAGCGGGTAGGCACGTGGGCCTACCGGCTCATAGGAAAACGCCGCCTGATACGGCCAGGCCATCACGGCCAGGGCGGCGCACACGGCCAGCAGAATCAGGGCGAAGATGCGTTGCAGGATCATGGAGGAATCCTCGGTAAGTAGCGATGGGAGCGGCACACCCGTGAACCTGGGCCAAGGCCCAGGCCATGCACGGCAGCGTCTGCCTGCTCCTGCCAAGAAAAACCGGCAGACTGGGTTACTGCACCAGGCCGAATTCCTTGGCCAGCATCTTGTAGTCAGCGACTTGCTTCTTGACGTAGCCATCGAGCTCTTCACCCGTCATGGCGAAGGGGAACAGCTCACGCTGGTCACGCAATTTGGCGAAGTCTTCGGAGGCCAGCATCTTGTCGAACGAGGCCTTCCACCAGGCGTAGTCTTCGTCGCTCACTTTCGGGCCGAGGTAGAAGCCGCGCACCACAGGCCAGACGATGTCATAGCCCTGTTCCTTGGCAGTGGGGATGTCCTTCATGGCCGGGTCGTCCAGGCGTTTTTCCGAGAACACGGCCAGCAGGCGCATGTTGCCGCTCTCGATGTGCGGCATGGAGTCGGAGATGTCGGTGGAGCCTACCTGGATATGGCCGCCGAGCAATGCCGTGGCGATTTCGCCGCCGCCTTCAAGTGCCACGTAGCGCAGGTCGCGTGGGTTGATGCCGGCAGCCTTGGCGATCAGGGCGGTTTGCATCCAGTCCTGGCTGCCTACGGTGCCGCCGGAGCCGATCACCACCTTGCTCGGATCTTTCTTCAGCGCCGCGACCAGGTCGTCGAGGGTTTTGTAGGGCGAGTCGCTCTTGACTGCGATCGCGCCGTAGCTGGTACCGACGGCAGCCAGCCATTTCACTGCATTTTCATCGAAGCGACCGAACTTGCCCTGGGCCAGGTTCAGCAGCGAACCGCTCGACCAGGCCACCAGGGTCCCGGCATCGGCTGGGCGTTGGGCTACTACCGCGTTGTAGGCCACAGCGCCCACACCGCCAGGCATGTAGGTCACGCGCATGGGCTTGCTCAGGATCTTCTCCTGCACCAAGGCGCTTTGCACCAGCTTGCAGGTCAGGTCGAAGCCGCCGCCAGGCGAGGCCGGGGCGATGCATTCGGGGCGTTTGGGTTCGGCGGCCAGGGCATTGCCTGCCAGCAGCAGGCAGCCGGTTGCCAGTACGATACGGCGCAGTGAAAAGGTCATGGTCTATCTCCGTAGGCGTTGTTGTTATCGGGTTACCACAGGGCGACGCTGTAGCTCACCAGCAGCCGCACTTCGTCGGCGTCACGGGCGAAATTGGAGCGGAAGGTCGCGTTTCGCAGGCGCACCGCCACGTTTTTGAGCGGGCCGTTCTGCACCACGTATTTCAGCTCGGTATCACGCTCCCATTCCTTGCCCTCGCCACCGCTGGCACGGCTGACGTTGTCGCCGCTGATATAGCGGGTCAGGAACGTCAGGCCAGGCACGCCGAGTGCGGCAAAGTTGTAGTCGTAGCGGGCCTGCCAGGAGCGCTCGTCGGCATTGGCGAAGTCGTTGATCTGGACGAAGTTGACCAGGTAGGGGTCGGCGCCATCGACATAGGGGAACGCGCTGTCGCCGGTCAGCTGCTGCCAGCCGGCGCTGAACTTGTGCCCACCCAGGGCATAACTGACCATGCCGTTGAAGGTGGTGTTGTCGATGCTGCCGGCCCTGGCAGCCCCTGCGTCATCGCTCAGCGCCAGGCGCAGGTCGAAGGCCAGTGCGCCTGGGCCTACGGCTTGGGTGGCGAGCAGGCCGATGAAGTGCTGGCGGTAGATGTCATCCAGTTGGGCGAAGTGATAGCTGCCGGTCAACCGGTCGCTGAACTGATAGTCCAGCCCCGCCAGCGACAGGTTGTCTGCGCTGAACGAGCCACCGAAGCGGCCGTTCTTGTTGTTCAGTGCCAGGTCTTCCCAGTTGGTGTCGTCACGGTCCTTTGCCTTGTCCAGGCGCCCACCAGTGAAGGTCAGGCCCTTGATTTCCTTGGAGGTAAGCAAACCGCCTTCGAAGGTTTGCGGCAGAATGCGGCCATCGTTGGGGCGCAGGGTGGGCAGGGAAGGGATCAGGGTGCCGATCTTCAGTTCAGTCTTGGAAATCTTGGCCTTGGCGGTCAAGCCGAGCTTTGAGTACTCGTCGGCGGCCTTGCCATTATCATGGGTGGGCAGCAGGCCACTGCCGGTACGATCAGGGCTTGAATCGAGCTTGATGCCCATCATGCCCAGCGCATCCACGCCGAAGCCTACGGTACCTTCGGTGTAACCGGATTCGAGGTTGAGCATGAACCCCTGGGCCCATTCGTCGCGCTTGGATTGTTGCGCACTGGTGCCATCGCGAAAGTCGCGATTGAAGTACATGTTGCGGGTTTCGAAGGTGGCCGTGCTGTCTTCGAAGAAGGCGGCCTGGCTGAGCGGGGCGACGCCGGCGAGCGCGAGGGCGCTGGCGATGGCGCTGGGGCGTGCGGCGAGGGAACGAGCAGGTGCGAGCGCCTGCGGCTGCAATGACAGCATCGTTGTGGCTCCGTTTCTTGTTCTTATTCGATTGCACCTTGCTGGTGCTTTATTCGGCGCTCGGGGCGACCGTGGTGCGATGCTAGGTAACGAACCTTTCGCTAACCTTTCAGCGTGAAAGGTTTGTCGCGCCGGCTTCACAGGCCGCGGCGGCGGGGTACACTCCGCGCCATCGCCCCACCTAACAGGGACAATCCGATGCGTGTGCTGCTGGTAGAAGATCATCTGCAATTGGCCGACAGTGTGGCCCAGGCCTTGAAAAGTCTGGGCCTGACTGTGGATGTGCTGCATGACGGGGTGGCTGCCGACCTGGCCCTTGGCAGTGAGGACTACGCCGTGGCCGTGCTCGACGTGGGCTTGCCGCGCATGGACGGCTTCGAGGTGCTGGCCCGTCTGCGCGGACGTGGCAAGACCGTACCGGTGCTGATGCTCACCGCCCGCAGCGACGTCAAGGATCGGGTCCATGGCCTGAACCTGGGGGCTGACGATTACCTGGCCAAGCCGTTCGAGCTGACCGAGCTTGAGGCGCGGGTCAAGGCGCTGTTGCGCCGTAGTGTGCTCGGGGGCGAACGCCAGCAGCGCTGCGGGCCGCTGGTGTATGACCTCGATACCCGACGGTTCACCTTGGATGAGGCCCCGTTGTCCCTGACTTCCCGCGAGCAGGGTGTGCTCGAAGCCTTGATCGCCCGGCCGGGCCGGGTGATGAGCAAGGAGCAGTTGGCGGCCCAGGTGTTCGGCCTGGACGAGGACGCCAGCCCCGATGCCATCGAGATCTACGTTCATCGCCTGCGCAAGAAGCTTGATGGCCATTCGGTGGCCATCGTCACCTTCCGCGGCCTGGGTTACCTGCTCGAGCATCGCGATGCGTGAGAATGTCAGCCTGCGTGGGCGCCTGCTGGGAAATCTGGCGCTGCTGCTGGTGGTCCTGATGCTGGCCAGTGGGCTCAGTGCCTACTGGAACGGCCGCGAGGCGGCGGACACCGCCTACGACCGGACACTGCTGGCGTCCGCCCGTACCATCGCTGCGGGCCTGTCGCAACGCGACGGGTCGTTGAGCGCCGATGTGCCCTATGTGGCACTCGACACCTTTGCCTACGACAGCGCAGGACGTATCTACTACCAGGTCCTGGACATCAACCAACGGCTGATTTCAGGGTATGAAAAACTGCCGCCCCCGCCGTCTGGTACACCGCGTACAGACGACTACCCCGCCTTGGCGCGATTCTATGATGCGACGTATCTGGGGCAGAACGTGCGAGTGGTCAGCCTGCTCAAAGCGGTGAGCGAGCCGAACATGAACGGCATGGCGGAAATTCGCGTGGCTGAAACCGATGAGGCGCGGGTGAGCATGGCCCGGGGCCTGATGGGGGATACGTTGCTGCGTCTGGGCATGTTGGCCCTGGGCGCTTTGGTGATGGTGTGGTTCGCCGTCAGTGCGGCGCTGCGACCGCTCGAGCGCCTGCGCACGGCGGTCGAGGAGCGCCAGCCGGACGATCTGCGCCCATTGCCGGTGGTACAAGTGCAGCCTGAATTGCGGCCACTGGTGGGGGCGCTCAACCACTTCACCGAGCGTTTGCGTGCACAGTTCGAGCGCCAGGCGCAGTTCATCGCCGATGCTGCCCACGAGCTGCGTACGCCCCTGGCGGCGCTCAAAGCGCGGGTGGAACTGGGTTTGCGCGCCAATGAGCCGCAACAGTGGCACCAGACGCTGGAAGCGGCGGCGCAGGGCACCGACAAATTGACGCACCTGGCCAACCAGTTGCTTTCACTGGCGCGTGTGGAAAACGGCGCGCGTGCGATCGCCGAGGGGGGCGCCCAGCGCCTGGACCTCAGCCAACTGGCGCGCGAGCTGGGCATGGCCATGGCGCCGTTGGCGCACAACCGTGGCGTTGCACTGGCCCTCGAGGCTCAGGCACCGGTATGGCTCAAAGGCGAGCCGACGTTGCTCAACGAGCTGTTGAGCAACCTGGTCGACAATGCCCTGGCCCACACCCCAAAGGGCGGCAACGTCATCCTGCGCGTGCTCGCGCCTGCGATGCTCGAGGTGGAGGACGACGGCCCCGGCATTCCAGAAGCCGAGCGCGAGCGGGTGTTCGAGCGCTTCTATCGCCGTAGCGCCCAGGGCAGCGGGTTGGGCCTCGCGATCGTGGGGGAGATCTGCCGGGCTCACCTGGCGCAGATCAGCCTGCATGATGGCGACAACGGCGGGCTGCGCGTGCGGGTGAGTTTCATCGCTGACTAAGCGTGGGCGCTCGGATCAATCCGGCCGCCAGGCAGAGCGAAGCCCTCAGCGCAACAAGCTGCGGGCTTCGAGCAGATCCTCGGCGTGCAGCTCGCTCCCCATGGGCAAGCCCAGGTGCCGGTAGGCTGGCAAGGCCGCCAGCGGCCTCTCTCGCCCACGCTGGCTGATGCAGCGGGCGATCTGGACCACATCGATGTAGTCGATGCGGTCGGTCTGTCGATCCAGGTCCTGAACCAGGCCGGGCAGCTTGACCAGCTGTTCGGGAAACTCCCAGGCCTTGAGTATCTTGTCGCCCAGTACGGGCTGGATCAGTTCGATGACATGGTGCAGGCAGACCGGATCGGACAGCAGCTCGTTGTGCTCTTCGGCGTAGATCAGAACTGGCAGCGCGCCGATCTGGTTGACCAGGCCGCCCAGTGCCGCCTGATCAGGCTTGAGCCGCGTGTAGCGCCGGGCCAACTCGTAACTCATGCCGGCGACCTCAAGGCTGTTGGCCCAGATTTCGCGCAGTTTTTGCTCAACTGCAGGCGAACGCGCGTGGAAGATCTGCTCGATGACCAGGCCGATGGCCAGGTTGCAGCTGTAGTTGATGCCCAGGCGAGTGATCGCCGTGTGCAGCTCGGTCACCTCGACCGTGGCCCGCAGCAGCGGGCTGTTGACCACCTTGATCAGGCGTGCCGACAAGGCGGCATCGCGGCCGATCACCCGGCTCAAGGCCGCCACGCTGATCTCGCTGTCTTCGGCGGCCTCGCGGATGCTCAAGGCAACCTCAGGCAAAGTCGGAAGTACCAGGTCATCCTTTTCAATGGCATCCAGCAGTTGCGCCTGGACCATTTCGGCCAGCTTGTTCATGGACGTGTCTACCGCAGTGGTGAAGCGGCCCCGCTGTCAAAGCGGGGCGGGGCTGGTCAGCGCTGGATTTCCCTGTCGCGGTCCAGTTCGTAGGGCAGGGGCAGTACCTGCAGGGGCGGGCCTTCGAGATGACCCAAGTGCAGGTTGCCATCCTCCACGGCATCGGCTGTGATCACCGCGAGCAGCTCACAGCCACTGCCGGTGCTGGCCGCCATCACCACATCACCTACCGAGGAGCCATGCACGGGGGAGAAGAGCTGCTCCCCAGGTGCCGGCAGGGTTTGCTGATCGATTGCCAGGCGGTACATGCGACGCTTGAGCTTGCCCAGGTACTGCATGCGTGCAACGATTTCCTGGCCGGTGTAGCACCCTTTCTTGAAGCTGACGCCATCGACGGCTTGCAGGTTGACCATTTGCGGAATGAACTGCTCGCGGGTAGGCCCCAGCACCTGACCGATCCCGGCGCGGATCTGCCCCAGCAGCCATGGGTTGAGTCCAGCTTCGGGTAGTGTGTCGGCCAGGGTCTTGTGAACCTCGCCTGCCTGATCTGCCGGTACCCAGAGCTCGGTGCGGCCGGTGCTGACCGTTACAGCGATCAGCCCTTCCTGCCGCGCCGTGCTGCCGGCTTCGGGCGCCAGTTCCAGCCCCAGTGCCACAAGCGCTGCCTGGCCGTCGTGCAGGCCGAAACGCACCCAGGCGGCGCTTTCGTCGGTGAGGGTGGCCTTGGAAAACACAGCGTATTTCTTCAGGTCGGCCAGCTGAGGCTCCAGCAATTCACTGGCCATGGCCAGGAGGTAACCGTTGCCTTCAGGCAAGATTCTGAAGCTGGACTGCATGCGCCCCTTGACCATGCAACGTGCGCCAAAGCTGGCGTATTCGGGGCTGAGGTAGTTGATGTTGCAGGTCAGCTGGCCCTGCAGGAATTTGCCTGCATCGGAGCCGCGGACAGCGAGAATGCCTTCGTGGGACAGAGGGCAGAAGAAAGCGGTATCGGCCATGGGTCATCGCGGTGGCTTAAAGTCTGGGGCCATCATAGAACGCTGGTAACAAAATAGGTAGGTGACTTAGACCAACAGTTGGCTGTCGCTTCGCGCGGCTGACTGTATACTGGCGGGCCACTCGAGGAGGGCCCCATGGTCGAACAAACTGAACTCAACCGGCTTTTCTGGCATAGCCGCCGCGGTATGCTGGAACTGGACGTCCTGCTGGTGCCTTTCACCCAGGAGGTCTACCCCAGCCTCAACGAAACCGATCGTCAGTTGTATGTTCGGCTGCTGAGCTGTGAGGACCAGGACATGTTCGGCTGGTTCATGGAGCGTACCGAATCCGAGGACCCGGAGTTGCAGCGCATGGTTCGCATCATCCTGGACCGTGTCCAACCCAAGTGAGTGGTTCGAATGCCGCTGGCAGGGCTCACGCCTGTTGCTGGTGGCCTACCTGATCAGCCAGGCGCTCGCCTGGTTCGCCGTGCTTGTCAGCCCGTTACCGTTCTGGTTGGGGCTGCTGGTGATCGCTGCATGTAGTGTTCATGCGGCGTGGGCTATTCCGCGTCGTATTCTGTTGACGCATGTTCAGGCTGTCACCGGGCTTCGTCGTGATGGAGCCGGCTGGTGGGTGTTTTCACGGGCCCGGGGGTGGCAGCCTGTGCGGCTGTGTCGTGACAGCATCGCGTTGCCCGCGCTCGTAGTGCTGAGATTCGTACCGGTTGGGGCAGGGTGGGGGCGCAGCCAATGTGTGCCCTGGGATGCGCTTGGGGTCGATGAGCATCGGCGTTTGCGGGTGAGGTTGAAGTTCAGCCGCAGGCGCTGGGTGGCGCCCATGCAGCACTAAACTATGCAGGCTGGCGCCGCGTCTGCCTTTGCCTTTGCCTTTGCCTTTGCCTTTGCCTTTGCCTTTGCCTTTGCCTTTGCCTTTGCCCTTGCTCTTGCTTTGGCTTCTAAGCGCGCGGTAGTTCAGACACTGCAGATCGCGACTTCAGGAGGCCGAGCGCAGGGCTTGCGGAGGGAGGTGACAGGCATGGATGCCTGTCAAGCGCTGGGCCCCAGGATGGGGCCTGCAGCGCGGTCCTCCCGGGAGCAAGCCCGGAGCGAGGGGACCCCGGAGCGCAGCGTAGGGGCCGGATGATAGGAGCAGGCGGTTTTTGCTTACTTTTTGACACGACAAAAAGTGA
>NZ_DIMK01000063.1:0-14297 GCF_002425525.1 Pseudomonas sp. UBA5568 | reverse complement strand
CGCAGCCTGATGACGGTCGGGCTGCTCTGCCACGCGGCCGAGCCCCTGGTGCGCATCAGCGCCTGCACCGGCGCCAGCGGCTGTGCCAAGGCCTTGAGCGAGACGAAGGCCGACGCCGTGGCATTGGCCGCATTATTGGGCCCCGGGGCGCCTGCCAGCGTGCATCTTACTGGCTGCCCCCGGTCCTGTGCCCTGGCCCACACCGCCCCGGCCACGCTGCTGGCCTGCGCGCCCGGGCGCTACGATCTTTACCAGCGTGATCCCCGCCTGCCGGGGTTCGGCGCCCTGCGCGCCACTGACATTACCTTGAATGAAGCAGGCGCCATGCTCGACCTGCCGACGGAGCACCTTGATGATTGACTACATCCGCGATGGTCAGGAGATCTATCGCAATTCCTTCCGGATCATTCGTGAGGAAGCCCGACTTGAGCGGATTCCCGCAGACCTCGAAAAGCTTGCGGTGCGCGTGATCCATGCCTGCGGCATGGTCGATGCGATCGATGGCCTGCAATTCTCCGAAGGCGCCGGCCAGGCGGGCCGCCAGGCCTTGCTACGTGGCGCACCGATCCTGTGCGATGCGCACATGGTCGCCGAGGGCATCACCCGGGCACGACTGCCGGCGAACAACCCGGTGATCTGCACCTTGCGCGACCCGAGCGTACCGGACCTGGCCAAGGCCGCTGGCAACACCCGCTCCGCCGTTGCCCTGGAGCTGTGGCGCCCACACCTTGAAGGCAGCGTGGTGGTGATCGGCAACGCGCCGACGGCGTTGTTCTACCTGTTGGAAATGCTCGATGCCGGCGCGCCGCGTCCAGCGCTCATTCTGGGGTTTCCCGTCGGCTTCGTTGGCGCTGCCGAATCCAAGGCCATGCTGGCGGCCGACAGCCGTGGCGTGCCCTTCGTGATCATGCAGGGGCGGCTGGGCGGTAGTGCCATGGCCGCCGCGGCCGTGAATGCCCTGGCCACGGAGGTGGAGTGATGGCCCCGCGTGGACGCCTGATCGGCCTTGGCGTAGGGCCGGGTGACCCTGAACTGATCACGCTCAAAGCCCTGCGCCTGCTGCGCGAGTCGCCCGTGGTCGGCTACTTCGTCGCCAAGGGCAAGCGCGGCAACGCATTCGGCATCATCGAAGCGCACCTGCAACCCGAGCAGACGTTGCTGCCGCTGGTCTATCCGGTGACCACCGAATCCTTGCCCGCCCCCCTGTCCTACGAGCAGGTGATCAGCGATTTCTATGACGAAGCCAGCGTACAGGTGGCCGAGCATCTGGACGCAGGGCGTGATGTGGCGGTGATCTGCGAGGGTGACCCCTTCTTCTATGGCTCCTACATGTACCTGCACGACCGCCTGGCACAGCGCTATGAAGCGCAGGTGATTCCTGGTGTGTGCTCCATGCTCGGTGGAGCCTCGGTGCTGGGTGCACCGCTGGTCTATCGCAACCAGAGCCTGTCGGTGCTCTCTGGCGTCTTGCCGGCCGAAGACCTCAAGCGCCGCCTGGCCGACGCCGATGCGGCCGTCATCATGAAACTGGGGCGCAATTTCCCCAAGGTGCGGCAGGTGCTCGGTGAGCTGGGCCTGCACGCGCGTGCGCTGTATGTGGAACGCGCCACCATGGCCAACCAGAAAATCGTACCGCTGGACCAGGTTGACCCACAGTCCTCGCCGTATTTTTCGCTGATCATCGTGCCGGGGGAAAAATGGCAGGGCTGAACACGCAGGTAGCACCGGCCATCGTCATCCTGGGACAGGGCAGCCTGGCCACTGCCCGTTGCCTTCAGCAGGTCTACGCCCAGGCCACGATTCACGGCCTGCAAGGGCGCGTTCAGGGAGCAGACCAGGATTACAACGCCTTTGGCGATCTGCTGCGCAGCCTTTACCAGCGCGGTACGCCAATCATCGCCTTGTGCGCTGCGGGTATCGTGATCCGCAGCCTGGCCAGCCTGTTGGGGGAGAAGGGCAGCGAGCCGCCGGTGCTGGCCGTGGCAGAAGACGGCAGCGCCGTGGTGCCCCTGCTCGGTGGCCTCAGTGGCGTCAACCAGATGGCACGGGACATGGCCTCGGCGCTGGGTGTGTCAGCGGCCATCACCACCAGCGGCGAGTTGCGCTTTGGTACGTGCCTGCTCAACCCGCCCCAGGGTTACGCCTTGGCGGACCTGGAACAAGGCAAGCGCTTCGTTTCCGACCTGCTGGCCGGGGAGCCGGTTCGCATCGAGGGTCAGGCGCCGTGGCTGGCGCAGGCACAGTTGCCTGCCAGTGATGCCGCGCAGCGCACCATCCATGTAGGCCACCTGGCGCGTCCCGCCAGCCGAGACGAGCTGTTGATTCATCCCCGCTCCGTCGTGGTCGGTGTCGCAAGCGGCGATTTGCAGATGATTCGTGACGCGCTGCAGCAGGCCGGTATTGCGCAGGCGTCACTGGCCTGCGTGCTGGCCGATGAGCGGGCCATGTCGGACACCCGGTTGCAGGCTGCCGCGCAGGCGCTGGGTGTCGAATTGCGCTTTGCCGCAAGGCCCGACGATGTGGCTGGCATGGTGGGCGCTGCACTGCCCGATGCGCGGTTGCAGTGCCAGGGTGAGGTGGTCATCGCCGTGGCACCTGCGCCGATCGAAGTGGCTCAGGTTGGCCGTCGCCGCGGGCGGCTGGCGGTCATCGGTCTGGGGCCAGGCGCAGCGGAGCTGATGGTGCCAGCGGTCAAGGCTGAGCTGGCCCGGGCCGAGGATGTGCTGGGCTACGAAACCTATGTACGAATGGCAGGGCCGTTCCGGGACGATCAGGTGCTGCACTGCACCGACAACCGTGAGGAGATGCAGCGCGCCCGGCACGCATTCGAACTGGCCGCGCGTGGCCGTTCGGTGGTGGTGGTGTCATCGGGGGACCCAGGCGTATTCGCCATGGCCGCTGCGGTGCTCGAGGCGTTGCACGCGTCCACGGACGCTGCCTGGCACGCTGTCGACCTGGAGATACTGCCTGGTGTATCGGCCTCCTTGGCAACGGCTGCACAGGCTGGCGCGCCGCTGGGGCATGACTTCTGCGTGATGTCGCTGTCGGACAATCTCAAGCCCTGGTCGATCATCGAGAAACGCCTGGACCTCGCTGCCCAGGCCGATCTGGTGCTGGCCTTCTACAACCCGATTTCCAAAGCACGGCCGCACCAACTTGGGACCGCGCTGGACGTCGTACGCCGGCACCGTGGTGCTGATACACCTGTAGTCCTTGGCCGTGACATTGGTAGGCCGGGGCAGACGTTGCGCGTCGTCTCTTTGGCCCAACTGGTGCCAGAAATGGTCGATATGCGCACCATGGTGCTGGTGGGCTCATCGACCACGTGCACGTTCGAACGCCCAAATGGTGGGCAGTGGGTCTACACGCCACGGTGGTATGGCGCCAAGCCCTGAAGCACGGTAGTTCGATCCGAGGGGGAAGCGTTTCGGCGCAGGATGAGCAGCGTCGAGCGGTTAGGTTCAAGGCCGAAGCCACCTGGTTTCGACCGGACCTAACTGGAGCCTTTGACATGACCACCAACAAAGAAAACCTTGAACTGCAAGTCTTGCCTGACATGAACCTGTTCGTGTTCCCCGACACCATGAGCGAGGCCAACCGTACTGCGGCCAAGGCCTGCCACGCCCTGGCTACCCAAGGCGCCAACAAGCAGCACCACCCGATCCAGGAAACCCAGGCCTGGTTCAACCAGTACGTGTTCCTGATGTCGAAGATGGGCTGGACACCCACGCGCGTTGATGTTCAGCGCATTACCCAGAGCGACAGGCACCTGGAAATCAGCAACCTGGTTGGCAAGGGGCTGCAAGCTGCCTATGGCGCCTTTACTGGTGACGTGGCCTCGGCGCTGGAAGGGTTGGGCAAGACCGTCGTTTCCGCACTGGCTGCCAGCACCAAGAATGTCGAACTGCTGGACCGCAAGTCCGTGGAGGATGACCGCAACAGCCTGAGCCTGAACAAGTGTGAGCAGACCGGTGCTGGCCAGGTCGCCATGATGGTGAGCGCAGTCCAGACCGATGCCAAGCCTGACAAGAAAGCCAACTACCTGTTGGCCAAATGGGAGAGCAGCGGCACCACCAACTATGCCTGCGGTGCCGTGCTGAACCTTGATCAGCGCCAGTACGAGAAAGTACGCGCCGTTGTTGAAACCAAGCTCGACGACAACGCCCTGGAAGTGTTGCTGGCCCTCGAAATCTAACCTGTCGGTATGGCTCACCGGAGCCTTGGCTTCGGTGAGCCTGGAGGGTGCATCAATGTCAAATAACTACAGCGTGTGGCGCAATGGCAACAGCCTGGTGCTCGTCGACAAGACCATCAGCGAGTCCTGCAGGCTCGACATGCTCAATATCCAGCTGGCGGCCTACCTCGCCGCGTGCAATGGCGGGGTCTCAGGGGTTGATGGGGACAGCTGGCTCAAGGAATACATACGTGTGCAGAGCGGTTTCGGCTGCACGCTAGCCACGCTACGGTCGCAAACGACACCCATGGTGCCGGTTGCCGCTTTCAGGCCTTGGACCATGCTTTGCGACAGCCTTCTCCAGGCTACGCCTCACCACCTTCGCGAAGCTGTCGCGCAGTGTCTGGAAGCCTGCGCAAGCAATGAAACATGTGATAACCGGATAGGGGGGCGCTGTGACCTTGGCGAACCCCTTGGCGACACCTGCCTGAACCACGCGCATGCCGAGGTTCGGCTGGTGCTGCCTGACTATTCCATCATCAGCACTCAATTGAACCTTGGAAGTCGAGCGCCGCTTGATACTGACTGGCTCTGGCAATCGTTCGACCCTCCGGCGGTGCCGGCCTGCTGGCAGTTCCAAGGGCAGTATTTGATCGATTCCAGGCGTATGAACCTCATCGGGCCGGGGCTTGCAAAAAAACTTCAGGCCAAGCTCGCCCTTCATCGCAGCGAAATCAGCGTGCAGGAGCCGAACCATGACTAACACCGACGCATCATCGATCGCCGGCCAGCTGGTACACAGCAGTGTGCTGGTCTTTTTGCCAGGCGTATGCCCGCAAGCACGTTCAGACATACTGCTGGCCAACGCCTTTGCTCAGCAGGTGGCATGGGGGGATTTGAAAGACGGTCTCGAACCTGACTGGTTCAGGAATTACTGGCGCAACCTCGCTGCCCTGGGCTTCGATGGCAAGCTGGCGCCAGCAGGGCGGCGGCCGGGGCCTGACCGGGGCAGCCTCGCTGCGCAGGCAATCGAGCATATCAGCCAAGCGGGCTCTGCCCGTCTGGGCGAAGCGGCCAACCAGGCGCTGGAGGCCTTACGTCGTGATGACAAGGCTCTGAGACTGTTCAGCAGCCATTCGATCGTGGGCACTCAAGCGCGTGTGCAGTTATTGCCCTGCGCCCAGCAGTCCAATGGCTTCATCGACATGGTGCTGCTGCACATGGATGTCTCGATGGAAAAAAGCGCCAGCGACTTCCTGTTCATGGGCGCGAGCAACGGAATCAGTGTGAGAGACCTGCGACTGGAAGTGATCCATTTCAATCTGCAAGGGTTTCGTGAGGATTATCGGCGCCGGGCAGAGGCCAGTGTTGCGCGAACGGCCGAGCGCGTCATCAGGAATTTGGTGCTCTAGTTGCGCGGCGAGCTGCCGTCCGGACCCAGGCCCTGATCGGCATTGGCCGGCTGCTGGCTGGCCCAGTATTGAATCAACTCTCGCAGTTGCGACAATTCGACGGGCTTGGCCATGTGGCCGTCCATGCCGGCTTGCTTGGCGCGGTCCTTGTGCTCGGCAAGGATATGCGCGGTCAGCGCAACGACGGGCGTGTGCGCGCGCTGGTTGGCGGCTTCCCATTCGCGCAGGCGCCTGGTTGCCGAGAAACCATCCAGAACTGGCATTTCGCAATCCATGAGCACCAAGTCATAGCGCTTGGCTTTCATCGCTTCAAGAGCTTCTTCGCCGTTGGACGCGGTATCGGGCTGCAGGCTCAGCTTGCCGAGCATACCGCGGATGACCTTGGTCGAAATGGTGTTGTCCTCTGCGACCAGCACGCTGAAATGCGGGGGCAGGTCGAGCGCCTGGGGCTGGCCGGGTGCAGCCGCCGGCAGCGCCTGCTCGCGGCCGCGTTGAGCCAGTTCTTCGGCCAGGGTGGTCTTGAGTGTGTAGCCAGCCACCGGTTTGGCCAAGATCCGCTTGATCCCGGCGTTGCGCGCGATGATCTTGCTGGGCGCGTTGCTGATACCGGTCAGCATGACCACCAGAATGTCGTGATTGAGGCTGGGGTCTTCCTTGATCTTGGCGGCCAGTTGCATGCCGGTCATGCCGGGCATGTTCTGGTCCAGGAGCACCGCGTCGAAGTAATCGCGAAGATGAGCCTTGGTACGCAATAGGGCCAGGGCCTCCTTGCCCGAAGGCACTGCGCTGACATTCATGCCCCAGGCGCTGCACTGTTGGACCAGCACCTTGCGGCACGTGTCGTTGTCGTCCACCACCAGTACCCGCGCGTCGCGCAGCGGTCCGTCCAGGTCGGTCGGAGGTTGCTCGAGGCAGGCTGGGTCCAGCGGCAAGGTCAGCCACAAGGTATTGCCGGTGCCGGTGCTGCTCTTGATGCCGAATTCCCCATGCATAAGGCCAATCAGCTGCTTGGCGATCACCAGCCCCAGGTGGCCGCCCAGTCGATTGCTGGACAGGAAATGCCTGCTGTGCAGTTCTGCCTGCAACAGCGCCTCGCGATCGGCTGCCGGCAAGGGGTCGCCGCTGTCCTGTACGGCGATGCGCAAGCGGGGCACCTCGCCGCGCTGGTCCAGTGCAACGACGAGCAGGATTTCCCCCTGGTCAGTGTTTTTCAGCGCGTTTTCCATCAGGCTCGACAGCGCCTGACGCAAGCGGGTGGGATCGCCACTGACCACGCGGGGCACCTGGGGCTGGGTGAAGCTGATCAGCTCGATGTTCTGCTGCTCGGCCTTGGCCCTGAAGATGTTCAAACAGTCTTCGATCAGCGCGTTGAGGTCGAACTGGACGTCGTCGAGTTCGATCTGGCGGGACTCGAGCTTGGAGATATCGAGTATCTCGTTGATCAATGTGAGCAACTCGTTGCCCGCGCTGTGAATGGTCTGGACGTAATCGCGCTGCTTGACCGATAACGGCGTGCCCAGCAGCAGTTCGGTCATGCCCAGCACGCCATTCATGGGGGTACGTATTTCGTGGCTGATCTTGGCCAGAAACTCGGCCTTGGCGTTGATTTCGGCGTCACTGGCCGCCAAGGCGCGGCTGACACTGAAGCGCTCTTCGTTGATACGCCGCAGCCGGTCGCTGACCGCCAGGTTCAACAGCAGCCCGCTCGCCACCGCTAGCCCCAACAGAATGCACAGCAACCAAGGCGTGGAGGTGCGGGTAAGCCCAAGCAAGGCAGGCAGCAGCACCAGCCCGCCAACGTTGAAGATGATCATCGCCAGACCGAACAAACGGGCCGGAGCGTAACCTCGGTACCAATGGTAGCTGCTGACCACCAGCATCGTGACGCTGCCCAGTGCCATCAAGGCATAGGTCATGAGATTGAGCGGCAAGGTATCGATGAACAGCAGCACGATCCCGCTCACCCCCACCAGCAGCATCTCGCCGCTCAACAGCCGGTTAAGGCGCGGCGTGTTGCGCGGTGCGAAGAAGTGCTGGGTGAAATACAGCCCAGCCAGCCCCGCCAGTACCAGCGTAAGGTACGCCGCTGGCGTCTGGGCGCTGTACCACACATGCCACCATGGGCCGCTGAGGTTCAGCAGGATCAGGCCACTGAGCAACATCAGGCCATGGTAGAACGCCAGGATCAGCGCAGTGCTCGAGCGGCTGTAGATGAAGCGAATCAGGTTATGCAGGATCAGCATCACCAGGCCACCGAACAGCATGCCGAACAGCAACGGCTGGGTCTGGTTGGCGGCGGCTCGCGCAGCAGGCTCCAGGCTGATGGCCGGGCGCAGTTGGTGTTCCGATACCAGGCGCAGGTAGATATCCAGGCCTTGCTTGCTGTTGGGCAACGGCAGCACGTGGTCGCTGCCGCGCAATGTGGGGTTGGCACTGCCGGCTTGGCGGCCGTGATGCAGGTGGCGTATCAGCTTGTCGCCTTGCAGCGCATACAGGTCCAGACCCGACAGATCAGGTGCGAAGACGCGCAGCAATTGTTCCTGCTCACCAGGCTCTAGCCGATAATGCAGCCACAGGGCCTGGTCGGGGGGCGCTGCATCGAGTTCAGCCAGCTCCAACGGGCTGAACTGGTTGCGATAACGGTCCGAGCGCACGTCGCTCAGTTGCAGGTTGCCTTGTTCGTCGAGCAGCAGGGCCCAGCCACTGTCATGTTCCGCCATCGCGGGGAGCATGCAGATCAGGGTCAGCAAGCTGACGATCAACGCTGAGGCAATCCGGAGCCGGCGCACTACGAAATCCCTTCTTGGCCCATGTGCGGGGTGCTAACTATGCGCGGCGTGCCGAGTTGAAGGCAAGGCCCGCGGGCACGCCGACAAGACGGTTGCCGTGCGCCCGGCTGCACGGGCCCGGGCGCCTCGACATTACAGCGGTGAAGCGGTTATTGCTCGGCACGTTCCCGGGCAATGGCCCGGTAGCCGATATCGGTACGGTAGAAGCTGCCGTCCCAGGTGATCTGCTCGGCCAGGCGATAGGCTTGCTGCTGGGCGGACTCGACGGTTTCACCCATGGCGGTGGCGCACAGCACGCGACCCCCAGCGGTCACCACGTCACCGTCCTTCAAGGCAGTGCCTGCATGGAACACCTTGCCTTCGAGCTTCGCAGCCGCCTCCAGGCCCGAAATGGCTGCGCCCTTGGCGTAGTCACCCGGGTAGCCGCCTGCGGCCAGCACCACGCCCAGGCTGGGGCGTGGGTCCCACTGCGCTTCGACCTTGTCCAGGGCCTTGGCAAAAGCCGCTTCGATGAGCAGCACCAGGCTCGATTCCAGGCGCAGCATGATCGGCTGGGTTTCCGGGTCGCCGAAGCGGCAGTTGAATTCGATGACCTTGGGGTTGCCCGCCTTGTCGATCATCAGGCCCGCATACAGGAACCCGGTGTAGACGTTGCCTTCCTCGGCCATGCCGCGCACGGTCGGCCAGATCACCTGGTCCATGACCCGCTGGTGCACGTCGTCAGTGACTACCGGGGCAGGGGAGTAGGCACCCATGCCGCCCGTGTTCGGGCCGCTGTCCTGATTGCCGACGCGCTTGTGGTCCTGGCTGGTGGCCATGGGCAGCACGTTGTGGCCGTCGACCATGACGATGAAGCTGGCTTCCTCGCCATCGAGAAATTCCTCGATGACCACGCGTGAACCTGCTTCCCCAAAGGCATTGCCCGCGAGCATGTCACGCACGGCGGCTTCGGCTTCTGCCAAGGTCATGGCGACGATCACGCCCTTGCCAGCGGCCAGGCCATCGGCCTTGATGACGATCGGCGCGCCTTTTTCCTGCAGGTACGCCAGGGCCGGTTCGATTTCGGTGAAGTTCTGGTAGTCGGCCGTCGGGATCTTGTGGCGGGCCAGGAAATCCTTGGTGAACGCCTTGGACCCTTCCAGCTGGGCAGCGCCCTGGGTCGGGCCGAAGCAGTCCAGGCCACGGCTGCGGAACAGGTCGACCACACCGATGACCAGGGGCGCTTCCGGGCCGACGATGGTCAGGTCGACGTTCTTCTCGGCAAAATCAGCCAGTTGCTCCAGGGCGCAGACGTCGATCGCGACGTTCTCGCACTTGGCCTCGATGGCGGTGCCAGCGTTGCCCGGGGCCACGAAGACTTTTTCGACGCGTGGGTCCTGGGCGACTTTCCAGGCCAGGGCGTGCTCACGGCCGCCGCTGCCGATGATCAAAACTTTCATGTCAAAACCTCTAGATCTGTCGAGCGAGAGGCCCTGCCTCTCGCTGTGCCAGGTCGCACCGCGGCAGTTGCCTGCCTGGGTGCGGCCGATTGCCGTGAATCAGTGGCGGAAGTGGCGCATGCCGGTGAACACCATGGCGATACCGGCTTCATCAGCGGCAGCGATCACCTCGGCGTCACGCATCGAGCCACCTGGCTGGATGACCGCGCTGATGCCGACCTTGGCCGCATTGTCGATGCCGTCACGGAACGGGAAGAAGGCGTCCGAAGCCATGACGGCACCCTGCACCTGCAAGCCGGCATGCTCGGCCTTGATGGCGGCGATACGGGCGGAGTTGACCCGGCTCATCTGGCCCGCGCCCACGCCGATGGTCTGGCGCTGCTTGGCATAGACGATGGCGTTGGATTTGACGAACTTGGCCACTTTCCAGGCGAACACCAGGTCGTGGATCTCTTGCTCGGTCGGTGCACGCTGGGTGACGATCTTCAGGTCATCGGCCGTGATCATGCCGATGTCACGGCTCTGGACCAGCAGCCCGCCGTTGACTCGCTTGAAGTCCCAGCCGGCAGCCCGCTCAGCTGGCCACTCGCCACATTCGAGCAGGCGCACGTTCTGCTTGGCTGCAACCACATCGCGGGCAGCCTGGGAGATCTTCGGTGCGATGATCACCTCGACGAACTGGCGCTCGACGATGGCCTTGGCGGTTTCGCCGTCCAACTCGCGGTTGAAGGCAATGATGCCGCCGAAGGCCGATTCGGTGTCGGTGGCGTAGGCCAGGTCGTAGGCTTTGCGGATGCCGCCTTCGTCTTCAGGCACCACGGCCACGCCACACGGGTTGGCATGCTTGACGATGACGCAGGCCGGCTTGACGAAGCTCTTGACGCACTCGAGCGCCGCGTCGGTGTCGGCCACGTTGTTGAAGGACAGCTCCTTGCCTTGCAGCTGCACGGCAGTGGAAATGCTGGCTTCGCCTTTCTTGGCTTCCACGTAGAACGCCGCACGCTGGTGCGGGTTCTCGCCGTAGCGCATTTCCTGGGCCTTGACGAACTGGGTGTTGAAGGTGCGCGGGAAGTCGCCGCGTGCTTCGGTGCTCAGGGTTTCCTTGGCCTGGTCCACGGTGCCCATGTAGTTGGCGATCATGCCGTCATAGGCTGCGGTGTGCTCGAAGGCCTTGAGCATCAGGTCGAAGCGCTGGGCGTAGGTCAGGCCGCCGGCCTTCAGGCCCTCGACGACGCTGGCGTAGTCACCGGCGTTGACCACGATGGCCACGTCCTTGTGGTTCTTGGCAGCCGAGCGGACCATGGTCGGGCCGCCGATGTCGATGTTCTCGATGGCGGTAGGCAGGTCGCAGCCAGGCTTGGAGATCGTGGCTTCGAAGGGGTACAGGTTGACCGCCACCAGGTCGATGGGCTTGATCCCGTGCTCGTTCATGATCGCGTCGTCGGTGCCGCGGCGACCGAGGATGCCGCCATGGATCATCGGGTGCAGGGTCTTGACCCGGCCATCCATCATTTCGGCGAAGCCGGTGTAGTCGGCCACTTCCACCGCGTTGACACCGTTGTCCTTGAGCAGCTTGTAGGTGCCGCCGGTGGACAGTATCTCGACGCCGAGCTGTTGCAGCTCACGGGCAAATTCGAGGATACCGGTCTTGTCGGAGACGCTGATCAGGGCGCGGCGGACTGGCAGGCGGGTAGTCTGGTCGGTCATTTCGGGTTCCAATAACGCGGTGGAGTCAGCAAAAAAGGCGTCTGTGTTGAGACAGGCGCCTTTTTCGATCGGGATTCTGGCTTACAGCAAGTCGTATTGCTTGAGCTTCTTGCGCAGCGTGCCTCGGTTCAACCCGAGCATCTCGCTGGCTTTGGTCTGGTTGCCCTTCACATAGCTCATCACGCTTTCAAGCAGCGGCGCCTCGACTTCGGAGAGCACCAGGTTGTACACGTCCGTGACGGTCGCGCCTTCGAGGTGGGCGAAGTAGTTGTGCAGCGCCTTCTCGACGCTGTCGCGAAGGGTCTGGCCCTCTTCGCTCGGCGTGTTCAGGTGCTGTTTCAGGTTGGCGTTGTCGCTCACGGGCGTTGTTCCACTCACAAATGTTTCGGTCATCATCGTCATGCGGCCACCCCTTGTCCGTCCTCTGTCTCAAGGCTCTGTCGACGTTCACTGAAAAACGCGCGAACGTTGGCGCACTGCGCTTGTGTGTCTTCCAAAGCGTTGAACCGGGAGCGAAACTCCTTGCCGCCGGGTCGTGTCGCCAGGTACCAGCCCACGTGCTTGCGGGCGATCCGCACACCCATGACATCGCCGTAGAAGGCGTGCAGGGCGGCCAGGTGCTCCAGCAGGATGCGTTCCACCTCGTCCAGCTGCGGCGCTGGCAACTGCTCGCCAGTGCGCAGGTAATGCTCGATCTCGCGAAAGATCCAGGGCCGGCCTTGAGCGGCCCGGCCGATCAGCAGGCCATCGACGCCCGTGGCGTCGAGCACTGCCTTGGCCTTTTGCGGCGAGGTAATGTCGCCGTTGGCGAAGACCGGAATGGACACCGCTTGCTTGATAGCGGCGATGGTGTCGTATTCGGCTTCACCGGTGTACAGGTCGGCGCGTGTGCGGCCATGCACCGCAAGCGCCTGGATGCCAGCCTGTTCGGCTATTTTCGCCACGTTCAGGCCATTCTTGTTGGCCCGGTCCCAGCCGGTGCGGATCTTCAGAGTCACCGGAACATCCACGGCGCCCACGACGGCCCGCAGAATGTCGCTGACCAAGGCTTCATCTCTCAATAAAGCAGAGCCTGCCGCCTTGTTGCAGACTTTTTTTGCCGGGCAGCCCATGTTGATATCGATGATCTGGGCGCCCGCTGCGACATTGGCCTGTGCAGCCGCCGCCATCATCTGTGCGTCGCCCCCGGCGATCTGGACCGAGCGCGGCTCGGGATCGCCTTCGTGGATGCGGCGCAGGCTCGACTTGCGGCTGTTCCACAGGGACAGGTCGCTGGAGACCATTTCCGACACCACCATGCCTGCGCCCATGCGCTGGCAAAGTGTTCGGAACGGCTGGTCCGTGACCCCAGCCATGGGTGCGAGGATCAGGTTATTGCGCAGTGTATAAGGGCCGATGCGTACCGCCGACATAGGTGTTCCCTGTTGTGGGGCCGAATCTTGAGGTTCGAAAAAGGGTTGGCATGATACCCGCTCTGGATGACCGGATAAAGATGGATTTGGATAAAATCTGAACAACTGAGGGTTGCCGCCCCTGCACCCTGGGCTCCGGGTCGTCAGACCCCGGACAAGCGGCATCATGGCCGGCGCAGCGGCAGCGTACCGGGTTGGCCGTCAGGGTTTATTCCGGCGAGCGGAAGCTCAGGCTGTAGTTCACCGCTCGCTGACCTGGGTCAAGAATGTCCAGCGCGATGTGGATCGGCGTCTGGCTGGGCATTTCGCCGCGTCCGGCCAGCTCCCCGGACAGGTATTCGGCCGGCTTGAAACGGCGACTGGCGATCAGCTGGCCATTGAGGTCCGAGAAGCGCAGTTCGAGCAGTGGAAAGGGTTGGGCGAAGGGGGCACGGTTATAGATGATGGCGTCCACGATCAGCGCACCTTTGAAGTCCGGATGGCTGCGCACCACCAGGTTGCTGCTCTTGATCCGGTTCACATCGACACGAGAGGGGACCTGGCAGCCCACGGCCGGACACACCTGCTCGAACAGCGGGCGGTACTGGTCCTGTCGGGACAGCTCGTCGAAATGGAACCAGACGTACTGCAAGGCGAGCATGGCAGCAGCGATCAGCGTCAACCCACCCCACAGCAGGCGCTTGCCCCAGGCCGGGGCCGGCTTCTCCCAGCCCAGTTGCAGCGGGTCGTCCACCACATCCACCAAGGGTTCCTTGCGCCTTGGGCGTTCGGCCTTGTCAGTGACCTCAGGCTCCATGCGCCCCATGGGCAACGGCGCTTCGTCGTGTTCATCGTCGGCGCGCAGGCTGGTTGCCAAGGGTTCGTCGTCGTGCGCGGTGAGGCCGGCAATCGACACCTCGTCATCGTCTTCGGGTCGCAGTGGCGCTCCCAGTTTTGGCTCATCCTCATCCGTCACGATGCTGCCCAGCGGCGGCTCATCTTCTGCGTCTGCGTCCAGGCCGGCGGTGAAGGTCGGCTCGGTACGCGCCTCGCGCCGCGAATCTGCCTGGGGAGCAGGCTCGAGTACGGGGGCAGCAGCAGCCTGTTCCGGTTCAAACGGCTCGCCTGCTGCAGTGCCGAACACTTCGTCCAGGTGTTCGTCCGCGTCCTCCTCGTGACGCCGTGCCTGCAGCATGGACGCCTGATCGGCCTCACGCACCTGTACGGGCGCGTGGCGGCGCTCCAGGCGCTCCAGTTCCTTGTCCAGGTCGAGCTCGTCCAAGGCCTGGGCGGTCTGGGCCCAGGCCTCGTCGTCCGGCGCGATGGGGTGCACGTGCGCGGGGGTGGGCGCGGCAGGCGCCGGCGCTGCCTCGGTGGCCGGCAGC
>NZ_DIMK01000056.1:0-79231 GCF_002425525.1 Pseudomonas sp. UBA5568 | reverse complement strand
GCAAGCGCCTGCGCTTCGGCGGCCTCGCGCTGGGCGGCGGCTTGGGCACGCAGGCGGCGCTCGCGGGCGCGTTTCTCCAGCGGCCAGCGCACCAGCACGAACAGGAAATACAGCACGAAGGCGATCATGCCGTACATGGCAAAGTCCGATACTGCGCGCCAGGCGTTGTTGCCCACTTTGAAGGCGACGTCCAGCACCGTGATGGCAATGGCCGGAGCGAAGCTGTCCTTGACTGGGTCGACCACGGTCGGCGTAAGCAGCAGCACCGCCAGCACGACGCGCAGTGGTTCGCGCAGCCAGCGCCACATCCAGCCGGTGAGCTTGAAGCCCACCAGAAGGCAGCCCAGGGCGGCCACGGCGTAGAGGCCCCAGGCCAGGGTGTAGTCGTTCTCGATCATGGTAATCGTGCAAGCCAGGCAAAGAGGTGCCTATGATAAACACATTTCCTGGCGCAAACAGTGTTTGCCTGTACCGGCACGCCAACGAAGCTGCCGGCAGCGCCCTTCAAGAACCGAGAGAAATTCGATGCCAAGCACCCACTTGCCGCCCCTGGCCAGAGCCGACGACGCGACCGACCCCTATGCGTGGCTGCAACAGCGTGACGAGCCCCAGGTACTGGCCTACCTCGAAGCGGAAAACGCCTACCAGCAAGCCTGTCTGGCTCATCAGGCCCCGTTGCGCGAGCAGTTGTTCGAGGAGATCAAGGGCCGCATCCAGGAAACCGATCTGTCCCTGCCTTCGCCATGGGGGCCCTACGTGTACTACACCCGTACCACCGCTGGCGATGAATACCCCCGCCATTACCGCTGCCCACGCCCTGGCGATGATTCCAACACGGTCGATGAAGGCCAGGAGCAACTGTTGCTGGACCCCAACGCCCTGGCAGGCGGCGGCTTTCTTTCGCTGGGGGCGTTCAACGTTAGTCCCGACCATCGCCTGTTGGCCTATAGCCTGGACACCAGCGGGGACGAAATCTACACCTTGTACGTCAAGGATCTGGCCACAGGCGATGTAACCACCCTGCCCTTCGATGGCTGCGATGGCAGTCTGACCTGGGCCAATGACAGCCGCACGCTGTTCTTCGCCGAACTCGACGATACCCATCGCCCTTGGCGGCTGTACCGGCATACGTTGGGTCAGGACGGTGCCCAGCGGGTGTTCGAGGAGCCCGATGGCCGGTTCTTCCTGCACTGTTACCGCACCAGTTCCGAACGCCAATTGGTGCTGCTGCTCAACAGCAAGACCACTAGCGAAGCCTGGGTGCTGGACGCGGCCACGCCGCAAGCGCCGTTCACCTGCCTGGCACCGCGCGTGGAAAGCCATGAATACTTCCCCGATCATGGCCTGCTCGATGGGCAGTGGCGATGGTTCATCCGCACCAACCAGGACGGCATCAACTTCGCCTTGTATCACGCCCCAGTCGACCCCGTGCCTAGCCGCGCCCAGTGGCAGCTGTTGGTAGGCCATCGCGATGACATCATGCTCGAAGGGCTGAGCCTCAATGCCAGCGCGTTGACCCTGAGTCTGCGTGACGGCGGGCTGCCGATCATCGAAGTGCGCCCACAGGGGCTGGCGCCCTACCGGGTGGCTTTACCCGACGCCGCCTATAGCCTGTACGTGCAGGACAGCCTGGAATTCGACAGTCCTCGGATACGCTTGCGCTACGAGGCGCTGAACCGGCCGGCCCAGGTGCGGCAGCTGGCGCTGGCCACTGGCGCGCAGGAAGTGCTCAAGCAGACGCCGGTGCTGGGGCCCTTCGATGCCGACGCCTATGTCAGCGAACGCCTGTGGGCCACCGCCGCAGATGGCACCCAGGTACCGATCAGCCTGGTGCGACGGCGTCAGGATGTGGGCCGCACGACACCGCTCTACCTGTACGGATACGGCGCTTATGGCGAGAGCCTGGATCCGTGGTTCTCCCATGCGCGGCTGAGCCTGCTGGAACGTGGCGTGGCGTTTGCCATTGCCCATGTGCGCGGCGGCGGCGAGCTGGGCGAGGCCTGGTACCGTGCCGGCAAGCAGGAGCACAAGTGCAATACCTTCAGCGACTTCATCGCATGCGCCGAACACCTGATCAACGAGGGCGTGACGTCCCCCGCCACCCTGGCCATCAGCGGGGGCAGCGCTGGCGGGCTGCTGATCGGCGCCGTGTTGAACCTGCGTCCCGAGCTGTTTCGCTGTGCCATCGCCGAGGTGCCGTTCGTGGATGTCCTCAACACCATGCTCGACCCTGAGCTGCCGTTGACGGTGACCGAGTATGACGAATGGGGCAATCCCGAGATACCTGAGGTGTATGAGCGCATCAAGGCCTATGCGCCGTATGAGAACGTGAAAGCCCAGCCTTACCCGGCGATGTTGGTGGTGGCCGGCTACAACGACAGCCGGGTGCAGTACTGGGAAGCGGCCAAGTGGGTCGCCCGCCTGCGTACGCGCAAGACCGATGACAACTTGCTGCTGCTCAAGACCGAAATGGGTGCCGGACACGGGGGTATGAGCGGGCGTTACCAGGGGTTGAAGGATGTAGCCCTGGAGTACGGGTTTGTGCTGGGTGAGCTGGGGGTTGCCTGAGGTTTCGAGCTGTTTGTGTGTGTGAGGCGGCCCCAGCGGCCTTGGCGTTCGTGTTCGGTTGTGGCGCTATCGGCAACGCTAGGACAGCCGCCTTCGCTCACTCCGTGTCCCGCACCGGTTTCTCTGCATCCTGCCGCAACCCTGGTAAAGGCTGGTCCTTTGGCGGGCCAGGCACTGGCATTGGCGGTAGCAAAGGTGCCCCTTGGGAGGTGCCGGTGGCCTTGGGCGGGCTGCTTGGGGTGATCTGCGGATACGGCGTGGGGGTAGGCGTGCCCGGCGCGCCGGGTACAGGTGTGGTCAACCGGGGTGGCGTGCTGGCAGCGTGAGCCGCAGGCACGCCTGCCGCCAGGACAACGGCGAGAATCGCAGCAAGCATCGGCAACCTCCTGTTCAGAACCTTCCTACAGGCTACGCCCATATGACATTTTTCGCCTGTGCGCCGATCATGCAGCCGCGCTAGACTCGACGGCATAACCGTCATTTGCCTGATCAGAACGAAGGAAACACCATGACCTCCTCTACTTCCGCCGCCACTGCGCGCCTGGACCGCATTCTCGCCGATGCCAAGCGCGACAAGGAAATGGGCTACCGCGACAAGGCCCTGAGGATGTACCCGCATGTATGCGGGCGCTGCGCACGCGAGTTCGCCGGCAAGCGCCTGAGCGAGCTGACCGTGCATCACCGCGACCACAACCACGACAACAACCCGCAGGACGGCTCCAACTGGGAACTGCTGTGCCTCTACTGCCACGACAACGAACACTCGCGCTACACCGATCAGCAATACTTCAGCGAAGGCTCTACCAGCACCCCTAGCATTGCCAAGGCCACCCACAATCCGTTCGCGGCGCTGGCAGGCATGCTGAAGAAGGACTGACCGGTAGCCCCCGCTATGACCGGGCAACCCGTATAATCGCGTCTTTTTTGCGAAGGGCCCCGGTTCGTGGCTAACAAACGATACAGTTGCATCGGCCTGTTCAACCCCAAGTCGGCCGAAAACGTAGGCTCGGTGATGCGTGCGGCTGGCTGCTACGGGGTAAACTCGGTGTTCTATACCGGCAAGCGGTACGAGCGCGCACGGGACTTCGTGACCGACACCAAGCGCGTGCACTACGACATTCCGCTGATCGGCATCGATGACCTGCAACGCATCATCCCGCTGGGCTGCACTCCGGTGGCCGTGGAGCTGGTCGAAGGCGCCCGCCCCCTGCCCGACTATACCCACCCGGACCGGGCCATCTACATCTTCGGCCCCGAAGACGGCAGCCTTAGCCCCGACGTCAGGGCCTGGTGCGAGGAAACCATCTACATCCCCACTACCGGTTGCATGAACCTGGCAGCGACGGTGAACGTGGTGCTGTACGACCGCCTGGCCAAGGGCCTGAACACCCGCTCAGGCCCGAAATTCAAGTGATGCGTGCGCTGTCATGACCGCCAGGAGGCTCGCCTGGCACATGGAGTGAACGCCGCCCGCCGCCGGCAGGTCAGCTGCTTACACATCACGAAGAGGGCTTACCAATGCTTGATAATCACGCTGATGCACCGTTGCAGGAAAAGAACGTCCATGGCATCGAACGCGCCACGTCGTTGGCCGGTGGTGCTTTGCTGGTGGGCAAAGGGCTGAGCCAGGGCGGTATCGTAGGGCTGTTCAAAGTGGCCGTCGGTGGCCTGGCGCTGGTGCGCGGCTTTACCGGGCATTGCGCTACCAAGGCGTGGTTGCAGCACCACCGCGATCAGTACGATCAGCTGAAATCGGACCTCAAGCGTACTGGGGACGAGCTCACTGCACTGAAGGACAGTGCTAAAGCGGCCACCGAAGGCGTGACGGTGACTGGCAAGGACCCTGTCGCTGGAGTGTGATGCCCTGGCCAGTGTTTTGGCCTTGCCGTGGCGGCGCTGCGGCAAGGCGTAACCACGACGTCTTGCGGTTTGATTGGTAGTCGTCACACGTTCGACTTGAGGACGGCCGGGGCGCCGGACCGGCCGCGACGGGCTGCGCAGCAGCTCCGGAATCTCAGATTCCGTACTGCTGGAACCGCTTTACGGACCCGATGGCCTTCAAAGGTTGTGCAACGCGTGGCTCCCATCGGGCATTGCGTAGCGCGTCAACGCAGCACTTTGCTCTGCAACGCCTCCGACCGACGCCCAAGTACGTTTTCACTGATCTGAACGAAGTCCTCGAGGCTGACGCTCGGTAGCCGCATCAGCCCTCGCGCCACGTCGTCGAGCGATTGCCGGGCCTGGGTGTGAATACGGATCTCCTTGTCCAGCGCCTGCAACAGCATCACCCCTCGCGCCACTTGGGCAGGCGTTGCCTGCTGCCCCTTGAGGTGCTTGACACTTGCGCCCTGCTTGCTCAGGCGCGCCTGCCAGGCCTGGTAACGGTCATCACTCAGGCCGCCTGATCGGCGCAGGAGCTCGGTGGCGTAATAGTCGGTCAAGCTCTCGATCAACCAGTCATTGCCCTCACGCCCACGCAGCTGCGTGAACAACTGGACCACTTCGCGCAGCAGTGGGCTGCTACCGCTCTCGCTGACCATGGCCTGGCCACTGTGCAGGTAGAGCGAGCCGTGAGCGGCCATCGCCCCGCGCCACATGTGATCGCGTGCGCCCACCACCAGCAGTTTGGGCGGGTTTCTTGGGAAGGTGGCCTGCAGTTGCGGCCAGATGTAGGTCAGCAAGGTCAGGTTGTCCAGGCGGCGCATCCCTTCCCCGACCGGCGCTGCCACCGTCACGTCGGTTTCGCCCAGGCGCGCACGGCGGCTACCCAGGTTGCCAGCCAGGATCCAGCCGGTGGGTCGATCAAACAGCCGCGAGACGTTGTCG
The DNA here is from genome assembly GCF_002425525.1 of Pseudomonas sp. UBA5568. NCBI lineage: Bacteria > Pseudomonadati > Pseudomonadota > Gammaproteobacteria > Pseudomonadales > Pseudomonadaceae > Pseudomonas > Pseudomonas sp. UBA5568. The sequence continues at coordinate 73,837 of NZ_DIMK01000056.1, read as the reverse complement.
ATGCGGAACTTGTCCTTACCAATACGTGGCCAGGCGGTCTCGACGCTTTTCCAGCCTTCGGGCAAATCGAATGCCAGGCGGGCGACCAACTCCGTGCCGTCCTGCTGGTCCAGCCGACCGGGTGGGACCAGTTGGTCGCCCAGGAACAGTGCCCAGTGCGCCGTCATACGGGTGTTGTACACCCCAGGACCGTGGAGCTGGTTCAACTGCACGCGATAGCTCAGGCTGGTCTTGCCAGCCGCTGGCTGCCATACCCCGCGCTGGCCGCGAAGCTGCCAGTGGCCATCTGCCTGGAAGCCGCTGTAGGCCCCCGCCTTGCCCAGGTCGAAGTCCAGGCTGCGCACGGCGCTGCCATCGGCAAGCGTGAGGCGCACTTCGGCTTGCCCGGTCGCGGGCAACAACCGGACCTGATAGTCAAGATCGACTTTTTTCGCCCAGGCCGGTGCCACCGCCAGCAATCCCAACATGGCCACCAGCACACTCAAACGGCAACGCATACCGACACTCCTTGTTCACCAGTGGGTAAAGCGCCTGGTTAGCTGGCGCGAAAGATCAGGTGGTCTTCCCAGTCGTCCTCGTGCACGTCACGCTCGCTGAGCATGCGCCCGGCCTGGGATATGCGCTGTTCATGCACTTGCTGGCGGTCACCGCATACCAGGTGGTGCCAGGCCGGCAGGTCCTTGCCTTCGCTGACCAGACGGTAACCGCAGGTCGCTGGCAACCACCGAAACTGGTCAGCCTTGCCCGGGGTGAGCTGAATGCAGTCGGGCACTTGGGCAAAGCGATTGGGGTAGTCGCTGCACTGGCAGGTGTCGAGGTCGAGCAACGTGCAGGCGATGCGGGTGTAATAAACACTGTTGTCGTCCTCGTCCTCGAGCTTTTGCAGGCAGCACAGCCCGCAACCGTCGCACAGCGATTCCCATTCCTGCGGGTTGAGTTGCTCGAGGGTTTTGCGCCGCCAGAAGGGGGCGTTGTCAGCGATCATGACGCGAATTCCTGCAAGGGATCAGCAGCGCGTGTCCGGCATCGGGCCCGAAGCAGACAGCGCCTGAAACGGTTCGTTAAGGCGTGCAGCATGGAGCTGCTGGCCGTGGCGGCGCCAGTCTAGGGCCTGGCATGCAGCAATACCAGACCGCTTGTCAGCCATGCTCGCGCACAGGCGCGTGGTAGATCGGTACGCGTGAAGGGCCGCCATGAGGCGCTACCCGCAGGCAACGCGCTCTGGCCCAGGCCGAACGATCAATACCCGCGGTCGAAGTCCACTTCGCCGCGCAGCGCCTGGTCGGCTTCGAACGCCTGCAGGTTGTCGAGAAACAACCGCACCATGGCCGCAGGCGTGGTGGGCGCGGCGCTGTGTCCGGTGAGCAACAGGCCCCAGGCGGTCCAGAACGGATGCTGTCTGGGCAGCGGTTCCTGGCGGCATACATCGATCACCGCCCCGGCCAGGTGACCCTCCTTCAGCGCATCCACCAGGTCCGCGTCGACGACTGCCACACCGCGTCCGGCATTGATGAACAAAGCAGTCGGCTGAAAACGCCGGAACATCGCCGCGTCAAAGATATCATGCGTGGCCGGCGTGTCGGGCAGCAGGTTCAGCACATAATCGACCTGGCCCGCCAGGCGCGCGAGATCGTCCAGGGCGGCTACCTCGACGAATGGCGGCTGTTCACGGGCCTCACTGGCCACACCGTACAGCACCACCCCGAACGGACGCAGGAACTCGGCCACCGCCTGACCGATGTCGCCGGTGCCAACGATCAACACCTTGCGGCCCTGCAGCGAGCAACCGGGGCGGTCATCCCAGCGCCGCTCCACCTGGCTGACCAGGCGCGACAGGACGTGCCGTTCATGGCCCAGCATGTAGGTGAGCATGTATTCGGCCATGACCTGACCGAAAATGCCCACGGCGCGGGTCAGGCGATACTCGCGGGGCAGTCCCGCCGCCAGCAGCGGCGTCACGCCGGCCCAGGTCGACTGCATCCAGTGAGGCCGATGCCCCTGGCGCAACAGGCTCGCCAGCAGGTCGGGCTGACCGAGCCACACCGGGCACTGCGGCGCCAGCCGGGCCAGTTGCGCGGAGTCGTCGCTGGTCAGGACGTCAAGGTGCGGTGCCGCCTGGTGCAACAGGTCGGCGTAGCGGACGTGGTCATGCTCGGCAATCAGTACGCGCATGATCAGGCGGGATCGTTACGGTGCAGCAACTCGTCGGGCAGGTGCTCGATGTACTCGTCATCCGGCGGCGGCATCTGCAGGTGATACCCCTGGTTGTCGAGGTTTTCCAGCACCTTGGTGATGTCTTCGCGGGCCAGCTTGCGTTCGGGGCTGAGCACCAGGTCGAAGGCGTGCTGGGGCGTGCCGAAGAACGGCAGCAAGCCTTCGGGGACGCGTTGCAGGCCATCGGCCTTGAGCACGTACAGGTACATTTCGTTCTTGCGGGGGCTCTTGTAGATCGAGCAGATGCGTTTCATTGAGGGTCTCCGGCACCGGCCAGGCTGTCCAGCAGTGCCTGGCCCATCCGCTCACGGCGCCAGCCGCGCAGCGAATCGGGCAAGGTGTAAGGGCCGTCGGGGTAACCGCTTTTAAGCAGGGCCTCGAGGGTTTTCTTGCGCAGCATCAGCTCGGGCGCGATGCCCAGCCGCTGCCCTTCGGCCTGGCCGACGGCGCGCAGTTGCTTGAGAATGCCCGAGGCTTCGATCGGCAGCGGCTCAGGCAGTGGCTCGGGCCATTGTTCGGCCGGCAGGCTGGCGGCGTGCTTGATCAGTTGCAGCAAGGTTTCGCCATCCTGGCGCAAGGTGCGCGGGTGCATGTCGTCGATGCGGGCCAAGGCCGCCAGGTTGGTCGGCTGGCTCTTGGCAATGGGCCACAGCGCATGCTCCTTGAGGATGCGGTTGCGCGGAACATCACGCAGGCGGGCCTCGCGCTCGCGCCAGGCGCACAGGGCGCGCAGCACCGCCAATTGCTGGGGCGACAGTTTCCACGCCAGCTTGACCTCGCGGTACAGGCTGTCGGGCTGTACCTCGCGGCGCAACTGGGCCACCAGTTCAGCACCGTCTTCCAACACCCAGGCATACTTGTCGTCGGACAGGCGCGCACGCAAGGCGCTGAACAGCTCGGCCAGGTGCACGGCGTCCTCGGCAGCATAGCTGACCTGGGTCTCGGACAGCGGGCGTTGCAGCCAGTCGGAGCGGGTCTCGCCTTTGGGCAGGTCGATGCCCAGCACCTCCTGCACCAACCGCGAATAGCCCATGGAGAAGCCCAGGTTGAGGTAGCCGGCGGCCAGCTGGGTGTCGAACAGCGGCTGGGGCAGCTTGCCGGTCAGGCGCAGCAACACCTCCAGGTCCTCGCTGCAGGCATGCAGCACCTTGACCACGTTACGGTCTTCGATCAGCTCGGCCAGCGGCTGCCAGTTGCCGATCAACAGCGGGTCGATCAGGAACGCGCACTTGCCATCGCCAATCTGGATCAGCCCTGCCTTGGGGTAGAAGGTGTCGACGCGCATGAATTCGGTATCGACCGCGACAAAGGGCAATTGGCGCCAATCGCGGCAGTGTTCGGCCAGGCTCAGGTCGTCACGGATCCAGTGAATTTCGATGGCCACAAGGCTCTCCCACTAACATTGGCGCGCAGTATATACGGCGCGGGCACTGCTGGTGAAACCCGGGCCATCCTTGATGTCGATCAATGGTGCAATTTCATGGACTGTGCAACCCGGCCGGCGGCCTGCTCAACGCTTGGCGGTGAGCCAGGGCCGGCAGCTGGCGAACAGGTCCAGGGAACGCTCGTACACCTGGGTGTGAACTTGCAGCAAACCCAGCATCGAGTGGAACAGGTTGTCCTGGGACAAGGGCGCGTCGTTCAACTTGGCCAGGCAACCGGTATCGACACCGAAGTCCTGTTGATAGCTGTCGGAGAACCAGGCCAGCAGCGGTACATGCTTTTGCTGTTCCGGAGCGATGGCGTACGGTGTCCCGTGCAGGAACAGGTTGTACTCGCCCAGCGATTCGCCATGGTCTGACAGGTAGATCATGGCCGTATCGACCTTGTCCTGCCGGCTGCGCAGGGTGTCGATCAGGCTGGCCAGGACCCGGTCGGTGTAGGCCAGGGTGTTGTCGTAGCCATTGATGATCTGCGCTTGGCTGCACTGGTCCAAGGCGTTGCTCTGGCACACCGGGGCAAAGCGCTGCTCGGCCTTGGGGTAGCGTTTGAAGTAGTCGGGCCCGTGGCTGCCCATCTGGTGCAGCACCAGCACGGTGTCCTTGTCCAAATGGTCGATCAGCTCGCCCAGGCCCTGCAGCAGGATTTCGTCGTGGCACTCGCCTTCGGCGCAGAACTGCGGGTCCTTGAGCTTGCTCATGTTGATGAACTGCACGCGGTCGCAGGTGCCCTTGCACCCGGACTGATTGTCGCGCCACTGCACGTCCAGGCCTGCCCGCTCGAGGATATCGAGCAACCCTTCACGGTTCTTGGCAACGCGGGCATCGTAGGCTTTGCGGGGCATGCCGGAGAACATGCAGGGTACCGACACAGCCGTTTCAGTGCCGCAGGAGTGAACGTCCGAGAACGCCAGCAACCCCTGCTCGGCGGCAAGCCTGGGGGTGGTATCGCGGTTGTAGCCCAGCACGCCGAAGTGATCGGCGCGCGCGCTTTCACCCACGACCAGCACCGTCAGGGATTTGCGCTGGTGACGCTGCCAGTCCGGGGTGCGGGCGGCGTCTTCACCATAGTGCGCAAAGGGGCGTGCACTGGTGACCACGCGCTCGCTCACGTACGCCACGGAGGCACCGACGATATTGCTGGGGGTCAGCATCAGGCGCAGTTCATGATGATTGCGAAACAGCGACGACAGGCCCTGATAATTGGCCAACCCTACCGAGCCCAGGCCTACCACGCAGGCCGCCGTGACCACCAGCTTGCCGAACAGCTCGCGCTGCCACGTCCGATACACCACCGGTGTTCGCCATAGCAGCACCGAGGGCAACACCCCAAGGCCAAGGATGTACAAGGCGAACTTCAGCGACAGCAGGTCGCGCACTTCTGTCACGTTGGTTTCGGCGATATTGGCGAACATGCCCGCGTCGATCAGCACGCCGTAGCGATTCATGAAGTACGCCACCGCCGCGCCACTGACGAACAGCAGCACCAGCAAGGGCTTGAGCACATAGCGGAAGGCAATGAGGGTAAGGATGAGGTTGAAGGCGAACAACATCAGCACCGCAAACGCGAGGGTCAGCCACAGGCCGGGCAAGCCGGGGGGCACGACTTGCTCCAGGTGCTGCCACAGGAAAACATTCATGCCGATCAACAGGTACAGGCTGGCCAGCAGCGTGACCCATTCGGTGCGCAGGGGTTTGATGTTGAGCATTCAGGTTCGCAACCAAGAGAAGTGACCACCAGCGCCGGATGGCACTGGGAGCAAGCAGGGCGAACTCTAGAAACCGGGCCATCAATTTTCTGTGAAAAATAACGTAACAATTTAGTGAAAGCGCTGATTTCGATGAGGACCTGTCAGTCGTTCAGCAGGGGTTCAGGATTCGCGGCCTCCCCCGTCGAGGCAAACGCGGCTATCCTCAGAGGTCAGGACCTTAACCAATCCCCCTGACAGAGGTGAAGAAATGCCTGTTCCGCACGATCTGCTCGCTGACTTGCACGTTACCGCTGACGCATTCCAGGCGCTCATTGACAAGGACCAGACGCTGCATGGCTTGCACAAGGAGTACAACGCCAAGGACAAGGAAGTGGTCGCCGCCGAGAAAAACGGCACCAACGACGACGCCGTCACGCGCTTGCGCCGCGAGCGGCTGCTGATCAAGGACAAGATCGAGCGCATCATCCACCCGCCCAAGTAATCACCGGCCTCTTTGCTGGCGCCAGCCCATCATCGGTCGCATGACGGGTTGGCGCTGAACCCCTCGCCAGTACAGCCTTGCCCTTGTTATCCGGCCAAAGCGCCCAGCGCCGTTTCCAGGTCATCGATCAGGTCGGCAACCGCCTCGATGCCCACTGACAGGCGCAACAGGTTTTCGCTGATGCCCATCGCCCCTTTCTGCTCGGGGCTCATGGAGCAGTGGGACATGGTCCAGGAATGGTTGATCATGCTTTCGACCCCGCCCAGCGAATCGGCCAGTACGAAAATCTGCAGCGCTTCGACCAGACGGTTTAGCGCTGCCCGATCGCCCTTGACCTTGATGGCGACCACGGCCCCGCCGCTGCGCATCTGGCGCTTGCACAGGTCATGCTGCGGGTGGCTTTGCAGCCCTGGGTAGTACACCTGCTCGACCTGCGGGTGGCCTTCGAGCCTGCGGGCCACTTCCAGCGCGTTGGCACACTGGCGTTCCATGCGCACGTCCAGGGTCTTGAGGCCGCGCAACGCCAGGTAGCAATCGAACGGCCCTTGCACCGCGCCGATGGCCATGCTGATGCGGCGCAGTTGCCGGTGCAGGTCTTCGCTGGCCGCCACCACCACGCCACCGGTGAGGTCGGAATGGCCACCGATGTACTTGCTGGCCGAGTGCATGACCAGGTCTACGCCCAGGGTGATCGGGCGCTGGTTCCACGGTGAGCAGAAGGTGTTGTCGATGCAGGTCAGGATGCCCCGGGTACGGGCAAGGTCGCACACGGCCTTGATATCGACCAGGTGCAACAATGGGTTGGTCGGCGACTCAATCCAGATCAGCCGGGTTTCGGGCTTGATGGCAGCAGCCACGGCTTCCAGGTCATTGAGATCGACGTACGTGGTGGTCAGGCCGGAAGTACGGCCGCGGTAGTCCTCCATGATACGGAAGGTGCCGCCGTATACGCCGTTCATCACCACCACGTGGGCATCCTTGGGCAGCAGTTCCAGCACGGTGGCGGTGGCATTCACGCCTGACGCACAGGCCACCGCCCCGACGCCTTCTTCCAGGGCTGCAACACAGGTCTCGTAGGCGTGGCGGGTGGGGTTGCCTACGCGGCTGTAGGAGTAGTCCGGCGTGTCGTCCAGGCCGCGCTTGATGAACGAACTGGCCGTGACGATGGCCGGGAAAATGGCATTGTCGGCGACTTCGAACTGCTCGCCGGCATGAATGGTTCGGGTGGCGAAATGGCGCGGCTTGTCGGACATGGTCGGGCTCGTTGGCAGAGGTAAGGTTGCCACTATCGCACAACGCAAAAGCCCTGACCTTGGAGTACCCTGTGAAAACTTCTTCGCCACGGCCCATGCCCCCTATGGACAGCTTCGACCGACACATCCTGACCCTGTTGCAGTGCGATGCCGCGCTCTCGCTCAAGGCCTTGGCCGAGGCCGTCAACCTGTCCACCACCCCGTGCTGGAAGCGGGTCAAGCGCCTGGAAGACGAAGGCTACATCGTCGGTCGTGTGGCTCTGCTGGATCCTGACCTGCTGGGGCTGGGCCTGACCGTGTTCGTGCAGGTCAAGACCCAGCGTCATGACAGTGCATGGCTGGAGCAGTTTGCCGCCACGGTCACGGCGTTCGAGGAGGTGATGGAGTGCTACCGCATGTCCGGCGACTGGGACTACATGCTGCGGGTGGTAGTGGGTGATATCGCAGCGTATGACCGGTTCTACAAGAAGCTGATCACTAGCACTGATGGGTTGTCGAACATTACCTCGAGCTTTGCCATGGAGCAGATGAAATACACCACGGCTTTTCCAGTGAATCGCGGTTGACGCGGGGTTGCAGAGGTGACCCTGTCGCCTGATCAGACTCAGTCGGTCGCCAGTGCCGCTGCAATGCGATTATCCGCCTTGGCCTTCTCGACCTTGATCGCCACGAACTTGGAGGTCGGGGTATAGGTCCCTTCACCATAACTCTCCAGCGGCACCAGGGGGTTGGTTTCCGGGTAATAGGCGGCAGCCTGCCCCGGCGGTACGTCATAGGCCACCAGACGAAAACCCGACACCCGACGCTCGACGCCGTCGTCCCACAACGACACCAGATCGACGCGCTCACCCGGCTCGAACCCCATGCGCCGAATGTCGGCCTCGTTGACGAACACCACTTCGCGCAGCCCGAACACACCACGGTAACGGTCATCCAGACCGTAGAGGGTGGTGTTGTACTGGTCGTGGGAGCGCAAGGTCTGCAAGATCAAGTCTGGCTTGTCGCCACGCGCCAGCACCTGGGCGTTGACCAGTGCTGCGGGGAGCGCATTGGGGCTGAATTGTGCCTTGCCGGTGGCGGTGCGCCAGATACGGTCGGCGGCGTGGTTGCCCAGGTGAAAGCCCCCAGGTTGCTGCAGGCGTTCGTTGAAGTTTTCGAAGCCTGGAATCACATCGGCGATCAGGCTACGGATATGGGCGTAATCGGCGACTGCGTGTTCCCAGTCGATGGGGTGCTTGCCCAAGGTGGCCTGGGCCATGCCGGCAATGATCCAGGGCTCGGAGCGCATGTGGGGCGAACGTGGCCGCAACTGGCCGTGGGAGATGTGCACCATGCTGAAGGTGTCTTCGACCGTCACGCCTTGCGGGCCGCTGGCCTGCAGGTCGATTTCGGTGCGGCCCAGGCAGGGCAGGATCAACGCATCGCCACCGGTCACCAGATGCGAGCGGTTGAGCTTGGTGGAAATCTGCACGGTCAGCGCGCAGTTGCGCAGGGCGGCATGGGTGCGCGCGGTGTCAGGGGTGGCCTGGGCAAAATTACCCCCAAGGCCGATGAACACCTTCGCCCGGCCTTCTTCCATGGCCTTGATCGCCAGTACGGCATTGTGCCCGTGGGTGCGCGGCACCTGAAACTCAAAACGAGCTTGCAAGGCATCGAGCAAGGCGGCCTTGGGCTTCTCGTCGATGCCCATGGTCCGATCACCCTGCACGTTGCTGTGGCCGCGCACTGGCGAAAGCCCTGCGCCGGGTTTGCCGACATTGCCACGCAGCAATTGCAGGTTGACGATTTCCTGCACGATGGCCACCGAATGACGATGCTGAGTAACGCCCATGGCCCAGCACATGATCACGCGTTCGGCCTTGCGGTACATGCGCGCGGCCTGCTCGATCTCGGCCTGGGTCAGCCCGGACTGCGCCACGAGGGCAGGCCAGGGTGTAGCATCCAAGGTCTGCAGGTAGGCCTCGATGCCGCTGGTGTGCTCGGCAATGAAAGCATGGTCGAACACCGCCGGTTCACCCTTGGCCTTGGCTTCGCGCTCCCATTGCAGCAGGTACTTGGCAATGCCGCGCATCACCGCCATGTCTCCGCCCAGTGCCGGGCGGAAGTAGGCGGTATTGGTAGGCTCGGAGCCATTGCTGAGCATTTCCAGCGGGTGCTGCGGGTGCTGGAAGCGCTCCAGACCCCGCTCCTTGAGCGGGTTGAAGCACACCACCTGGGCACCGCGCTTCACGGCTTCGCGCAGTGGTTCGAGCATGCGCGGGTGGTTGGTGCCAGGGTTCTGGCCAATGACGAAGATGGCGTCTGCCAGTTCCAGGTCGTGAAAGACCACGGTGCCCTTGCCCACGCCCAAGGTCTGCGCCATGCCGACGCCGCTGGCCTCGTGGCACATGTTCGAGCAATCCGGGAAGTTGTTGGTCCCGTAGGCGCGCACGAACAACTGATAAAGAAAGGCTGCTTCGTTGCTGGCCCGGCCCGAGGTATAGAACTCGGCCTGATCGGGTGATTCCAGGGCGTGCAGGTGCTTGGCGATCAGCGCGAAGGCCTCTGCCCAGCTCGTTTCGACATAGTGGTCGGTGGCTGCATCGTAGCGCATGGGATGGGTCAGGCGACCCTGGTACTCCAGCCAGTAATCGGTCTGATCGGCCAGGGCGCTGACGCTGTAGCGGGCAAAGAAGGCCGGATCGACCGAGCGCCCAGTGGCCTCCCAGTTCACGGCCTTGGCACCGTTCTCGCAAAACTTTACCGTGTCGTTTTCCGGCGACTCGCCCCAGGCGCAACCAGGGCAGTCGAAGCCGCCATTCTGGTTGGTCTTGAGCATGGCTCGCAAATTCTTGAAGGCGTTGTCACTGCCCAGCCAGCTTTTGGTCACGCTCTTGAGCGCGCCCCAGCCGGCAGCGGCGCCTTTGTAGTCGCGGATGTGTGGATCCTGGCTCATGGGTGAATTCCTCGCCCTGCTATGGCTTTTGTCCAGCCTATGAAGCCTGGCGTAGAGCCGTCCAATCGAAAGATCCTACGAGGTGATAAGCGCCTTCGATGACCCCCGTAAACGCGGGGGCTGAACTGTGATAGAAAGCATTTATCGGTCGGTCGGCCAAAGCCATTTGACGGCCCGCCCCACCAGGCGCTAGCTTGGAGGCCAACCTCCCTGATTCGAGCGCGTACGTGGAACAGAGCAGCCGGGCACTGATCGACGGCTTCAACCGGAAAATCGACTACCTGCGGATGTCGGTCACAGACCGCTGCGACTTCCGTTGCGTGTACTGCATGGCCGAGGACATGCAGTTTCTGCCCCGCCAGCAGATCCTGAGCCTTGAAGAACTGTTCCAGGTAGCCGAGCGTTTCGTGGCGCTGGGCACCCGCAAGATTCGTCTGACCGGGGGCGAGCCGCTGGTACGCCAAGGCATCGTCGACCTGTGCGGGCGCATCGCTGCCCTGCCGGGGCTGCGCGAGCTGTGCCTGACCAGCAACGGCTCGCAGCTGGGGCGCCTGGCGCAACCGCTCTTCGATGCGGGGGTGACGCGGCTGAACATCAGCCTCGACAGCCTGGATGCCGACCGGTTCAAGCAACTGACCCGCACCGGCGACCTGCACCAGGTGATCGCCGGCATCGATGCTGCACGTAAAGCCGGCTTTCGCCGGACCAAACTCAACTGCGTGGTACTCAAAGGGCGCAATGACGACGAACTCGTCGACCTGGTGCGCTTTGCGATCGATCGCGAACTGGACATCACCTTCATCGAGGAGATGCCGCTGGGACAGATCAGCGAGCACGCCCGTGAAGAGTCGTTTTTCTCAAGCGATGAGGTACGCGCGACGCTGGCCGAGCAGTTCAGCCTGGTGGAGTCGACCGAATCTTCGCAGGGCCCCGCGCGGTACTGGCGCCTGGCCGATGCCCCGCAAACCCGGGTGGGGTTCATTTCGCCCCACAGCCACAATTTCTGCGCCACCTGCAACCGCGTACGTCTCACCGTAGAGGGGCGCTTGTTGTTGTGCCTGGGCAATGAGCACTCGGTCGATCTCAAGCACGTGCTGCGTGCCCACCCCGGCAACGCTGAACGGCTGGAAAAAGCCATTCGTGACTCGTTGCACCTCAAGCCGTATCGCCATCACTTCGAGGTGGGCGGCGACGTTCAAATCCTGCGCTTCATGAACATGACCGGCGGCTGACCCGCCGTCTCTGGATTGCCATGATCGTTCATCCCACCCAGGGTGTGCTGCGAGTGCTGTTCACCCTCAAAGGGTCGATCATCAAACAGATCGCCCTGCGCTGCCTGATGGTCACACTGCTGGCGGCGGTCATCGTCCTGGTCGAACGGCATTACCCAGCGTTCTTCTATCCGGTCAGCGCTACGCCGTTCACCTTGCTCGGCTTGTCGCTGTCGATTTTCATGAGCTTTCGCAACAACGCGTGTTACGACCGTTGGTGGGAGGGCCGCAAGGCCTGGGGCAGGTTGATCGTCGAGATTCGGTCGTTCACTCGCGAAAGCGTGGTGATCGCCGATGCCGCGCTACGCGCCGAGATGCTGCGCAGCCTGTGCGGGTTCGCACAGGCGCTCAATGCCAGGCTGCGAGACGAAGACGACCTGGCTGCCGCGCGGCCCTGGCTGGGGAATGCCGAGGCGGTCAGCCCTCACAACGTGTGTAACGGCATCCTCCTGCAACTGGGCGAGCAGTGTTCGCGGCTGACCGAGCAGCAGGGCTTGTCCGAGTGGCGCTACAACCTCCTGGCGCAGCGGTTGGCGGGCCTTGGGGAGGTTCAGGCCACCTGCGAGCGGATCAAGGGCACGCCGTTGCCCTTCCCCTATACCTTGCTGCTGCACCGCACCATCTACATCTTCTGCCTGTTGCTGCCGTTCGCCCTGGCCGAACCGCTAGGCTGGCTGGCACCGCTGTTCACGACCATCGTGGGGTACACCTTCTTTGGGCTCGATGCCATTGGCAACGAGTTGGAAGACCCGTTCGGCCGCGACGAGAACGACCTGCCTACCGATGCCATGGTGCGAACGGTGGAGCGTGATGTATTGGCCGCACTGGGGCAGACGCCGCTGCCGCCAGCGCTGTTGCCGGTGGGGTATGTATTGAGTTGAACGCGCTGCGAAGCTCGAATGAAGCGGTCACCCACAAGCGCTGATACAGGTGCCCGGGGTGAGATTCGCTGCAGTCAGGCTACCGAAGCCAGGCTTGCCCTGGCCTGGTTCAGGCCCTTTTCATGGAAATCCCCGCTCATGTTCAGGCCCTCGGCATGAATGAATGTCACGTCGTGAATGCCAATGAAGCCCAGCACCTGCCGCAGGTAAGGCTCCTGATGGTCGCTGCCAGCCCCTGCATGGATGCCGCCGCGCGCTGTCAGTACGATGGCGCGCTTGCCATTCAACAGGCCCTGAGGGCCGGTGGGCGTGTACTTGAAGGTGATCCCGGCGCGCAGCACATGGTCCAGCCAGGCCTTGAGGGTGCTGGGTATGGTGAAGTTATACATGGGCGCCGCCAGCACCAGCACATCGGCTGCCAGCAATTCGTCGGTCAGCTGGTTGGAGCGCTCCAGGGCTTGGAGCTGTGTTGCACTGCGCTGGTCTTGCGGGTTCATCCAGCCGCCGAGCAGGTCGGCGTCCAGGTGCGGCACCGGGTTGGCCGCCACGTCACGCACGGTAATCTGGTCGGTCGGGTGAGCGGCACGCCACTGGGCGGTGAAGTCCCGGGTCAATTGGCGGGAAATCGAGTCCTGCTGGCGTGCACTGCTTTCGACGATCAGAACGTGGGACATGACGGCCTCCATTGGGCTGGGATAAATGCGATGGAGGAAGGTTAGCGCTTGACCTATCGATGAAAAAGCGTAAATAGTCGGTACGATTTATCGATTAATTAGTTTATTCAGCCGCGCAGTTCACGGTGACGCGCAGCTTGATGATCTGACGGGTGAACTTGGCGGTGACGTCGGCGCGTTTGCCGGCCGGCACATTTATCCGGCGCACCCGCGGGGCTTCAGGACCGTTGCGAAAGGTCACCTTGCAGGCGGCGGGCACCTGGCCGTAGTTCTCCAAGGTAATGGCGCCCAGGTCATAGGCCGTGTCGTAGGCAGTGGCGTCGACCTTTACCCCGTCCATGTGTTTTTCCATGTCGATGGGATAGGCAAAAGCGGTCACCGGCAGGCATAGCAACAATGCCGCACAATAGTTCTTCATGGGCGTTCTCCTTGTGTAGAGCGCAGCTTAGGCCAACAGGAGCAGGACATGAAAGCGCCGCGCGTGACGCTGGATCAATGGCGGACCTTGCAAGCTGTAGTCGATCACGGCGGCTTTGCCCAAGCTGCCGAGGTGCTGCACCGATCGCAGTCATCGGTCAGTTATACCGTGGCGCGCATGCAGGAACAGTTGGGTGTGCCGTTGCTGCGCATCGACGGCCGCAAGGCGGTGCTGACCGAGGCAGGCAGCGTGCTGCTGCGCCGCTCGCGGCATCTGGTCAAGCAGGCCAGCCAATTGGAAGACCTGGCGCACCACATGGAACAGGGTTGGGAAGCCGAGGTGCGCCTTGTAGTCGATGCGGCCTACCCCAGCGCGCGCCTGGTACGTGCCCTGGCCGCCTTCATGCCGCAAAGCCGCGGCTGTCGCGTGCGCCTGCGCGAGGAAGTGCTGTCCGGGGTCGAGGAGGTGATGCTCGAAGGCATCGCCGACCTTGCCATCAGCAGCTACAGCATTGGCGGCTACCTGGGCGCGGAGTTGAGCGCCGTGGAGTTCGTGGCCGTGGCTCACCCAGACCACAGCCTGCACCGGCTGGGACGCGAGTTGACGTTCCAGGACCTTGAAAGCCAGTTGCAGGTGGTGATTCGAGATTCGGGCCGCGCTCAGCCACGCGATGTGGGCTGGCTTGGCGCCGAACAACGCTGGACGGTCGGCAGCCTGGGTACGGCTGCCACCTTCGTCAGCAGCGGGCTGGGCTTTGCGTGGTTGCCGCGGCATATGATCGAGCGCGAGCTGCGTGACGGTGTGCTCAAACCGCTGCCGCTGGACCAGGGCGGTAGCCGCCATCCGCTGTTCTATCTTTACGCGAGCAAGGAGAAGTCCTTGGGCCCGGCCACGCAGATCCTGATCGACCTGCTGCGCAACTTTGACACGGCGCCGTTGGATGTGCCCTTCGCAGCCCCGGCCCAGGCGTGAGGGTGATGGCCAGGGCCGGCTGCGAACGCCGGCCCCGGCTGGCTGTCTGAGCGGGGTGCAACACCTCGCGATCAGCCCTGACACACGTTCAAACGCTGCGCCTGTGCTCGGCCCGCAACCTGCACTGGCAGACGTCGAAGATTCACGGCACGCTATTGCCCTTGTTCATTGCGATGTATCCACCGTACCGGCGGCCCTCGAAAGCCGCCGCCTCCACTTTGAAGGACCTTTGCGCCCATGCTGAAAAAACTGCTGCTTACCGCCTGTTCCGTCGCGTTCGCCACCAGTGTCATGGCTTCCGACAAGACACCGCACGTTGTGCTGGACACCAGCTTCGGCCAGGTGGAAATCGAGCTCAATGCCGAGAAGGCACCTGTCAGCACCAAGAACTTCCTGCAGTACGTGGACAGCGGCTTCTACAACAACACCCTCTTCCACCGGGTAATTCCGGGCTTCATGGTGCAAGGCGGCGGTTTCACCGAACAGATGGTGCAAAAGGGCACCAAGGACCCGATCCCCAACGAAGCCAGCAATGGCCTGCAAAACACCCGCGGCACCCTGGCCATGGCCCGCACCTCGAACCCGAACTCGGCCACCAGCCAGTTCTTCATCAACGTGGCCGACAACGATTTCCTCAACCCAGGCCGGGACGCGGGTTATGCCGTGTTCGGCAAGGTAACCAAGGGCATGGAAGTGGTCGACCAGATCGTCAATTCGCCCACCACCGTCAAGAAAGGCATGCGTGACGTGCCTGCCGACCCGGTGTTCATCAAGTCGGCTAAACGCATCGATTGATCACGGGTCTCACAGGGACGTGACCCGATTACCGGTCGGTTGAACAGGAGTTTCAACGCTGATGCTGTACCGTCGTTTCGAGCAACTGATCGACATCTTCCGCGACGCCCCCAGTGAAGCGCCGCCCAGCGGCGTATGGGCGTTCTATATCTATTATCTGCGCCAGGTATGGCCGAGCTTTCTGGCCTTGCTGGTGGTTGGGCTGATCGCTTCGTTGATCGAAGTGGCCATGTTCAGCTTCCTGAGCCGCATCATCGACCTGGCCCAGGGCGCGCCCAACGCCCGTATTTTCAGCGAGCACAGCGGCGAGTTGATCTGGATGCTGGTGGTGGTGCTGTTGCTGCGTCCGTTGTTCTTCGGGTTGCATGACCTGCTGGTACACCAGGCCATCAACCCGGGCATGACCAGCATGATCCGCTGGCAGAACCACAGCTACGTGCTCAAACAGAGCCTGAACTTCTTCCAGAGCGACTTCGCCGGGCGCATCGCCCAGCGCATCATGCAGACCGGCAACTCGCTGCGCGACTCCGCGGTGCAGGCGGTGGATGCGTTATGGCATGTGCTGATCTATGCCATCACGTCGCTGGTGTTGTTTGCCGAGGCTGATTGGCGGTTGATGTTGCCCTTGGTGATCTGGATCGTGTGTTTCATTGCTGCCTTGGCGTATTTCGTGCCACGCGTCAAAGCGCGCTCGGTGGTGTCGTCCGAGGCCCGCTCTAAGTTGATGGGCCGCATCGTCGATGGCTATACCAACATTGCCACGCTCAAGCTCTTCGCCCATACCGATCACGAACAGCAGTACGCCCGCGAGGCCATCAGCGAGCAGACCGAGAAAACCCAGTTGGCTTCGCGGGTGATCACCAGCATGGACGTGGTCATCACAACGTTGAACGGCTTGCTGGTCGTCGGCACTACCGGGCTCGCCCTGTGGCTGTGGAGCCAGTCGCTGATCACCGTGGGGGCCATTGCCTTGGCGACGGGTTTGGTCATCCGCATCGTGAACATGTCGGGGTGGATCATGTGGGTGGTCAACGGCATTTTCGAGAACATTGGCATGGTGCAGGATGGCCTGCAGACCATCGCCCAGCCCGTCACCGTCACCGACCGCCCTGCTGCCCCGGCCTTGAAGGTCACCCAGGGCGCCGTGCGGTTCGAGAACGTGCGCTTTCATTATGGGGAGGCGAGGAATGTGATCGAGGGGCTGAACTTGGCGATCAGGCCCGGGGAAAAGATCGGGTTGATTGGGCCGTCGGGGGCCGGGAAATCGACCCTGGTGAATTTGCTGTTGCGTCTGTACGACGTGCAGGGTGGGCAGATTCTGATCGATGACCAGGACATTGCGCAGGTGAGCCAGGCAAGCCTGCGTGCGCAGATCGGCATGATTACCCAGGACACATCGTTGCTGCACCGTTCGATCCGCGAGAACCTGCTGTACGGCCGTCCGGATGCGACTGAAGCCCAGTTGCAGGAAGCGGTGCGCCGCGCCCGCGCCGATGAGTTCATCCCTCACTTGTCGGACGCCCAGGGCCGTACCGGCCTAGATGCGCATGTGGGTGAGCGTGGGGTGAAATTGTCCGGCGGCCAGCGCCAGCGCATCGCGATTGCCCGGGTGCTGCTGAAGAACGCGCCGATTCTGATCATGGATGAGGCCACATCGGCGCTGGATTCGGAGGTGGAAGCGGCGATTCAGGAGAGCCTGGAAACGCTGATGCAGGGCAAGACCGTGATCGCCATCGCCCACCGGCTTTCCACCATTGCCCGCATGGACCGGCTGGTAGTGCTGGACAAAGGTCGCATCGTGGAAGTGGGCAGCCATGCGCAGTTGCTGGAGCAGCGGGGGTTGTATGCGCGGCTTTGGCAGCATCAGACAGGTGGGTTTGTGGGGGTTGATTAGGTGAGGCCTCGGCTTTGAGGTTTCAGGCTTGAGGAGGGAGATGAAACCTCGCGCCTGCTCAAAACCCGGGGCCGCTGCGCGGCCCATCGCGGCCGGTCCCACCCCTGATAGCGCTGGCCTTCGGGTGTCATGAAGGTGAGCAATTCTTCAAAGAGCAACTGCTTGCGCCGACTTGGAGGCTAGCAAACTTCCGGGTAGGAGCGGCCTTGCCGGGGCGCCGGACCGGCCGCGATAGGCCGCAAAGCGGCCCCACTCTGATAGTGCTGGCCTTCAGGTGTCATGTAGCTGAGCAACTCTTCAAAGAGCAACTGCCTGCGCCGACTTAGAAGCTAGCGAACTTCCGGGTGGGGGCGTCCCAAGTCAAAGGCTGTAAAACTGTCTCTCTCAAAAGCCGGGGCCGCTGCGCGGCCCATCGCGGCACGAGGCCGCTCCCACCCCTCATAGCGCTGGCCTTCGGGTGTCATATAGCTGAGCAACTCTTCAGCCTGCGCCGACTTAGAAGCTAGCGAACTTCCGGGTAGGAGCGGCCTTGCGCCGCNNGGGCCGCAAAGCGGCCCCAAGTCATAAGCTGTAAAACTGTCTCACTCTGCCCACTTCAATGGCCAGCTACCCTTGCAATGACTACGCAAGGAGGTAGCCATGATAGGCCGAGGTTCTCATCGCTTGCGTCTGGGCAGGTTCTCCGAACCTGGGCGTTTATACCTGCTGACCACCGTCACCCGAAACCGTACCCCACTCTTCAAACACTTGTACTACGCCAGGGCCGTGATCCAGCAATTGCGACTCACCGCTACGCACCGTCAGTGTCAAAGCCTCGCCTGGGTACTGATGCCCGATCACCTGCACTGGCTAATCACGCTCGGCCACTGCAGCCTCGGCGAACTGATGCGTGAGTTCAAATCACGCAGCAGTTGCGCGCTTTACAGGCAAGGCGCCGAGCACCAGCGGATCTGGCAGCCTGGCTTCCATGACCGCGCCCTGCGCCGTGACGAACAAGTGCGCAGGGTTGCTCGCTACATCATTGCCAACCCGATCCGCGCTGGCCTGGTAACGCGAGTGAGCGACTACCCACACTGGGACTGTGTCTGGCTCAATGCCCCTCGTTCCGGCGATAAGGCAACATCTCCCGTGCCTGCGCAGCATACGCCATCATCCCTTCACGCTCCTGGAGCAGAAAATCGGCCACCGCCGTGCGCAACCCGGGATGCAGCAGATAATGCCACGACCGGGTGATCACCGGCTCGAACCCGCGGATCAGCTTGTGCTCACCCTGGGCGCCAGCATCGAAACGTTGCAGCCCATGGGCAATGGCGAAGTCCATACCTTGGTAGAAGCACGTCTCGAAATGCAGGCGATCGAATTCGGCCAGGCAGCCCCAGTAACGGCCAAAGAAGCTGTCGCCACCTATCAGGCTCAGTGCCATTGCCACATCTCGCCCGGCCTGGCGGGCCATTACCACGCGCAGGGCGTGGGGCATGCGCTCGGCCAGCAGGCTAAAGAACTCGCGGGTCAGGTAAGGCGCCCGGCCGCGCACGGCGTAGGTGTTGGCGTAGCACAGGTAGACGAAATCCCATTGGGCTTCGTCCAGTTCGTCACCCCGATACCAGCGAAAATCGATGCCCTGCCCCGCCACCTGCTCACGCTCCTTGCGCATCTGCTTGCGCTTGCGCGAACTGAGGGTGTCGAGAAAATCCTGGAAATCGCGATAGCCGCGGTTCTGCCAGTGAAACTGGCAACCCAGGCGCTCCATCCAGCCCGGCAGACGCGCCATCTGTACATCCAATGCAGGCTCGGTGAAGTTGATGTGGGCGCCGGACAGGGCGGCTTTGCTCAGGTACTCGGGCAAGGCTTGCAGTAACAAGTGCCCGGCTGCCGGATCGGCCGTCAGCAAGCGCGGGCCACTGACCGGGCTGAACGGCACGGCCCCCAGCCATTTGGGATAGTACGCGATGCCCGCCCGTTCGCAGGCGTCCGCCCAACCATGATCGAACACGTACTCACCGTACGAATGCCACTTGCGGTAACCCGGCAGCAGCGCTTGCACCTTGCCCTCATGCTCAAGCACCAGGTGTTCGGCCGCCCATCCGGTGGTGCGCGCGACACTGCCACTGTCTTCCATCGCACTGAGAAAGGCATGGCTGAGAAACGGCTGGCCCGCAGGGACCAAGGCGTCCCAGGTGGCAGCTGGCATATCACGTAAATGAGCAAGGCTATACAGACTGGTCACAGGGTCGGCTCGCGGCATCAAGGCCCCCAGTATCACCAAGCCGGGCGCCGGACTCAAATGACGATCGCCTGGCGGCCTTCACTTCACAACAGTGCCACTATTCCGACATTAATCTGTCACTCGCCCCCGCAATACTTGCGCCTGTTTTCCGGAACCACAGAACCTGTCTATTCAGGCCCTTTCGGAGACGTGCCAACACAGGGGCGGGCGCTCGGCGTCCCCCATCTTATTCAGTAGGGAGAACCGTATGCGTCTTGTTTCTACACTTACCGGAGCAAGCCTGACCGGCATGGTGCTGGCCATGAGCACCACTCCGGCCAGTGCGGCCGTTGACGCCAAGCTGCTCGAAATGCTCCGCGCCAACGGCTCGATCAATCAGGCGCAATACAGCGAGCTGCAGGCTGACCTGGCCCAGGAAACCAAGGAAAAGGCCGCTCAGAAAGCCCAGTCCGAGCGCATGAGTTCGTTCGAGCAGAAAGTAGCCTGGGCAGCGAAGACTCAGATCAAAGGCGACGTGCGCCTGCGTTATGAAGACGTCAACGTGGACAACCCGATTTCCCGCAGTGGCAACCAGGACCGGGAACGTGTGCGTGCCCGCGTCGGTTTCTACAGCGAAATCAACCCGCAAGTAGACGCCGGGGTACGGGTAGCCACCGGCAGCAGCGCCGATGCACGTTCGACCAACCAGAGCCTGGACAACTACTTCGAGAAGAAATCGCTGTGGGTCGACCTGGCCTACCTCGACTGGCACCCCACTGCCGTGCCGAACCTGCACCTGATCGGCGGCAAGATGATGCAGCCCTGGGTGAGCATGGGCGACATCATCTGGGACAGCGACATCAACCCTGAAGGCGTAGCCGCCACCTACAAGACCAACCTGGGCCCTGCTGAAGTGTTCGGCAGCATTGGCCACTACAACCTCAAGGACAACGTCGACGGCGACGGCGTGCAGTTCAAGCACGATGCACAGCTCTACGCCGCGCAGCTTGGGACCAAGTTCAACGCAGCCGATACCGTCAAGGTCACGGTGGGCGGCAGCGTGTACGGCTACGACAACGACAAGTCATCTGCGGCCCTGCGCTCGCTGGGCAACACCACCGACGAATTCAACCTGGTCGAAGGCTTTGGCCAGGTGGACTTCACCGGCTTCGCCATCCCGCTGTCGGCCTATGGCCAATTCGTGAAGAACACCGAGAGCACCGATGGTCAGGACAAGGCCTGGCTGGCGGGTCTGAAGAGCAAGATCGGGGCATGGAGCCTGGACTACAACTACCGCGACGTGCAGCGCAATGGCGTCGTGAGCCTGTTCACAGACTCGGACTTCGGCAACGGCTTCACCGGTTCGCGCGGCCACAAGTTCAAGGTTGGCTATGAGATCGACAAGAACTTCGCACTCGGTGCGGCCTACATGATGGCCAAAACCGACTACTCCAACCTGCCCAACAGCAACGCCGATGTGGATACGCTGCAGGTGGACCTGGAAGCCAAGTTCTAAGCATCGCCAAGCTGCAAACGGCCGCCCCCATCCGGCCGTTTGCGCGTTTATGCGGGCATCGCCCGCCTTGCCGGCTTAGCGTTTGCGCAATATCACGCTGCCAATCGAATACCCCGCCCCGAACGAGCTGAGCACCCCCAACGCACCTTGCGGCAAGTCATCCTGATACAAGTGGAAGGCAATGACCGACCCTGCCGAACTGGTGTTGGCGTAGCGGTCCAGGATCACCGGTGCTTCCTGTTCACTCACTTCGCGCCCCAGCAGCTTCTTGACGATCAGGTGGTTCATGCTGAGGTTGGCCTGGTGCAGCCAGAAGCGCGCCACGTCGCTGGGCTGAAGGCCGTTTTCCTGCAAATGCTCGCCTACCAGCTCCGCCACTTTCGGGCACACCTCGCGGAACACCTTGCGGCCTTCCTGGATGAACAGCTTGTCTGCGGCGCCCTCGCCCTCCTCTGCTGCGCGGTTGAGGAAACCGAAGTTGTTGCGGATGTTGTTGGAAAACTCGGTCCACAGCTTGCTGCTGACCACGTCGAACTGGTGCACCGAAGTGGCTCGATCGGCGCGTTCGAGCAGCACCGCGGTCGCCGCATCGCCAAAGATGAAGTGGCTGTCACGGTCGCGGAAATTAAGGTGGCCGGTGCACACCTCAGGGTTGACCATGAGCACGGCACGCGCCTGCCCCAGCGCCACGCTGTTGGCGGCGGTCTGGATGCCGAAGGTGGCTGACGAACAGGCCACGTTCATGTCGAACGCAAACCCCTGGATGCCCAGCGCCTGCTGCACTTCGATGGCAATGGCCGGGTACGGGCGCTGCAAGTTGGAGCAGGCGACGATGACCCCGTCCACATCGGCCGCGCTGCGGCCAGCGCGCTCCAGCGCCTGATGTGCCGCTGCCACGGCCATTTCGCACAGCACCGACGGTTCGTCGTTGGCGCGCTCTGGCAGGCGCGGTTTCATGCGCTGCGGGTCGAGGATGCCGGCCTTGTCCATGACGAAGCGGCTCTTGATACCGGAGGCCTTTTCGATGAACGCCGCATCGGACAGCGGTGCGGCTTCGACCTCGCCACGCTCGATGGCCTGGGCGTTGTCCTGGTTGAATTGCTGCGACCAGGTGTTGAAGGACGCTACCAGTTCTTCGTTGGAGATGCTCTGGGCCGGGGTGTACAGGCCGGTGCCGCTGATCACGACATTATGCACGGTCGTTCCTCTGTTCGTGGGCCATCGCCACCCGGCGCTGGCTGGAAATACACTGGATTAGTGGCACTTTAGTACTAACTTCACGACGAGGGCCAAGCCCTTGTTTGACAGTAGCCCGTCTCACTTAAGCCATCACCCCGCGAGCGGTGAATGGACAAGCGAAGCAGGGCTGCCCGCACTGGGCCGCCAAGCGGCCTGACATTGTCTCAATAGTGCCACAACTGTGTGAGTTTAGCCTTCCACCAGGCTCCACTGCTTGCTCAATCGCTTGTCTGAAATCGGCACTTTTGTGCCCAACTGCTGGGCGAACAGCGACACGCGGTATTCTTCCAGCCACCAGCGGTACAGGGCCAGTTGCTCGTCGCGCTTGCCTTCCTGAGCATGTTTGTCGGCACGGGCCTTGTACTGCGCCCACAGATTGGCCAGTTCGCCACTCCATACCCGGTCCTTCTGCACCTGAGAACCCAACTTCTCCAGGCGCAGCTCGATGGCCCTGAGGTAGCGTGGCAGTTCCTTGAACCATACCGCCGGCGTTTCGCGCACAAAGCCGGGGTACACAAGGTTGCCCAACTGCTGCTTGATATCGTTCAGGGCCACGGCCTGGCTCAGGTCGATCTTGCCCTTGAAGCGTTTCTGCAACCCGTGCCACAGCTTCAGCACCTCGAGGGTTTGCCGCGCCAGGCGCTCGGCATGTTCGGCCCAGCTGCCCCGCTTGCGTTCGGCCAGCGCCGCCAGCGCGGCACCTTCACGGGGCAATACCGGCTCACCGTCGAGGATGCAACTGTCCAGGCTTGCCAGCAGAATGTCCTCGACCAGCGCGTCGACCCGGCCCATGTCGCGGTACAACAGCCCCAGTTCAGTCAGGCCAGGCAGTTTGCCACGCAGGAACTTGGCCGGCTCGGCCAGCTGTTGCAACAGCAGGCGCTGCAAGGCGCGGCGGTGCTGGAAGTCGGCCTCGGCCTGGGTCGAGAAGCGGCCTTCACGCACCGTGCCGTTATCCTCGACCAGTGCCGGGTAAACCGTCATCGACAGCCCTGCGATCTTTTGCTGCGCCGTGGGCTTCACTTCGCTGAAGGCCTTGGCCTGCACCGGCTGCTCGCTCTTGGCATCGCCTGGCACCGCCAGGGCTGCCTGGCTGGCAGCGGCGAACCGCGCCGTAAGCTCAGCCAGGTCACGCCCTTCACCCAGGAACTTGCCCTGCCCGTCGACCACCTCGATGTTCATGCGCAGGTGACCTTCAACCAGGCTGACCGACTCGTCCCAGGCGTCATCGGGCACGCGCGCACCGGTCATGCGCAGCAGTTCATGGCCCAAGGCCTGGGGCAACGCGCCTTGGCCAAACGTCATGCGGGCCAAGGCGGCCTTGACGAAGTCCGGCACCGGCACGAAGTTCTTGCGCAGGGCCTTGGGCAAGTTGCGAATCAGCGCCACGCACTTGGCCTCGAGCAGGCCGGGCACCAGCCACTCCAGGCGCTCGCCCGGCAGGCTCGGCAACAGGGGTGCCGGCACCCGCACGGTCACGCCGTCACGGGGGTGATTGGGCTCGAAGTGGTAGGTCAACGGCAAGCGCAGTTGGCCGACCTGCAAGCTGTCGGGGTACTGCGCGGCGGTCACCTCACTGGCCTCGCGCGCCAGCACGTCTTCCTCGCGCATGATCAGCAGGTTGGGATCTTTCTGGCTGCCCATGCGGTACCAGCTGTCGAAGGTGGCCGTCTGGTGGATCTCGGCCGGCAAACGCGCTTCGTAGAAGGCATAGAGCGTTTCTTCGTCGGCCAGAATATCGCGACGGCGGGCCTTGGCCTCGAGGGCGTCGAGCGTTTCGAGCAGGCGCTTGTTGGCCGCCAGGCACTTGGCCCGCGACTGGATCTCACCGCCCACCAGGGCTTCACGAATGAACAGCTCGCGGGAGGTGGCCGGGTCGATGGGGCCAAAGTGTACCGGCCTGCGGCCGACCAGGATCAACCCATACAGGGTGATCTGCTCATAGGCCACGACCTGTCCGCGCTTCTTCTCCCAATGGGGCTCGAAGTGGTTCTTCTTGATCAGATGGCCGGCCAGCGGCTCGATCCAGTCCGGCTCGATGCGCGCGACCACGCGGGCATAAAGCTTGGTGGTTTCCACCAGTTCGGCCGCCATGACCCACTGCGGACGCTTGCGCCCGATACCCGATGACGGGTGCACCCAGAACCTGCGCTGCCGCGCGCCTTGGTAGTCACCGTCTTCGGTCTTGTGGCCTATCTGGCTGAGCAGGCCGCTGAGTACGGCTTTGTGCAGCTTGGGGTAGTCGCACGGTTCCTTGTTGACCGTCAGTTGCAGCTCGCGGCAGATCAGCGCCAGCTGGCGATGGGCGTCGCGCCACTCGCGCAGGCGCAGGTAATTGAGGAACTGCTTGCGGCACCAGTTGCGCAAGGGGTTGGCCGTCAGCGCCTGGCGCTGTTCCTCGAAGCCCCGCCACAGGTTGACCAGTGCGGCGAAGTCCGAATCCACGTCCTTCCATTGTGCGTGGGCCTGGTCGGCGGCCTGCTGGCGCTCAGGGGGGCGTTCGCGTGGGTCCTGCACCGACAGGGCGCTGGTGACGATCAGCACTTCCTGCAGGCTGCCCAGGCGCGCGCCTTCGAGCAGCATACGGCCCAGGCGCGGGTCGATGGGCAGCCGCGCCAGCTGACGCCCGACCGGCGTCAGTTGGTTTTCACGGTTGACCGCCGAGAGCTCTTGCAGCAGGTTGAAACCGTCGCTGATCGCCTTGCCGTCTGGCGGCTCGATGAAGGGAAACGCGTCGATGGCGCCCAGGCGCAGGTGCAGCATCTGCAGGATGACGGCCGCCAGGTTGGTGCGCAGTATCTCGGGGTCGGTGAAAGCCGGCCGGCTGTTGAAGTCTTCTTCGCTGTAAAGGCGCACGCAGATACCCGGCTCCACCCGTCCACAACGGCCCTTGCGCTGGTTGGCGCTGGCCTGGGACACGGCTTCGATGGGCAGGCGCTGCACCTTGGCGCGGTAGCTGTAGCGGCTGATGCGGGCCGTACCGGTATCGATCACATAACGGATGCCGGGCACCGTCAGCGATGTTTCGGCCACGTTGGTGGCCAGCACCACACGCCGCCCGGCATGGGGCTGGAAGATCCGTTGCTGCTCGGCTGGCGACAGGCGCGCGTACAGGGGCAGGATTTCGGTATGGCGCAGCTGCGCCTTGCGCAGAATCTCGGCGGCGTCGCGGATTTCGCGCTCACCGGGCAGGAAGATCAGCACATCCCCCGGGCCCTTGCCCTGGCCGCGCTCGTGCTGGGCCAGTTCGTCGAGGGTGGCGAGGATAGCCTGGTCGACGGTGAGGTCGTCCTCGATCGGGTTGCCCTCCTCGTCCTGTTCGCTGGTCAGCGGGCGGTACCAGGTTTCCACCGGGAAGGTACGGCCGGACACCTCGATGATGGGCGCGTTGTCGAAATGCTTGGAGAACCGCTCCAGGTCGATGGTGGCCGAGGTGATGATGAGCTTGAGTTCGGGCCGCCGGTGCAGGAGGGTTTTGAGGTAGCCGAGCAGGAAGTCGATGTTCAGGCTGCGTTCGTGGGCTTCGTCGACGATGATGGTGTCGTAGCGTTCCAGGAAGCGGTCGTGCTGGGTTTCGGCCAGCAGGATGCCGTCGGTCATGAGTTTGACCAGTGTGTTGGCATCGCTCTGGTCTTCGAAGCGCACCTGGTACCCCACCAGGCCGCCCAACGGCGTGCCCAACTCCTCGGCCACCCGGGCAGCGACACTGCGCGCGGCGATCCGGCGTGGCTGGGTGTGGGCGATCAGGCCATGGCTGCCACGGCCCAGTTCCAGGCAGATCTTGGGCAGCTGGGTGGTCTTGCCCGAGCCGGTTTCGCCAGCGATGACCAGCACCTGGTGTTCGGCCAGGGCCTTTTTTATCTCGTCGCGCTTGGCGGCGATGGGCAGGCTGTCGTCGTAGCGCACCAATGGCACGCTCTGCTGGCGGGCGGTGACCTGGGCGCAGGACGCCTGCACCCGCTCAGCCCACTGCGCCAGCTTCGCCTCGTCGGGGCGCTTGCGCAGTTCGTGCAACTGGCGCCGCAGGCGGTGGCGGTCGGCGATCATGGCGTGGTCGAGGTTTTGCAGCAGTTTGTCGATGGCGTGGTCAGTCATTGGGCTTTTCGGTGATGCAGGTGGGCCTGCGGTGTGATCGGCATTCGAAAGAGGTGTGATTGTCGCAGATTTGGTTAGTGCGTGCTGGGGGTGCTTGAGCGGTTGGGCTGGCGGGTCGGTGTGAGGGTTCAGTTTCTCTCGGCGGGGGGTGTAGCTGGGGGGTGCAGGGATGATGGACGGTGATGTGGGTGAGAGCAGGCGGTGTGCGAACTGGCTGAGGTCGCCTGGGCCGATTTGCGCCCATCGCGGCCGATCCGCGCCCCGCCAAGGCTGCTCCACGGAGCATTGGACAGCCTCGTAACGCAGCGCAATGGGGTCGTTCCCACGCCAACGAAACCGCTCGAACGCTTGAGGCTCGAACGGCTTCATTTCAGGGCATCAGCGCACAGCGTTCTACTTGCCCGTCCAGTCCTTCACGCGCTCAGGGTGCTTGGCCACCCAGTCCTTGGCAGCCGCTTCGGGCTTGGCGCCTTCCTGGATAGCCAGCATCACCTCGCCGATCTCATCCTTGGACTGCCAGCTGAACTTCTTCAGGAACTCGGCCACTTCCGGGGCCTTGGTGGCCAGCTCCTTGCTGCCGATGCTATTGACGGTTTCAGCAGCGCCATACACGCCTTTGGGGTCCTCGAGGAACTTGAGTTTCCATTTGGCGAACATCCAGTGCGGTACCCATCCGGTCACGGCGATGGATTGCTGCTTGGCGTAGGCACGGCCCAGCTCGGCGGTCATTGCAGCACCGGAACTTGCCTGCAGCTTGTAGCCGGTCAGGTCGTAGTCCTTGATCGCCTGATCGGTCTTGATCATTACACCCGAGCCAGCATCGATGCCGACGATTTTCTGCTTGAACGAGGAATCGGTCTTCAGGTCAGCGATGCTCACCGCCTTGACGTACTCAGGCACGATCAGGCCAATCTTGGCATCCTTGAAGTTCGCGCCGTAGTCGACCACGTTGTCCTTGTTCTTGGTCCAGTACTCACCGTGGGTCACCGGCAGCCATGCCGACAGCATGGCATCGAGCTTACCGGTGGCCACGCCCTGCCACATGATGCCCGTGGCCACGGCTTGCAGCTTCACATCGTAGCCAAGCTTCTGCTTGATCACCTCGGCGGCCACGTTGGTGGTCGCCACACTGTCTGCCCACCCATCCACGTAACCAATGCTGACTTCTTTGGCCATGGCCTGTGCGCCGCTCAAGGCCAGTGCCAGGGCGGTACCTACGCCCAGGAAACGACGCATTTTTGTTGAAGTAGCCATCAAAGCATTCCCTCGTCAGGTCTCGGAGATTCCATCATCTGCCTGCAACCAAGCCAGACCTGATCCAAGTACGACGCCCAGGCGCTCATACGCGACAGCACTGTGCCATTAGCGGCAGCGGCATGAACCTGCCTGCGCGATCCTTGCATGCCAAAGGTTTGGCGCCGGGCTACTATTGACCCTTTTGCCCCCGATGATGGACCGCCCGATGCCCAGTTCCACCCGCCTGCTGACACTTCTGTACACCCTTGCTTGCCTGATCGGTCTGCTCGGGCTCGGCGTGCTCTGGCACGGGCTGGGCAGACCGGTGCACCTGCCCGACGCCGCCAATGCCACGCACAAGCTGCAGTGCGCATCCTATACCCCGTTCGACAAGGACCAGTCGCCCTACGATCAACCCATGCAACTGCGCCCGGCGCGCATGGATGCCGACTTGGCCCTGCTCGCTGAGCGATTCCAGTGCATCCGCACCTATTCGATGAGCGGTCTTGAGGCTATCCCAGCGCTGGCGCGCAAGCATGGACTGAAGGTGATGCTCGGGGCCTGGGTCAATGCTCACCCGGCCGACACCGACCGGGAAGTCGCGCTGCTGATCGCCGCCGCCAATGCCAACCCCGATGTGGTCAGCGCCGTCATCGTGGGTAACGAGACCTTGCTGCGCAAGGAAGTCACCGGCAAACGACTGGCCGAGTTGATCGCGCGGGTCAAGCGCCAGGTAAGCGTGCCGGTCACCTACGCCGATGTGTGGGAGTTCTGGTTGCAGCACCCCGAGATCGCGCCTGAAGTAGACTTTCTCACCATTCACTTGCTGCCGTATTGGGAAGACGAGCCACGGGGCATCGACGATGCGTTGGCCCATGTCGCCGACATACGCCGGCAATTCGGCCAGCGCTTCGCGCCCAAGGACATCCTGATCGGTGAAACCGGCTGGCCCAGCGAAGGCAGGCAGCGTGAAACCGCCCTGCCCAGCCGGGTCAACGAAGCGCGCTTCATTCGCGGCTTCGTCGCCATGGCCGAGCACAACGGCTGGCGCTACAACCTGATCGAAGCCTTCGACCAGCCCTGGAAACGCGCCAACGAAGGTGCCGTGGGCGGGTATTGGGGCCTCTACGATGCCGACCGGCAGGACAAGGGCATCCTTGAAGGGCCCGTCAGCAACTTGCCCGACTGGCCCACATGGTGGCTGGCATGCGCGGCGCTGGCGGGGCTGATGCTGTGCATGGCCGGGCGGCCACGCACACGCCGTGGCGCGTGGGCCATGCCAATACTGGCCATGTTCGGTGCGGCGTGCCTGGGCCTGTGGGGCGAGCTGATGCGCAGCCACGCCCGTTTCGCCCCCGAATGGATGTGGGCAGGGCTGTTGGCGGGGTTGAACGTGCTGGTACTGGCCCGGGCACTGCTGCACCTGTCCCAGCCGCAAGGCGTGCGCGGGCGCTGGTCTGCCTGGCTGCAAAGGCGAGCTGGCGGGTTGCTGCTGCTGGCCGGCTTTGCTGCCGCCGTAAGCACGTTGGCGATGGTGTTCGACCCCCGCTACCGCAGTTTCCCCAGTGCCGCGCTGGCCTTGCCAGCCCTGGTGTTCGTCCTGTGGCCCGTGCCAGTGCGGCGACGGGAGGCCACCTTTCTGGCAAGTATCATCGGGCTTGGCATACTGCCCCAGCTACTCATCGAGGGGATGAACAGCGGGCAGGCGTGGCGCTGGGCAGCAGTGAGCGCGCTGATGACCGCCGCCCTGTGGCGCAGCCAGAGACTCGGCCACGCCTGATACCTCTATTTGTCAGCGTCACGGAGCGCCCCCTGGCGGGCGCACGTTTACCTGACCAGGCGCAACCCGGCCAGGACCAATGCGAATACGGCGATGCTCGCGGTATACAGCACCAATGCTGGCACTGCGAACAGCAGGGCAATGCCGGCCAGCCATGTACCGGTCCGCCCCTGTAGCAGCCAGCCAAGCGCTGCCAGGGCCAGCCCGGTCCAGGCCAGGACCTGGTGGTGAATGCCCCACCCCAGCACTGCCCGCATCTCGCACTGCCAATAGGCGGCTGGCTCCGTGCACAACCCCACCCACTGGCCGTCCTCCATCAGTCCATAGCGCACGCCATAGCTGGCAGCGAGCCAGAGCCCGACGAACATCAGCAGTAGTGCGCCAGGCAGCCTGCGACTCATTGACTTTTCCCACTTGATTGATCAAAAAATCAATGATCGCTTACATCACGGTCTAAGGCAAAATACCTGCCTGCAACGCGGTTCAGATAACTGGCACACCAAAGGCCATCACGCCCGGCAACTTTGCCACGGCCCATGTGGTCTTAGCTTGCACACGCGCCACCTTGCGTTCTTTTGGGGGATTACATGCTTCGTTCTTTGCGCCTCGCTGCCGTTCTCGGCAGCCTGCTCATGGCTGTGGCCGCTTCTGCGCGGGATATCGACGCCGCGAGCTATGGCTACCCCCTGACCAACCCGTTCGAGGCGACCATCGCCACGACGCCGCCGGACCAGCGCCCGATGCTGCCCAGCGATGACGAGATCGACCAGTCCGACTACAGCCTCACCTTGCGCCCGGAGCGTGAATTCACGCTGCCGGACAACTTCTGGGCGGTCAAGAAACTCAAGTACCGCATGGCCCAGCAGGACCACGCTGCCCCCTTGATCTTCATCATTGCCGGTACCGGTGCGTCCTACAGCAGCAGCATCAACGAATACCTGAAAAAGCTGTACTACAAGGCCGGCTTCCACGTGGTGCAGCTGTCCTCGCCCACCAGCTACGATTTCATCAGCGCCGCGTCTCGCTTCGCCACGCCCGGCATCAGCCAGGATGACGCCGAGGACATGTACCGGGTGATGCAATCGGTCCGCGCCCAGCACCCTCGCCTGCCGGTGACCGAGTTCTACCTGACCGGCTACAGCCTGGGCGCGCTCGATGCGGCCTTCGTCAGCCACCTGGACGAAACCCGGCGCAGCTTCAACTTCAAGCGTGTGCTGCTGCTCAACCCACCCGTGAACCTCTACACCTCGATCAACAACCTGGACAAGCTGGTGCAGACCCAAGTCAAGGGCATCGACCGCAGCACCACGTTCTATGAGCTGATGCTGGAAAAACTCACGCGCTACTTCCAGGAAAAGGGGTTCATCGACCTCAACGAAGCGCTCTTGTACGACTTCCAGCAGTCGCGCCAGCACCTGTCCAACGAGCAGATGGCCATGCTCATCGGCACCTCGTTCCGCTTCTCGGCCGCCGATATCGCCTTCACCTCCGACCTGATCAACCGCCGCGGCCTGATCATCCCGCCGAAGGTCAAGATCACCGAAGGCACGAGCCTGACGCCCTACTTCAAGCGTGCCTTGCAGTGCGATTTCGACTGTTACATGAGCGAACAGGTAATCCCGATGTGGCGTGCCCGCACCGGCGGGGGCACCATCCTGGAGCTGACCAACCAGGTCAGCCTGTACGCCCTGGCCGATTACCTGCAAAACAGCCCCAAGATCGCCGTGATGCACAATGCCGACGACGTCATTCTCGGCCCTGGCGATATCGGGTTCCTGCGCAAGGTGTTCGGTGATCGCCTGACCCTTTATCCCCATGGTGGCCATTGCGGCAACATCAACTACCGCGTCAACAGTGACGCCATGCTGGAGTTCTTCCGTGGTTAACAAACTGCTCTTTGCCACGGCCCTGCTTGCCGCAGGCCATACCCTGGCCGCCGAGACCGCTCCCCGAGCCAGCGTCATCGAGGCTGATCCGCAGGTGATCGGTACCGCCCCGCTGGCACCGGAAGCCGATGGCTTCCTCGACCCGCTGCGCGAGTTGAAATTCAACCCGGGCCTGGACCAGCGTGAGTTCGAGCGCTCGACCCTCGAAGCGCTGAACGTCTACGACCCGCTCGAGTCGATGAACCGCCGCATCTATCACTTCAACTACCGCCTGGACCAATGGGTGCTGCTGCCGCTGGTCAATGGCTACCAGTACGTCACCCCGCGTTTTCTGCGCAGTGGCGTGACCAACTTCTTCAACAACCTGGGGGACGTGCCCAACCTGTTCAACAGCGTGCTGCAGCTCAAGGCCAAACGCTCGGCCGAGATCACAGCGCGGCTGATGTTCAACACGATCATCGGGGTAGGCGGTTTGTGGGACCCGGCGACCAAGATGGGCCTGCCGCGCCAGAGCGAGGATTTCGGCCAGACCTTGGGCTTCTATGGCGTACCGGCAGGCCCGTACCTGATGCTGCCGCTGTTGGGCCCTTCGAACCTGCGCGACACCGCCGGGCTGGTGGTGGATTATTCCGGCGAGCAGGCGATCAATTACCTGGACATGGCCAAAGTCAGCCGCGAGCACCCGGAGTTCTTCGGCCTGCGGGTCATCGACAAGCGCTACACCACCAACTTCCGCTACGGGCAGATGAACTCACCGTTCGAGTATGAAAAGGTGCGCTACGTCTACACCCAGTCGCGCAAGCTGCAGATCGCCGAGTGAGCCGGCAGCGCCACTGCCATTACGGCAGCGGCGCACTCGCTTTCAACGCCCTTTCTTTTCGTACAGCCTTGGGGCCCCGTCCGGTCGGGACTTGAACCGGCGGTGTGCCCACAAGTACTGCTCGGGGCATTCGCGCAGTACCTGCTCGACCCATTGATTGATTCGCAGGCAATCAGCCTCTTCGCTCTCACCGGGGAAATCGCTCAGTGGGGGATGAATCACCAACCGATAACCGCTGCCGTCTTCGAGTCGCTTCTGCGTGAAGGGAATGACCTGGGCGCGGCCCAGGCGCGCAAACTTGGTGGTGGCCGTGACCGTGGCTGCCGGGATCCCGAACAAGGGCACGAACAGGCTTTGCTTGGCGCCGTAGTCCTGGTCGGGTGCGTACCAGATTGCGCGGCCGGCGCGCAGCAGCTTGAGCATGCCCCTGACATCCTCGCGTTCGACGGCCAGTGAGTCCAGGTTGTGCCGTTCGCGTCCGCTGCGCTGGATGAAATCGAACAGGGCATTGCCATGTTCGCGGTACATGCCATCGATGGTGTGACGCTGGCCGAGCAAGGCCGCACCGATTTCCAGGGTAGTGAAGTGCACCGCCATCAGGATTGCGCCCTGCCCCGCCTGCTGGGCGGCCTGCAAGTGCTCAAGCCCCTCGACATGGGCCAGGCGCGCCAACCGCGTCTTGGGCCACCACCAGCTCATGGCCATTTCGAAGAAGGCGATGCCGGTCGAGGCAAAATTGGCTTTGAGCAGCCGTTGCCGTTCGTCCGCCGACAGCTCGGGGAAGCACAGTTCCAGGTTGCGCGCGGCGATACGCCTGCGTTCACCAGCAAAGCGGTACATGATCGCGCCTAACCCCGCACCCAGCTTGAGCAATGCCCGGTACGGCAGCTGCACCACCAGCCACAGCAGCCCCAGGCCCAGCCACAGGCCCCAGAACTTGGGATGAAGGAAATAGGGACGAAAACGCGGGCGATCCATTGAAGCTTCCAGCAAGACATGGGCCGCGCATTCTACAACGGATCGGCTCATGTTGCGGGCAACCGGTCTTATCGTTATAAGTCAGGGCACTTTTTCCGCAACAAGCCGTCTATGCAGACCATGAGCCCAAACCACACCCCCGACACCCCCTCCGTGTTCCAGCTCAAGGGCAGCATGCTTGCCATTACCGTTCTGGAACTGGCGCGCAACGACCTTGAAGCCCTCGATCGCCAGTTGGCGGCCAAAGTGGCGCAGGCGCCGAACTTCTTCAGTAACACGCCGTTGGTGCTGGCGCTGGACAAGCTGCCGGCCGGCGAAGGCGCGGTCGACTTGCCTGGTTTGATGCGGATTTGCCGCCACCATGGCCTGCGGACCCTGGCCATCCGCGCCAACCGCATAGAGGACATTGCCGCGGCCATCGCCATCGATCTGCCAGTGCTGCCCCCGTCCGGCGCCCGCGAGCGGCCACTGGAACCCGAGCCCGAGGCCAAGAAACCCGAGCCGGCCCCTGCCCCGCCACCGGTACTCGAACCTGAGGTGCGCCCCACGCGCATCATCACCGCTCCGGTACGTGGCGGCCAGCAGATCTATGCCCAAGGGGGCGACCTGGTGGTCACCGCCTCGGTCAGCCCGGGTGCGGAACTTCTTGCCGATGGCAACATCCATGTGTACGGCGCCATGCGTGGCCGTGCCCTGGCAGGTATCAAGGGCAATACCAAGGCGCGTATCTTCTGCCAGCAGATGACCGCCGAAATGGTCTCCATTGCCGGCCAGTACAAAGTGTGCGAAGACTTGCGCCGCGATCCTTTGTGGGGGGCGGGCGTACAAGTCAGCCTGTCTGGCGACGTGTTGAACATCACCCGTCTTTAACGGATACTTGCCAGCATTTTTAGAGCAACTTTTTTATCGTTGCCGTTATTTCAGTTATTTGCAGGGACTTGCGTCCCGATCATTTTAGGGGTGAAACACCTTGGCCAAGATTCTCGTGGTTACTTCCGGCAAAGGGGGTGTGGGCAAGACCACCACCAGCGCCGCCATCGGTACCGGCCTCGCACTGCGTGGCCACAAGACGGTTATCGTCGACTTCGACGTGGGCCTGCGTAACCTCGACCTGATCATGGGCTGCGAACGCCGCGTGGTGTACGACTTCGTCAACGTGGTCAATGGCGAAGCCAACCTGCAGCAAGCCCTGATCAAGGACAAGCGCCTGGAAAACCTGTACGTGCTGGCGGCCAGCCAGACCCGTGACAAGGACGCGCTTACTCAGGAAGGCGTCGAGAAAGTCCTGATGGACCTCAAGGAGCAGTTCGAGTACGTGATCTGCGACTCGCCGGCCGGTATCGAGAAAGGTGCCCACCTGGCCATGTATTTCGCCGACGAGGCCATCGTGGTCACCAACCCCGAAGTGTCTTCGGTCCGTGACTCCGACCGCATGCTGGGCATCCTGTCGAGCAAGTCGCGCCGCTCGGAAAACGGCGAGGAGCCGATCAAGGAGCACCTGTTGATCACTCGCTACCACCCCGAGCGCGTCGTCAAGGGCGAAATGCTGAGCGTGGCCGACGTGGAAGAGATTCTCTCGATCAAGCTCAAGGGCGTGATTCCCGAATCGCAGGCGGTGCTCAAGGCATCCAACCAGGGTATCCCGGTCATTCTCGATGACCAGAGCGATGCCGGCCAGGCGTACAGTGACGCAGTCGACCGCCTGCTGGGCAAAGAGAAGCCGATGCGCTTCATCGATGTACAGAAGAAGGGATTCTTCGAGCGCATTTTCGGGAGCAAATAAACCATGAACCTTTTTGACTTCTTTCGTGGCAGACAGAAACAGACCAGCGCGTCGGTGGCGAAAGAGCGTCTACAGATCATCGTGGCGCACGAGCGCGGACAACGCAGCGAACCGGACTATCTGCCCGAGTTGCAGAAGGAACTGCTGGAAGTGATTCGCAAGTATGTGAACATCGGCAATGACGATGTGCATATCGAGCTGGAAAACCAGGGCAGCTGCTCCATTCTGGAGCTGAACATCACCCTGCCGGATCGCTGATCCGGCCAAGAGCCAGGGCTGCGCTGTAGCCCATTCGCGGCACGAGGCCGCTCCGACAAGGGATCGCGTTCCACTGTCGGAGCGGCCTTGCCGCGTATGGGTTGCAGCACAGCCCCGCTTTTTTCTCCCGATTCAACAGAGACCACGCAATGCCGCTGTCCACCCTCCAGATCCTTCATGAAGACGCCGCCATCCTGGTGATCAACAAGCCGACGCTGCTGCTGTCGGTCCCGGGCCGGGCCGACGACAACAAGGATTGCCTGATCACCCGCCTTCAGGAAAACGGCTATCCCGATGCGCTGATCGTGCATCGCCTGGACTGGGAAACCTCGGGCATCATCCTGCTGGCCCGCGATGCCGACAGCCACCGCGAGCTATCGCGCCAGTTCCATGACCGGGAAACCGAAAAGGCCTACACCGCCCTGTGTTGGGGGCAGCCGGCCCTGGACAGCGGCAGCATCGACCTGCCACTGCGGTATGACCCACCCACCAAGCCACGCCACGTCGTGGATCATGAACAAGGCAAGCATGCGCTGACGTTCTGGCGGGTGGTGGAACGTTGCGGCGAGTACTGCCGTGTGGAGCTGACGCCGATCACAGGGCGCTCGCACCAACTGCGTGTGCACATGCTATCGATCGGCCACCCGCTGCTGGGTGATCGGCTGTATGCCAACCCCCAGGCCTTGGCCGCCCACGAGCGGCTGTGCCTGCATGCATCGATGCTCAGCTTTACCCACCCGGTGTCCGGTGAACGCCTCAGATTCGAGTGCCCGGCACCGTTTTGATGGGGTGTGGCTGTGGCTAGCAGTCCACGAGCGCTGCTGGCCCTGCCCTGCCGAGCTGTAATGCGAGCCGAAGCGCTGGGGCCGCAGTGCGGCCTGGAGCCTTCGCTATACCTGCGCAACCACTGTCGCCTGGCCAACCGCACAACCCACAGCCCGACACCGCTCGGCGACTCAATACGCTAAACTCGCGCCACTGCTGTCTGGAGTGAACTATGCGCGATGTACTCAATGCAGGCCTGATCGATTTTCTGAAGGCCTCCCCTACTCCCTTCCACGCTACTGCCAGCCTGGCCCTGCGCCTGGAGGCCGCTGGTTACCAGCGCCTGGACGAACGCGAGAGCTGGTCCGTCGTGTCGGGCGGGCGCTATTACGTCACCCGCAACGATTCCTCGATCATCGCGATCAAGATGGGCAGGCAGGCGCCGCTGCTCAACGGCATCCGCATGGTCGGCGCCCACACCGATAGCCCCTGCCTGCGGGTCAAGCCGCAGCCGGAACTGCAGCGCCAGGGCTTCTTGCAGCTGGGCGTGGAAGTGTATGGCGGTGCCCTGCTGGCGCCGTGGTTCGACCGCGACCTGTCGCTGGCGGGGCGGGTCACCTACCGCCGTGACGGCAAGGTGGAAAGCCAGCTGATCGACTTCAAGTTGCCGATCGCCGTCATCCCCAACCTGGCCATCCACCTCAACCGTACCGCCAACGATGGCTGGCATATCAACCCGCAGACCGAACTGCCACCGATCCTGGCCCAGGTGGCCGGTGACGAGCGCATCGACTTTCGCGCCCTGCTGACCGAGCAACTGGCACGCGAGCACCAACTCAACGCCGACGTGGTGCTGGACTACGAGCTGAGTTTCTACGATACCCAGGACGCCGCGCAGATCGGGCTCAATGGCGACTTCATTGCCGGCGCCCGCCTGGACAACCTGCTGTCGTGCTATGCCGGGCTGCAGGCCCTGCTGGCCGCTGACAGCGCTGAAACCTGCATCCTGGTGTGCAATGACCACGAGGAAGTCGGCAGCAGCTCGGCCTGCGGCGCCGACGGGCCGATGCTCGAGCAGACGTTGCAGCGCCTGTTGCCCGACGGTGACGCCTACGTGCGCACCATCCAGCGCTCGTTGATGGTCTCGGCCGACAATGCCCATGGCGTGCATCCGAACTACGCCGACAAGCACGACGGCAACCACGGCCCGAAACTCAACGCAGGGCCGGTGATCAAGGTGAACAACAACCAGCGCTACGCCACCAACAGCGAAACCGCCGGCTTCTTCCGCCACTTGTGCATGGCCGAAGAAGTACCGGTGCAGAGCTTCGTGGTACGCAGCGACATGGGCTGTGGCTCGACCATAGGGCCCATTGCGGCAAGTCACCTTGGCGTGCGGACGGTCGACATCGGGCTGCCGACCTTCGCCATGCACTCCATCCGCGAGCTGTGCGGCAGCCATGACCTGGCGCACTTGGTGAAGGTCCTGACAGCGTTCTACCGCAGCCACGACTTGCCGTGAGCCACGCGGGGCGCCGGGGTGCTACACACCCGGCGCCAACAGGCCGCGCTGCTGCACATGGCCGACGAGTCCGCCTCCAGCAGGCCAGGCCGGGGGTTAGCGACTATGCTAAGGGCATGTCTCACTGCAAAGGACTGTCGCCATGTCACCCTTCCTGGCCCTGCTGATTCCCGTCTGCGCATCGCTGTTGTTGCTGACCCTCGGGTTCGGCCTGCGCGAGCGCGATGTTGGCGTGCTGATGATGTGGGTGGGCACCCTGGGCATCTTCGGCCTGACCTGCTGGAAGATCCTGGAGAAACTGCCGTCATAAACCTCTACACTCGGGCAATCGTTTGACCTGAGGTAGATCTGCCCGTGCCTGCCCTTCTGCGTTACCTGTTTGTTGTGCTGTTGCTGTTCATAGGTTCTGCACACGCAGCAGGCCTGCCCGGCCTTCTGGGTTCCAGTGCCCCCGCCCAGCCCGAGGCTTCCGAGCCGCTGGGCAAATCCCTGGACGAGGTGATCAAGAGCCTGGAGAACGACCAGCAGCGTGCCAAACTCCTGGCCGACCTGAAAAAGCTGCGCGACGCTACGCAAAAGTCGCAACCGAGCGTTGAGCAAGGCGTGCTTGGCTTGATCGGTGGCGCCCTGCACGATTTCGAAAAGCAGTTCACCGGGGAAGCCAACCCGTTCCAGCGCTGGGGCATGGAAATCGACCAGGCCCAGGAAGAACTGGCGGCCTTGATGGTGCCCGTTCATCAATGGCCCGCGATCCTGTTCGGCTTTGCTGCGGTTATCGCGGTGTGGAGCGTACTGGCGTTCGCGTTCAACTGGGTGGGCCATCGGGTCCGCCTGCGGTTCGGCCTGAGCGAAGAACTGCCCCAGCATCCTCGCACCTGGGACCTGGTCCGCTTCGCCCTGCGCAAGCTGGGCCCCTGGTTGGTCGCGCTGGTGTTCACGGTGTACCTGAGCTTCGTACTGCCCCCGTCGCTGGGTAAATCGCTGGCCATGGTGCTGGCGTATGCCCTGGTGGTCGGCACCTGCTTCTCGGCCATCTGCGTGATCGCGTTTTCCCTGCTGGACGGCCCGCACCGCCACCGGGCATTGCACATCCTGCGCCACCGTGCATTCCGACCCTTGTGGCTGATCGGCAGCTTTGCAGCCTTCGGCGAGGCCATGAGCGACCCGCGCCTCACCGCTGCGCTGGGCATACACCTGGCTCATGGGGTGGCAACCCTGGCCAACGTCGTCGCCGCGGTGTGCACCGGCCTGTTCATCCTGCGTTTTCGCCGGCCGATTGCCCACCTGATCCGCAACCAACCCTTGTCGCGCCGCCTGACGCGACGAACCCTGAGCGACACCATCGAGATCCTGGGCAGTTTCTGGTTCATTCCGGCGCTGATTCTGGTGGCCATCTCGCTGTTCGCCACTTTCGTTTCGGCCGGTGATACCAGCACGGCGCTTCGCCAGTCACTGATGTGCACGGTGCTGGTGGTGGTGTGCATGGTGCTCAATGGCCTCGTCCGCCGCCACGCTGCCAACCCCAAGCGCGCCGGCAAGCGCCATGCGGTGTACGCCGAGCGGCTGCGCAACTTTGGCTACTTGTTGGTCCACCTGTTCATCTGGCTGGTGTTCATCGAACTGGGCCTTCGGGTATGGGGGCTGTCGATGATCAGCTTCGCCGAAGGCGATGGGCATGACATCAGCCTGCGCCTGATGGGCCTGGCAGGGACGCTGATTGTCGCGTGGCTGGTGTGGATCCTGGCGGACACGGCGGTACACCATGCGCTGGTCCGCTCGCGCCGCGGCATGGCCAACGCCCGGGCGCAGACCATGATGCCGTTGATCCGCAACGTGATGTTCGTGTTCATCTTCATCATCGCGGTGATCGTCGCCCTGGCCAACATGGGCATGAACGTGACGCCGCTGCTGGCCGGTGCCGGTGTCATCGGCCTGGCGATCGGCTTCGGCGCCCAGTCGCTGGTGGCCGACCTGATCACCGGGCTGTTCATCATCATCGAGGACTCCCTGGCCATCGACGACTACGTGGATGTCGGCGGCCACCTGGGTACGGTGGAAGGCCTGACCATCCGCACCGTGCGTCTGCGGGACATCGATGGCATCGTGCACACCATTCCTTTCAGCGAAATCAAGAGCATCAAGAACTACTCCCGCGAATTCGGCTATGCGATCTTCCGCGTGGCGATCCCCTACAACATGAACATCGACCAGGCGATCACACTGGTGCGCGAGGTCGGTCAGAAGCTGCGCAGCGATCCGCTGATGCGCCGCAACATCTGGTCGCCGCTGGAACTGCAAGGGGTGGAGAGCTTCGAGTCGGGTTCAGCGGTGTTGCGGGCACGCTTCAAGACGGCGCCGATCAAGCAGTGGGAAGTGTCGCGGGCCTTCAACCTGGCACTCAAGCGCCAGCTCGACGAAGCCGGGCTGGACTTGGCA
Organism: Pseudomonas sp. UBA5568; assembly: GCF_002425525.1. Lineage (NCBI taxonomy): Bacteria > Pseudomonadati > Pseudomonadota > Gammaproteobacteria > Pseudomonadales > Pseudomonadaceae > Pseudomonas > Pseudomonas sp. UBA5568. The sequence goes on along the minus strand of NZ_DIMK01000056.1, from coordinate 34,378 downwards.
ACGCCCAGGTTGTCGGTGCAGGTGGTAACGGCCGGCGCAGGCGCCATGACACAAACCGAGCCGTCCGGTTGAAGCCGGTTGGCCATGGATCGCGTCCTCGCTGGCGCCCTCAAGAGGCCGCCCGGCTAGCCTGCCTGTGCCCTGATGCAGATGGCGTCATGGCGCCAGTATTCAAGGTCGCAGTCGATCAGTTGCCCCTGCTGGTCGCTGTTGACCCGGGTGATTTGCAGCCCAGGGCTGCCTGCTGACACCTTCAACGCACCGGCCGCCTGCACGGGCAATGCGGTGGGCAGGATCTCGAAGCACACCTGCCCGTAGTGCAGACCGTACTGGCGCGCGTAGATTTCGGTCAATGACTGGGCCAGGTCTTGCTCGAGGATGGCCGGAAAGTAACGCGGGTTGAGGTAGTGCTCGGCGTACAGCACCGCCCTGCCGTCGATGCGCCTGAGCCTGCAGATGCGCACCACACTGGACAACGCCGGCAGTTGCAACCGCGCGCAAATGGCCGCCGACGCCGGCTGCAGCCGAGCCGACAGCAACTCGGTACTGGCGGCCCGCCCCTGCTCACGCACCATTGCATGAAAGTGGCTGCGCGCGATGAGGTCATAGCTCAAGCGTTCGGGGGCGACGAACCAGCCCCGCCGCTCCTCGCGATAGATCAACCCCCTTGCCTCCAACTGCACCAACGCTTCGCGCAGGGTGATGCGCGTGGTGGCGAAGAGTTCGCTGAGCCGGCGTTCGGCAGGCAGCTTGCCGCCAGGCGCCAAAAGGCCGTGTTCGATCTGCTCCTCAAGGGCGTTACAGATGGCTGTTACCGCGCGCTGTGGCATCGGCTGCATCAAAGGTTACCTATCTGGACTAGGCCAGCCCCACTACAGGGCACGGGGCACTGGATACAAGCCTAGGCAGGGCTGATGAACATCCCGTGACAAGACTGCCCGGCTGGTGCTGCCAGAAACGGGCCAGGCCTTGTGAAGCCCGGCTCGCAGGTGGTCTACGCTGTATTGCCAGAGGCCGCGATCAGGCAGCTGGACCTGGGGCTACATCAAATTGTCACGCTACCGGCCTACCTTGGCTCAAGGTTTGCTGACCTAGACCAAGGCTGCAGACAACGGCTTCATACACAACAGCGTTCGGTCGATGCACCCACCCAAGGAGCTACGGATGAAAAAGTTGTTCATGGCGTCACTGCTCGGTTCGGCAATCGCGTTCTGCACGTCGGCCATGGCCGCAGATGACCTCAAGGCACTGGAGGATGCCGCCCGCAAGGAAGGCATGGTCAACAGCGTGGGCATGCCCGACGCCTGGGCCAACTGGAAGGACACCTGGCAGGACCTGGCCAGCAAGTACGGGCTCAAGCACAGCGACACCGACATGAGTTCGGCGCAGGAAATCGCCAAGTTCGAGGCGGAGAAAGACAACGCCAGTGCCGACATCGGCGATGTGGGCGCAGCGTTCGGACCCATCGCCATCGCCAAGGGCGTAAGCCAGACGTACAAGCCAAGCACCTGGGACCAGGTGCCAGAGTGGGCCAAGGACAAGGACGGCCATTGGGCGCTGGCCTACACCGGCACCATCGCGTTCATCATCAACAAGGACCTGGTCAAGGAGTCAGAGCGGCCCAAGACCTGGCACGACCTGGAGCGCGGCACGTACAAGGTGGCCATCGGTGATGTCGGCACCGCCGCCCAGGCCGCCAATGGTGTGCTGGCCGCCGCCATCGCCTACAAGGGCGATGAGAGCAACGTGGCCCCAGGCCTGCAACTGTTCACCAAGCTGGCCCAGCAAAAGCGCCTTTCTCTGGCTAACCCGACCATCCAGACCCTGGAAAAGGGCGAGGTGGAAGTGGGCGTGGTCTGGGACTTCAATGGCTTGAGCTACCGCGATCAGATCGACCCCAAGCGCTTCGAAGTGCTGATCCCATCGGACGGCTCGATCACCTCGGGCTACACCACCATCATCAACAAGTACGCAAAACACCCCAATGCCGCGAAGCTGACGCGTGAATACATCTTCAGCGATGCCGGGCAGATCAACTTGGCCAAGGGGCATGCACGCCCGATCCGCGCCGAGCACCTGAAGTTGCCGGAAGATGTGCAGGCCAAATTGCTGCCCAACGAGCAATATGCGCCTGCGCAGCCGATCAAGAACGCCGAGGTGTGGGAAGCGACCTCCAAGAAGCTGCCGCAGATGTGGCAGGAGCAGGTGATCATCGAGATGGAATGAGGCATGCAGACGGGCCTGCCAGCTGCCACGCTGGCCGTCCCGCCTGTATGGCAGCCCCAGCGAGCCGGCGTCGCGCCAGCAGTAACTCCCCGGCGCGCCTCCGCGCAATGCAAGCGCCCCCTTCCCCGATGGTTTTTTGCGGAGTCATCAATGAGCCACAACGTCATCCTGGTGCTGTTGGACGGGCTGAACTATCAGGTTGCCCACCACGCCATGGGCCACTTGCACGCCTATGTCGAGGCCGACCGCGCCGCGCTTTACCGCATGGAGTGCGAGTTGCCGTCGCTGTCCCGTCCGCTGTACGAGTGCATTCTCACGGGTGTGCCCCCTATCGACAGCGGCATCGTGCACAACAACGTCAACCGGCTTTCCAACCAGCGCAGCGTGTTCCACTACGCCCGCGAGGCCAACCTGGGCACGGCAGCGGCGGCCTATCACTGGATGAGCGAGCTCTACAACCGCTCCCCGTTCGACCCCCAGCGTGACCGGCATACCCACGCCCCCAAGTTGCCCATCCAGCACGGGTTGTTCTACTGGGACGATCGCTACCCCGATTCACACCTGCTGGCGGACGGCGAATACCTGCGCCGGCGCCATGCGCCCAACTTCCTGCTGGTGCACCCGATGAGCATCGACGATGTGGGCCACCACCATGGGCTGGACAGCAGCCAATACCGCAATGCTGCCCGCAGCGCGGACATCCTGCTGGCCGATTACCTGCCCAGGTGGCTCGACGAGGGCTATCAAGTGCTGGTGACCGCCGACCATGGCATGAACAACGATCGCTCGCACAACGGGCTGCTGGCCGAAGAACGCGAAGTACCCCTGTTCGTGTTCGGCGCAGCCTTCAGCCTCGACCCATCGGCCAAGCCACTGCAGACCGACCTGTGCGGGACCATCTGTGAGTTGCTTGGCGCCGCTCACGACAAATCGGTCTGCCGGGAGTTGCTCAAATGAGCCAATCGCCTCGTGGCCGTTACCTGGCGTTGCTGTGCCTGGTGCCCTTCGCTGCCGTTTTCGTGATCTTCCAGATCGCCCCGCTGGCCTGGGTGGCGCTGAGCAGCCTGCCGTCGGAGGCGGGTTGGGGCATGGACAACTTCAGCAAGGTGTTCGCCTCCAAGTTCTACCTGCAAGCCCTGCAACGCAGCCTGGAGATCAGCTTCTGGTCCAGCCTGTTCGGCATCATCATCGCGACCCTGGGCGCCTATTCGCTGCGTCAGGTGGACTCGCGGCTACGCGACTTCGTCAGTGCCTTTGCCAACATGACCAGCAATTTTGCCGGCGTGCCGCTGGCGTTCGCGTTCATCATCCTGCTCGGCTTCAACGGCGCATTGACCTTGTTGCTCAAGCAGATGGGCCTGCTGGAAGACTTCAGCATCTACTCCAAGAGCGGGCTGATCCTGGTGTACACCTATTTCCAGATCCCCTTGGGTGTCCTGCTGCTGTACCCGGCCTTCGACGCGCTGCGCGAAGACTGGCGCGAGTCGGCTGCGCTGCTGGGCGCCAATCACTGGCAGTTCTGGCGGCACATCGGGCTGCCGGTGCTGGCCCCGGCGCTGCTGGGCACCTTCGTCATCCTGCTGGCCAACGCCCTGGGCGCCTACGCCACGGTCTATGCCCTGACCACCGGTAACTTCAACGTACTGCCCATACGCATCGCGGGCCTGGTGGCCGGCGACATCAGCCTCGATCCGAACCTTGCCAGTGCCCTGGCAATGGTGCTGGTAGGGCTGATGACGGTGGTTACCGTGGTGCATCAATGGTTGTTGAAAAGGAGCTACCATGCGCGCTGACCCCAAAGGAGGCGGCTGGTACCACCGCGCCGTGGTCTACCTGCTGTTTCTGATTCTGCTGATGCCACTGGCCGGCACCCTGCTCTACTCCCTGGCCACCAGTTGGTCGGCCACCCTGCTTCCCAGCGGCCTGACCCTGAAGTGGTACGTGGCGTTGTGGAGCGAGCCGCGCTTTCTGGCGGCATTCGGCCAGTCGCTGCTGGTGTGCGTCGGTGCGCTGCTGCTGTCGGTCGTGCTGATCCTGCCACTGCTGTTCGTGGTGCACTATCACTTCCCCCGGCTCGACGCGTTGATGAATGTCCTGATCCTGCTGCCGTTTGCCGTACCACCTGTGGTGTCGTCGGTGGGGTTGCTGCAACTGTATGGCAGTGGGCCGATGGCCATGGTGGGGACACCGTGGATTCTGATCGGCTGCTACTTCACCATCGCCCTGCCCTTCATGTACCGGGCCATCACCAACAACCTGCAGGCCATCAATCTGCGCGACCTGATGGACGCGGCGCAGTTGCTGGGCGCCAGCACCTGGCAGGCGGCTTTGCTGGTGGTACTCCCCAACCTGCGCAAGGGCCTGATGGTGGCCCTGCTGCTGTCGTTCTCGTTCCTGTTCGGGGAGTTCGTGTTCGCCAACCTGCTGGTGGGCACGCGCTACGAGACCCTGCAGGTGTACCTCAACAACATGCGCAACAGCAGCGGCCACTTCAACAGTGCGCTGGTGATCTCCTATTTCGCCTTCGTGCTGATCCTGACGTGGGTCGCCAACCGCTTGAACAAGGACAAGACCTGACATGAGCTACGTCAGCGTACGCAACCTGCAAAAAAGCTACGCCGGTAGCCCGGTATTCAGCCAGATCGATTGCCAGATCGAACGGGGCGAGTTCATCACCCTGCTCGGCCCCTCAGGGTGCGGCAAGTCCACGCTGCTGCGCTGCATCGCCGGGCTCACGCCCGTTGACAGCGGGCAGATCCTGCTCGACGGCATCGACATCGTGCCGCAGAGCCCGCAGAAGCGCGGTATCGGCATGGTCTTCCAGAGCTACGCGCTGTTTCCCAACATGACGGTGGAGCAGAATGTCGCCTTCGGGCTGCGCATGCAGAAGGTCAGGGGTGATGAAAGCCAGGCGCGGGTGCGCGAGGCATTGCAGCTGGTGGAATTGAATGACTTCGCCGCACGTTACCCTCACCAGTTGTCTGGCGGGCAATGCCAGCGCGTCGCCCTGGCCCGCTCCCTGGTCACCCGCCCCCGACTGCTGTTGCTGGACGAGCCGCTTTCGGCACTCGATGCGCGTATTCGCAAACACCTGCGTGAACAGATCCGCGCCATCCAGAGGGAACTGGGTTTGACCACGATCTTCGTTACCCATGACCAGGAAGAGGCCTTGACGCTGTCAGACCGCATCTTCCTGATGAATCAGGGCCGTATCGTGCAAAGCGGTGATGCAGAGACTCTCTACACGGCCCCGGTGGACCTGTTTGCCGCCGGTTTCATCGGCAATTACAACCTGCTGGACGCCGACAGTGCCAGCCGCCTGCTGCAGCGGCCTGTCACCGGGCGCCTGGCCATACGCCCAGAATCCATCACACTGGGTCTGCACGGCGAACTCGACGCCCAGGTGCGCAGTCACAGCCTGCTGGGCAACGTGATACGTTATCGGGTGCAGGTACGCGAGGTAGAGCTGGTGGTGGATGTGCTCAACCGCTCACCCGCCGACCTGCATGCCGACGGTCAGCGGGTCAGCGTGTCGATAGACCCCAGTGCGCTACGGGAAGTGGCTTAAGGAGATGCATGTATGGCGCTAGCCATTTTCGATCTGGACGAAACCCTGATTCACGGCGACTGCGCGTCACTGTGGAGCGAACACATGGCCCGGCTGGGGTGGGTGGATGGTGACACGTTCTTGCGCCGTGACCGCGCGCTCATGGAGGCCTACAGCAAAGGCGAGCTGGCGATGGAAGACTACATGGCGTTCAGCCTGGAGCCGATTGCCGGGCGGACCCTGGAAGAGGTCGCACACTTGGTCGAGCCGTGGGTGGAAGATGTCATCGAACCGATCATTTTAGGCGATGCCTGCCGCTGCATCGCCGAACATCGCAAGCGCGGGGACCGGGTGCTGATCATTTCTGCGTCAGGGGTACACCTGGTTGGACCGATTGCTGCACGCCTGGGCGTGGACGAATACCTGGCAATCGACTTGGAGGCCCGCAATGGCGTCTATACCGGGGCTACCCATGGCGTACTCACCTACCAGGAAGGCAAGATCACCCGCTTGATGGCCTGGCTGGACCAGGAGCAGGAAAACCTGGAGGGCGCGAGCTTCTATTCCGACTCGCGCAATGACCTGCCCTTGTTGCTGAAGGTGGATCACCCTTGTGCCGTGAACCCGGACCCTGTGTTGCGCGAGCATGCGCAAGCCCACGGTTGGCCGATCTTGAGCTGGCACTGAACCCGCGTTCGCTGTTCAGTGCCAAGGCTTGCCCTGCCCCCGTGGGCCTGCGTTCACGCAGGCCCGCAGGGACTATGAGGGCGCCATGAGGCCAGTACCCGAGCAGGCAAGCGGGCCCGACACTAGGCCAGGCTCGGGTCGATGATCATGACCAGCTTGCCGGACACCTGGTTGGTCTCGAGTTCGGCGTAGGCTGCCTGGGCGAACTCCACCGGGTAGGTATCGACCAACTGCGGTGACAACCGCCCCTCGGTGAACAGCGGCCAGACTTGCTGGTGCAAGTCACTCAACAGTTCGGCCTTGAATGCATCGTCACGGTTGCGCAAGGTCGAGCCCGTGATCTGCGCCCGCTTGCCCATGACCTGGGCCAAGTCCAGTTCGAACGTGCGTCCACCCATCACGCCGATGATCACCCAGCGCCCGTCGCGGGCCAGCAGCTTGAGGTTCAGCTCGCCATAGCTGGCGCCGACCGGGTCGAGAATCACATCGAATGGGCCGATGGCTTCCAGGTCATCGAGGTTCTGGTTGCGCACCACGCCACCTGCCGCGCCCAGGGCCTGGCAATACGCCAGTCGCTCGGCCGAGCCGACGCTGACCCAGACGCTGTTGCCGAACGCCTTGCACAGTTGAATGGCAGCCGACCCCACGCCGCTGGCACCGGCGTGCACCAGCACCTTCTCGCCGGCTTTGACGCCGCCCAGCTGGAAGATGTTCAGCCACGCCGTCGCGTAGACCTCCGGCAGGGCTGCCGCTTCATGCAGGCTAAGCCCTTCGGGCACAGGCAGCACGTGCCGCGCATCGACGATCACTTCCTCGGCCATGGCACCGCTGGCCAGCAGTGCGCACACCCTGTCGCCCACCCGCCAGGCTGCCCCGGCCCCCACTTCTGCGATCACGCCGGCACATTCCAGGCCCATGTAGGGGCTGGCGCCGGGCGGCGGCGGATAGAGCCCTTTCATCTGCAGCAAATCGGCACGGTTCAACCCCGCAGCCGCGACCCGGATGCGTACTTGTCCTGCGTCACACGCCGGACGTTCGGCTTCGACCCAGGTGACATGTCCGTCAACGCCTTGCAATGCCTTCACAGTGCCTCCATAGTTGAATCATATGACCGAGCCTGGGCCACCCGTGCCCAGGCTTTTTGCAGTATGCGCCCGGTTTTTATGGAACCGGCGAACGGAAAAGACGGCCTACTATGCGTGATCAATTGCCCCCACGTCGAATCAGCATGAAGCATTTCCTACCCAGCACCGCCCTGGCACTGATGATCGGCCTTGGCAGCCTTACGCTCGGCGGCAATGCGGCGGCCGCCAACAAATGGGACAGCCTGCAACCGGACCGCGACGAAATCGTCGCCAGCCTCAACGTGGTGGAGCTGCTCAAACGCCATCACTACAGCAAGCCGCCCTTGGATGACGCCCGTTCGGTCATCATCTACGACAGCTACATCAAGCTGTTGGACCCGGCGCGCAGCTATTTCACCGCCGCCGACATCGCCGAATTCGACAAGTGGAAGACGCAGTTCGACGACTTCCTCAAAAGCGGCAACCTCGACCCTGGCTTCACCATCTACAAGCGCTACCTGGACCGGGTCAAGCAGCGCCTGGACTTCGCCTTGGCCGAGCTCAACAAGGGCGTGGACAAGATCGACTTCACGGTCAACGAGACCTTGCTGATCGACCGCAAGGACGCGCCTTGGCTCAAGGACCAGGCTGCCCTGGACGACCTGTGGCGTAAACGCGTCAAGGACGAGGTGCTGCGCCAGAAGATTGCTGGCAAAGAGCCCAAGCAGATTCAGGAAACCCTGATCAAGCGCTACAAGAACCAGCTGGCACGCCTGGATCAGACCCGCGCCGAAGACATTTTCCAGGCGTACATCAATACGTTTGCCCAGTCCTACGACCCGCACACCAACTACCTGTCGCCGGACAACGCCGAAAACTTCGACATCAACATGAGCCTGTCGCTCGAAGGGATTGGCGCGGTGCTGCAAAGCGACAACGATCAGGTCAAGATCGTGCGCCTGGTACCGGCGGGGCCTGCGGCCAAGACCAAGCAGGTCGCGCCGGCCGACAAGATCATAGGCGTTGCTCAGGGCAACAAGGAAATGGTCGACGTCGTCGGCTGGCGCCTGGACGAAGTGGTCAAGCTGATTCGCGGCCCCAAGGGCTCGGTGGTACGCCTTGAAATCATCCCGGCGAGTAACGCCCCCAGCGATCAGACCAGCAAGATCGTGTCGATCACGCGTGAAGCGGTCAAGCTCGAAGAGCAGGCGGCCAAGAAGTCCGTGCTCAAACTCAAGCAGGACGGGCGTGACTACAAACTCGGCATTATCGAGATCCCGGCGTTCTACCTGGACTTCAAGGCCTACCGCGCAGGTGATCCGGAGTACAAGAGCACTACGCGTGACGTGAAGAAGCTGCTGACCGAGCTGCAGAAAGAGAAAGTCGACGGCGTGGTCATCGACTTGCGCAACAATGGCGGTGGTTCGCTGCAGGAAGCGACCGAGCTGACCAGCCTGTTCATCGAAAAAGGCCCTACTGTGCTGGTGCGCAATAGCGATGGCCGTGTGGATGTGCTTGAAGATGAAAACCCAGGTGCCTTCTACAAGGGGCCGCTGGCCTTGCTAGTCAACCGCCTGTCCGCCTCGGCATCGGAGATTTTCGCTGGCGCCATGCAGGATTATCATCGCGCGTTGATCATTGGTGGCCAGACCTTCGGCAAGGGCACCGTGCAGACCATTCAGCCACTTAACCATGGCGAGCTCAAGCTGACCCTGGCCAAGTTCTACCGGGTTTCCGGGCAGAGCACCCAGCACCAGGGCGTATTGCCGGACATCGACTACCCGTCGATCATCGACACCAAGGAAATCGGCGAAAGCGCCCTGCCCGAAGCGATGCCATGGGACACCATCCGTCCTGTCGTCAAGCCTGCGGTAGACCCCTTCAAGCCTTACCTGGCCCAGCTCAAGGCTCAGCACCAGGCACGCAGCGACAAGGATGCCGAGTTCATCTACATCCGCGACCGCCTGGCATTGACCCAGAAACTGATGACCGAAAAGACCGTCAGCCTCAATGAGCAAGAGCGTCGGGCGCGTCACGATGAAGTCGAGGCCAAGCAACTGGCGCTGGAAAACATCCGTCGCAAGGCCAAGGGCGAGGAACCGCTCAAGGAGCTGAAGAAAGAAGATGAGGATGCACTGCCGGCCGAGGATGAAGACACCAAGCCGGAAGACGACGCCTACCTGTCGGAAACCGGGCGCATCCTGATCGATTACCTCAGCGCCAGCACCAAGGTGGCTAAGAAGTAAGCGGCAGACCCTGGGGAGGGACGATCCATTCGCCACCCTCCCCTGATGTGTAAAGAAAAGCCGGGCTCATTGATGCCCGGCTTTCTTTTTGGGTCATTGGTAGGAGCGCCTGGAGAAGGGTTGGAGGGCTCAGCGTTGCTGGGTCTGATCAGGCGGGATCGGGATACGTGTATTCGAATACGCGTGCGACTTCAGAGGCATGCCAGGAAGCGGCCTCCATGCCATCGACAGGCCCTGTGAAGCGCCCTAACCGCTCGACGCACTCAAAGAAGCCTGTGCGCGGCAAGCGGCTGGCACCCTGGCTGATCACCAATGAACTGCGCAGGGGTTGTTCGGCACGCGCATCCAGCACTGCCAGGTACTCAAGCGCTGCGGTCAGTGTCTGCATGGCAGGACTTGGCAGTTGCAGGCGCTCGATGAGCGCTCGGTAGGTCAGCAAATGACGTTGCCGTCGGGCCAGATCCAGCTCGCCCAGCAGGTTGTCCCAGTGCTGGCGGCTGATCCTGACCTGACTCATGAAGCCTCGCTCCAGCCAGGCACACCCAAGTGCCAGGCCAGGGCACGGCGAATGGCGGCATCGGGCTCCCGCTCGCCCGACTCGATCATCGCCAGGTAAGCCGGGCTCACCCCCACATTGCGGGCCAGGTGCTCGGCGGCGATGCCTTTGTCCCGGCGTATGGCACCTACTTCGCTAAATGCGGGCAAAGCGGCATGTAAGGCGGCTTCTTCGACAGGTGACTGTACTGGGGTATTCGCTGGGGCCTGCCCTGCTGCCTTGAGCAGCGCCTGGTAGTCTTCCCACGGTACGACGGCATACTCGGGTTGACCGTCGCGGCTGATGACCTGAATATCCATTGCAAAAATCCCTTCGAGAGGACTACTGAAGGTAATCCATTGGCGTGTTTCATGTGCCAATTATATGACCAAGTTCAGGATCTTTGCAGTCGAGCGCCGGCAAGGTTCTACCGTGTCACTGACGCCTCAAGGGATTTCACGCTCCAGACGCAGGTCTTCGGGGGTGGCTGGAAGACGCTCAACTACCTGCAGCCGTTCTGGCGACTGGGTGTCCCGCCAGGCCTTGAAGCGCTCCAGTTCATCGGAAACGGTCTTGAGCACCCACCCCAGCACGGCGATGTCATCCAGAAAACCTACGCCCAGCAACCAGTCCGGGATGGCGTCGATGGGGCTTACGAAATAAAGCAGACCGGCAACGATCGTAATCAAGGCCTTGCGGTTGATCGCCCGGTACTCGCCTCGCCACCATGCCAGGCACAGGGCCTGCATCAACTTCACGTCTTCGCGCAGTTTGCCCAAGCGTGGCCCTTTGCGGGCCACCGCGAACAGCAGCGCCGGCAAGCGCCCACGGCTGAGCAGGCGCTCTGCCAGGGGCAGGAAGCGCGTGAAATTCCAAGGTGCCTTCATGGTGCCTCCAGACGGAAAAGGTTATCCACATTTATTGTGGATAACCTTGTGAACAGGGGGACATTTCCGAGCCCGCTGGCCCATAAACAGGGCACCGGACAAGATCGGGCATTTTTTACACAGCGGTTACAGAGCACTGCGCGGGCCCGCCCTAGGACAGTTATTTCAGACGCAGCTTACACCCAGCGCCTGTCCTTGTTCGGACCGTGGGCGCCAGAGCAGGTTCGAACGGGATGCCCAAATGCGAACGTCCTGTAAGGCAGCTCCGCCACAGGTTCAGCACGGCTCTGAATGTCATCAGATACCCGTGTAGGCGGAGTACGCTGTACCCGCGCAGTTACGGCCTTGCCGGGGCTGCGGATCGGCCGCGCAGCCTCCCCAGGATTTAGCTTTGCCGCAGATACTATTAGGGCCGCATAGCGGCCCCAATGGTATCAAGTGAACCGAACGCTCCGTGATGACAGCGCGCTCGTTTCAATCGAAACACGCCTTACTTGGCAGGTGCTTCAGCCGGTGCGTCGGCAGGCGCTTCGGCCTCAGGCTCACCACCTTGCAGCTGCGCTGGGTCCTTGATCGCGATCAGTTCCAGGTCGAACACCAGAACCGAATTGGCCGGGATCAACGGGCTCGGGCTCTGGGCGCCGTAGGCCAGGTCAGCAGGGATGAACAACTTGTACTTCTCGCCAACGTGCATCAATTGCAACGCTTCGACCCAACCTGGGATCACGCCGCTGACCGGCAGGTCGATCGGGCTGCCGCGCTCGACGGAGCTGTCGAAGACCTTGCCGTCGATCAACTTGCCTTCATAGTGAACGGTCACCACGTCGGTTGGCTTGGGCTGCGGGCCATCGGCCTTCTTGACAACTTCGTACTGCAGACCCGAGGCGGTGGTCACCACGCCTTGCTTCTTGCCGTTTTCTTCAAGGAACTTCTTGCCCGCAGTGGCCGCCTCTTCGCTAGCCTTGGCCAGGCGTTCTTCGGAACGCTTCTGCAAGGCAGTGAAGGCTTCTACCAGTTCTTCGTCCTTCAGGCGCTGCTCTTTCTTGCCAACGGCGTCCTCGATACCCAGCGCTACCGCCTTGGAATCGAGGTCGTCCATGCCTTCCTGCGCCAGGCTCTTGCCCATGTTCAGGCCAATGCCGTAGGAAGCTTTCTGCGCAGGCGTCTTCAGTTCGGGGCTGCTGGCCTGCTGATCACAACCAGCCAGTACCAGGCCTACCAGGGCAACCGCAGCCGCCAAACGATGCTGTTTCATGCTAATTCCTTGTTCATGCGCCATAAGGGCAATCAGGGTAGAGGCCGCGAGCTTAGCAGGCAGCCCTCACCAATGGCTACCGGCATAGGAGCGGGTTTGAGTAAGTAAGTTCAGCAAGTGAATCGTAATTCATCAACCAGGTAACAGCTTCATGCCATGACCTGACAGATCCCCCGCGCCAGCGCTAAAGTCATATTTAAAACAGCAGGTACCGACAAAGAAATCATCCACGATCAAGTGACGCATCGGTGCTCGACGGTGGCATGTGGGTATGCCGTGGGTCTATGCTTTGAGGCATTCTAGCTGGAGTGATTATTCGCGTTTATGTCCAAGGTCATCATCAAATCCCCCGCCGAGCTCGACCTGATGCGCCGCGCAGGCCAACTGCTGGCACAGGTGTTCGCCGAACTCGACAGTTTCATCCGTCCAGGCATCACCACCCTGCAGATCAATGACCACGCAGAAGACTTCATCGTCCAGGCCCTTAGGGCAAGACCGGCCAGCAAAGGCCAGTACGGCTTCCCCTATGCGCTCAATACCTCGGTCGATCATGTGGTGTGCCATGGCATGCCTGACGCCGATGAAGTACTCAAAGAAGGTTCGATCGTCAACGTCGACATCACGCTGGAACAAGGCGGTTACATTGCTGACTCTTCTAAAATGTACGCCATCGGGCAGATCGATGATGAAGCCCGGCGCCTGATCGACACCACCTATGCGGCGCTGTGGAAAGGCATCGAGCAAGTACGACCTGGGGCCACCCTGGGTGACATTGGCCATGCCGTGCAGGCGCATGCCGAGGCCGCAGGCTACAGCGTGGTCCGAGAGTATTGTGGGCATGGCATTGGCCAGCAGATGCATGAAGCGCCAGAGGTGCTGCATGTCGGTCAGCGCGGCATGGGCATGAAGCTCAAGCCAGGCATGGTGTTCACCATCGAGCCCATGATCAACCAGGGCGGGCGCGGCACCCGCACGCTCAAGGATGGCTGGAGCGTGGTGACACGTGACGGCAGCCTGTCAGCGCAATGGGAGCACACGGTGGCCGTGACGGACGAAGGGTTCGAGGTACTGACCCTGCGGGCCGAGGAGCGCCCAGGCCTCAATGGCCAGGCGGCCCGGGCCTGAAAGGCGACTATAAAACTGAAATGCAGGCATAAAAAAAGCGACCCTAGGGTCGCTTTCTTATTGCTTCAGGGTGTTCAGTGGGCCCTTGAAGCTGAATATGGCGCAGCGGACGGGACTCGAACCCGCGACCCCCGGCGTGACAGGCCGGTATTCTAACCGACTGAACTACCGCTGCGCTATACATCGAGTGGTGGGTGATGACGGGATCGAACCGCCGACCCTCTGCTTGTAAGGCAGATGCTCTCCCGGCTGAGCTAATCACCCTTCGTCTCGGTGTGGGGCGCATTCTACGGACGGCCCTGCCCCCTGGCAAGCACTTTCTTTCACTTTATTTCGAAAAAAGTACAGATCTTTCAACGACCTAGCGTAACGGCCCGATTTCGTCCGGTTTGTGCACTGCTGGCCCTCTGACAGGGTTGGCCTTCCGGGGCTGGTAGGAGAATAATGCCCGCCTTATGCATTAATGAGAGACTTCCCCGATGTGGTTCAAGAACCTGCTGACCTACCGCCTGACCCAGGACGTGCCCTTCGAGCCTGAAGCTTTGGAGGCTGCCCTGGCCAGCAAGCCAGCCCGTCCGTGCGCCAGCCAGGAGCTGACCACCTACGGTTTCGTCGCCCCGTTCGGCAAGGGCGAAGATGCCCCGCTGGTGCACGTCAGTGGCGATTACCTGCTGATCGCTGCACGCAAGGAAGAACGTATTCTGCCCAGCAGCGTGGTCAATGACGCGGTCAAGGAAAAGGTCGAAGAGATCGAGACCGAACAGATGCGCAAGGTCTACAAGAAGGAGCGTGACCAGATCAAGGACGAGATCATTCAGGCCTTCCTGCCTCGCGCCTTCATTCGCCGCTCGATGATCTTCGCTGCCATCGCCCCGCGCCTGGGGGTGATTCTGGTCAACTCGGCCAGCGCCAAACGCGCCGAAGACCTGCTGTCCACGCTGCGCGAAGTGATGGGCTCGCTGCCCGTGCGGCCGGCCACCGTCAAGATCGCCCCGGTGGCCACCATGACCGACTGGGTCAAATCCCAGAATGCCGCCGAAGGCTTCTATGTGCTGGACGAATGCGAGCTGCGCGACACGGCCGAAGATGGCGGCATTGTGCGCTGCAAGCGCCAGGACCTGACTGGCGAGGAAATCCAGCTGCACCTGAGTACCGGCAAGGTCGTGACCCAACTCGCCCTGGCCTGGCAGGACAAACTGTCGTTCGTGCTGGACGACAAGATGGTCATCAAGCGCCTGAAATTCGAGGAACTGCTGCAGGAGCAGGCCGAGCAGGATGGCGGTGACGAGGCCGCGCAGCAGTTCGACGCCAGCTTCCAGCTGATGATGATGACATTTGCAGAGTTCCTGCCCGTGCTCTTCGAAGCTTTGGGCGGCGAAGAAATCCCGCAAGGGGTGTGAGCCCGCTGCGGGTTGGCAGTACCCACGACACTTGAGTGCGGCACCGTTGCCGCACTTGACCCCCTGCCTGCAGCGACAATGCCCGGGCATGCAGTCGAACTGGAGATAACCCCATGCGCGCCCTCGCCGCCTTGAGTCGATTCGTCGGCAACACCTTTGCCTTGTGGGTATTGGTGTTCGCCGTGCTGGCCTTCCTGCAACCGCAATGGTTCATTGGGTTGAAGGTGGCCATCGTGCCCTTGCTGGGGCTGGTGATGTTCGGAATGGGCCTTACCCTCAAGCTCGACGACTTCGCTGCCCTGGCCCGCCAACCCTGGCGGGTCATGCTGGGGGTGGTCGCGCATTTCGTGATCATGCCGGGCATGGCCTGGCTGCTGTGCCAGCTCTTCGAGCTACCGCCGCAGATCGCCGTGGGCGTGATCCTGGTCGGCTGCTGCCCGAGCGGTACGGCCTCGAACGTGATGGTGTGGCTGTCGCGCGGCGACCTCGCGCTGGCCGTGGCCATCGCAGGCGTCACCACGCTGCTGGCGCCACTGCTGACCCCTGCGCTGATCTGGTTCCTGGCGTCGGCCTGGCTTCCGGTGTCCTTCATGGATATGTTCTGGTCGATCCTGCAGCTGGTCATGCTCCCGATCGTACTCGGCGTGCTGGCCCAACGCCTGCTGGGTGAGCGCGTGCAGACCGCAGTTCAGGTTTTGCCACTGGTATCGGTGGTGAGCATCGTACTGATCGTATGCGCCGTGGTGGCCGCCAGCCAGGCGAAAATCGCCGAGTCGGGGCTGTTGATCATGGCGGTGGTCATGTTGCACAACAGCTTCGGTTATTTGCTGGGGTACATCACCGGCAAGCTGTGCAAACTGCCCTTGGCCCAGCGCAAGTCGCTGGCGCTGGAGGTCGGCATGCAGAACTCCGGGCTAGGAGCAGCCCTTGCCGCTGCGCACTTCTCGCCCCTGGCGGCCGTGCCCAGTGCGCTGTTCAGCGTGTGGCACAATATTTCCGGGGCGCTGCTTTCCACCTGGTTCCGGCGGCTGGAGGACACCTCCTCCGACGTCGAGGGCGCAAAACGTGTCAGACGCTGACAGGCGATTGGCCCGCAGGCTTGCCCGGCAGACCGTAGATGTGCACCATGGGCTCACGGTGAGGACGACCTCACGACGCCCAGCGTGATCATCCAGGGGACGGCCCCATCACTTGCAACGATGGAGACGCATCATGTCCTGGATCATCCTGTTCTTCGCCGGCCTGTTCGAGGTCGGCTGGGCCGTTGGCCTCAAGTATACCGACGGCTTCAGCAAGCCACTGCCCACCGCGCTGACGGTTGCCGCCATGGCCGTCAGTCTCGGCCTGCTGGGCCTGGCGATGAAAGAGCTGCCGCTGGGGACGGCCTATGCCATTTGGACCGGCGTCGGCGCGGTGGGCACCGTGATCGCCGGCATCATCCTGTTCGGTGAGTCCATGGCGTTGGTTCGACTGGTCAGCGTGGCACTGATCGTATGCGGCCTGATCGGCCTCAAGGTCAGCGCCAGCTGATACCGGTCAGCTGGCCAGGTTTGCTCAGCGAATGCCTGCGCGCAGGCCAATGACCTGCTCGCGCAGCCGCTCTGGTAGCGCCTCCTGTGCAGGGATGGCGCTGCCTGCCACGACGGTCACCCGGGACCACATTCTTCTGAAAAACCCTTTGGCCGGGTCGCGACTGAAGAAACTGCCCCACAGCCCTTGCAGCGCCAGGGGAATCACCGGCACCGGCGTCTGTTCAAGGATATGGCTCAAGCCGCCCTTGAACACGTCGACCTCACCATCCCCTGTCAGCTTGCCCTCGGGAAAGATGCACACAAGCTCGCCGTCAGCCAGGTAACGGGCAATGCGGGTGAAGGCGCGTTCGTACGTCGCCAGGTCCTCGCTGCGTCCGGCAATCGGAATGGCGCCTGCGGTGCGAAACACGAAGTTGAGCACGGGCAGGTTGTAGATCTTGTAGTACATGACGAAACGAATGGGACGGCGTATCGCGCCAGCGAGCAACAAGGCATCGACGAACGACACGTGGTTGCACACCAGCAATGCCGCGCCTTCGTCGGGAATGTGCTGCAGCCCCTGGTGCTTGACGCGGTACATCGAGTGACTGAGCAGCCAGATGAGAAACCGCATGGTGAATTCAGGCACGATGCTGAAAATGTAGGCGTTGACGGCGATGTTCAGCAGCGAGACGACCAAAAACAGCTGCGGGATGTCCAGCCCAGCCACGCCCAGCAGCACCATGGTCAACAGGGCCGATACCACCATGAACAATGCATTGAGGATGTTGTTGGCAGCGATCACCCGCGCGCGCTCGTCTACGGCGGTGCGTGCCTGAATCAATGCGTACAGCGGCACGATATAGAAACCGCCAAACACCCCGAGCCCGACGATGGACAGCAGAATCCACCACGCCTGGCTCAGGCCCAGCAGGTCGAGCCAGTCATGGGCGCTGGCAGCGCTGGGCACATCCCCGGAATGCCACCACCATAGCAGGCCGAACACGGTCAGGCCAAAGGAGCCGAACGGCACCAGCCCGATCTCCACCTTGCGCCCGCTCAGACGCTCACACAACAAGGAACCCAGGGCGATGCCCACCGAGAACAGCGTCAGCACCAGGGTGACCACGGTGCCATCGCCGTGCAGCCAGTCCTTGGCATAGGCCGGGATCTGGGTCAGGTAGATGGCGCCGACGAACCAGAACCAGGAGTTGCCGACGATCGAGCGCGATACCGCAGGCGGCTGGGCAAGGCCCATGCGCAGGATGGTCCACGACTGCCTGAAGATGTTCCAGTCCAGCTTCATGTGGGGTGAGGCAGCGGCGGCACGGGGAATCCAGCGGCTGGCCAGGTAGCCCAGTACGGCAGTGCCTACCACGCCACCGGCTACCACCGCGGCATAGCGTTCGGTCGACATCATCACCCCGGCGCCGATGGTGCCGGCGAGGATAGCCAGGAAGGTGCCCGTCTCCACCAGCCCATTGCCGCCTACCAGCTCTTGCTCACGCAGCGCTTGGGGCAGGATCGAGTACTTCACCGGCCCGAACAGCGCCGAATGGGTACCCATGCCGAACAAGGCCACCAGCATGAGGGCCAGGTGATTGGTCGCAAAACCCAGCGCGCCGATCGACATGATGCCGATCTCCGCCAGCTTGATCACACGAATGAGCGCGTCCTTGGGAAATTTCTCCCCGAACTGTCCACCCAGCGCCGAAAAAAGAAAGAACGGCAGGATGAACAGCAAGGCACACAGATTGACCCAGATGGATCGGTCACCGTCCCCAAGGCTCAGCTTGAACAGGATGGCCAGGATCAGCGACTGCTTGAACAGGTTGTCGTTGAACGCACCGAGCGACTGAGTAATGAAAAAAGGCAGGAAGCGCCGCTTGCCGAGCAAGGTGAATTGCGAGGAATGACTCATCGTCCTTGGTCCTGGGTGAAGCCGCGAGGGCACGGGTGAAGGAAGGTCGTGGGGATTGCACAGATATCGGGGATAGGCAACTGGTAGATCTGCGAGTAGCGAGCTTGATCACTCAGGTGGCAATGTCAGGGAAATTCGCCCAGGAAGTCAATGGAATGACCCCTCCCCGCAAGCGAGCAACCCGCTCACCTGCACTCACGGCCATGTTGATGCTTTGCGCAGCGATAGGGCCTGTCACCGCCCTGGCTAACAAGCCTGACGCGCAGCAAAAGACGTTCATCGACAATTTGCTCTCGCAGATGACCTTGCAGGAAAAGATCGGACAGTTGCGAATGGAATATGCCGCTCAAGGTGATGCGCCTCAAGACATGAACACAGCCATCGCAGCCGGGAATGTGGGGGCGATGTTCACCCACCCGGCTGCCAACAGTACGGATTTGCGCAGGCTACAGGCCATGGCGGTCGAGCGTAGCCGGCTGGGTATCCCGCTGTTCTTTGCAGGTGATGTAATCCATGGACGTCGCACCATTTTTCCCATCAACTTGGGTCAGGCGTCCAGCTGGGACCTGCGCGCGGTGGAAAAAAGTGCACGCGTTGCAGCAATCGAGGCGACCAACGATGGCTTGGACATGACCTTCGCTCCCGTCTTGGATGTCAGTCGCGACCCGCGGTGGGGACGCATCTCCGAAGGCTACGGCGAAGACACGCACCTGGCCTCGCGCATGGGTGAGGCTGCCATCCGCGGTTTGCAACGACCGCATCTGGCAGCACCGGACAGCCTGATGGTTTGTATCAAGCATTTTGCCGGTTATGGAGCGGCTGAGGGAGGGCGCGACTACAACACGGCTGACATGAGCGAACAACGCCTTCATCAGGATTACCTGCCCCCCTTCAAGGCTGCCATCGAAGCCAAGGCCGGTGCCGTGATGACTGCACTGTCCAGCCTTAATGGCATCCCTGCAACGGCCAACGGCTGGCTCTTGAAAGACCTGCTTCGCACACAGTGGCAGTTCAAAGGCTTAGTCATCAGCGACCACGGCGCAGTGGCAGAGCTGATAGACCATGGCGTGGCCCGTGATGGCACCCAGGCGGCCAAGGCAGCGCTGACCGCTGGCACACAAATGAGCATGAGCGACCGTCATTACCGTGACCAGCTGGCTGGCTTGATCAAGCAAGGACAGGTCAGCGAAGCCGAGCTGGACGGCGCGGTTCGCCAGGTGCTCACAACCAAGTACGAATTGGGCCTGTTTGATGCCCCTTATCAGCGCCTGGGTGCCGACGCCGCTAGCGAGCAGATCGGACAGCATCGTGCCCAAGCGCGGGATATGGCGCGCCGCTCCTTGGTGCTGCTGAAAAACCGAAACCGCACGCTGCCGCTGCATAAAAGCATGAACATCGCCTTGATCGGCCCATTGGCCGATAACGCGGCAGACATGCTTGGCAGTTGGTATGCCAATGGCAGACCCGAGGAGGTGGTCACGCTTCGCTCCGGCATGCATCAGGCTCAGGCGGGCAAGGGTCGATTGCGCTATGCCAAAGGGGCCAACATCATTGACGATCCATCGGCCCTGATGCTTCTTGCGGACAAACACGTCGACATCGACCCAAGCCCTCCCGCAGCGATGCTCAAGCAGGCCCTGGCGGTGGCTCGGCAAGCCGATGTAATCGTCGCGGTGCTTGGCGAGGCGCGCGGCATGTCCCATGAGGGTGCGAGCAGGACCGAGCTGGGTCTACCCGGCGGACAACGTGCGCTGCTCAAGGCATTGAGCGATACCGGCATTCCAGTGGTACTGGTTTTGATGAATGGCCGCCCGCTTGCCCTCGACGACGAAACCAAGTGGGCCGATGCCGTACTGGAAACCTGGTATAGCGGGAGCGAGGGGGGTAATGCCATCGCTGATGTGCTGTTTGGCGACTACAACCCCTCCGGGAAACTCCCAGTGACGTTCGTGCGCAACGTCGGCCAGATCCCCCTGTATTACAACCATCTGAACACCGGCAGGCCGTTCGACCCCATCAACCCCGCACCTTACCGGTCGCGCCACTTCGACGTCGATGACACCCCTCTTTTTCCTTTTGGCTTCGGGCTAAGCTACACCCAGTTCGATGTCTCAGCCCCACGCTTGTCCACCGACCGTCTGCGTCCGGGTGAGCGCTTGAAGGTTCGAGTCACTGTTACCAATCAGGGACCGTTGGCGGGCGAAACAACCGTGCAACTCTATCTTCGGGACCTGAGCGCCTCTGTCAGTCGGCCCGTCAAAGAACTCAAAGGCTTCCAGAACATCTTCCTGGAGCCTGGTGCTGCCAGAGACCTGACGCTGGAGATTGCACCCACCGCGCTAGCATTCGTGGACCGTAACCTGCAATGGGTGACCGAGCCCGGTGACTTCGAAGTGATGGTCGGACTGGACTCGCACCACGTCAAAACAGCCACATTCGAACGCCTGCCGTGACTGCTTGCCCCGACGACCCCGCTACAGGATCGCTATAGGTTGACCGAAGCCTTGCGTACCCATTCTTTGGCTCAATTGAAACGGTACAAGTCCTTGGCCGTCTCCAGCAACAGCGCCTTGCGCAACTCGCTGGAGCAGCCTAGGGCCTGCAATTGCTCGAGCGCCTGGCCATAACTCATCGTGCGTTCGTGCTGCGTATGCGGCCAATCGCTGCCCCACATCAGGCGCTCGGCCCCATAGTGCGCTTCCAGCGCGCCCAGCGCCTGGCGGGCGAACAGCTCGTTCTGCTCGGGCGAGCCTTCCAGGCGGTAGATACCGGAAACCTTCACCCAGACATTGCCCTGCCCGCCCAGGGTCAATAGGTCGGCGAAGCCTGCCTGCCCCAGCCCGCTGCGCGCATCGGGCCTTCCCAGATGGTCGATGACGATATCCAGCCCGTACGGTTGCAGCGCCCGCACCAGGGTGGGAATGTCCGCCAGTTGTCGATGCAGCTCGACGTGCCAGCCCAGTTCGGCCATGCACGCGAAACGATGGCGCCACTGGGGGGCCGCAAGGTCCGGCAGTGGTTGCCCCATCAGGTTCAGGCGCACGCCTCTGACCCCAAGCTGGTCCATCTGTATGAGGGTTTGGCGCGCAACGTCCGGCTCAAGCATCACCACCCCCCGCAGGCGCCCCTGAGCGGCTTGCAGGGCACCCAGCAGATAGCCATTGTCGGTCCCCAGGAAACTGGGCTGCACCAGAACGCCGTGACTGAAACCGTGCGCCTGCAACTGGCTGAGGTAATCCGCCAACGGTGCATCGTACGCGGGGGCATAACGGCGCTCGCGCGCCAATGTCAGCCCTTGACTGAACACGTGGGCATGGCTGTCGATGGCAATCATGGATGAAGCAGGGTTGTGAGGCATGTCTTTGATCTTTCGGTCAGGTTACTGGGCGGCCACACCGGGCGCTTGCGGGGCAGGCTCGAGGTTGCGGCCGCGCGTTTCAGGCAGGCACAGTGCAGCGATCACCGCCACGCCGTAGGCGATGCCGGCATCAATGCCGATGGCGGTACCCAGCGACATGGATTCGCTCATGTGCCCGACCAGGAAGGGGAAGACCGCCGAGAGCACACGGCCAAAGTTGTAGCAGAAGCCAACCCCCGCTCCCCGCACATCGGCAGGATACAGCTCGTTGAAGAAGGCGCCGAGGCTTGCTGGAATGCCGGCTGCGAAGAAGCCCAGCGGGAAACCCAGGAACAGCATCTGCGTATTGCTCAACGGGAAGAAGACATAGGCCTGAACCGTCAGCACGCAGCACAGCGCAAACAGCAGGATGTTGCGACGCCTGCCGATGCGATCGATCAACAACCCGCTGACCACGCAGCCACACCAGAACGCAAAGATGATCACCGCCAGGTAGCCACCGGAATTGAGCACCGACAAGTTGCGTTCGGTCTTAAGGAAAGTCGGCAGCCAGGTCATCACCGCGTGGTAGCCACCATGCGCCCCCAGGCCCAGCAAGCCGCCCAGCAACGTGACGCGCAGCAATTCAGGGCGAAAGATCCCCGCCATCGAGGCGAAGAAACCCTGGGGAATGGCGTTCTGTTTCTGCAGGCGTTGAAAGCTGTCCGGTTCTGGAACGTTGCGACGCACCCAGATGATCAGCAGCGACGGCAACAGGCCCACGAAGAACATCACGCGCCAGGCGAATTCCTGCGGCACCAGCGAATAGATCAAGGTGAACAACGCTACCGCCAGGCCCCACCCTACCGCCCAGGCGCTTTGCACCGTACCCATGACCTTGCCGCGGTACTTGGGGTTGATGGTCTCGGCCATCAGCACGGCCCCGGCCGCCCACTCCCCACCAATGCCAAAGCCTTGCATGGCCTTGACGAACAGCAGTGGATAGAAGCCTGTGACGAAAGCCGAGAGGAATGTGAAGCAGGAGAACCACAGGATCATCCACTGCAAGGTGCGCACGCGGCCGTACCGATCCGACAGGGTTCCGCCAAGCCAGCCGCCGATCGCCGAGGTCACCAGGGTCAGGCCACTGATCAGGCCCGCATCGCCTTTGGACAGCGAGAAAGCCGCGATCAGCGCGGGAATGGCCAGGCCGAACATCTGCACTTCCAGCGCATCGAGCGACCAGCCCCCAAAACAGGCCCAGAAAGTCTTGCGTTCGCGCGATGTAATTTGGCGGTACCAGCTGAACATGATTCTTATCCTTTTAAGGGTGAAGGGTACGCTGGGTTGCCCTCAACGCAGACAACCGAGCAGGCGAAGCCACTGCGCCCTGGTGACGGGGCGCAGGCAGGTAAAGAAGGTTGAAACGGCGCGGTCAGCGAATATCGATGCGGTAGCGGAAGTGCTGCGCGTGTCCCCGCGACCGGCGCCACTCCAGGGGTTTGCCGGCGTAGTCACGGGCCAGCCGTTCGATCACTACGATCGGGCTGCCAGCCGGTACCTGCAGAAGGCGCCCATGCACTTCATCCACGGCCTCGGCAGTCAGGGCTTCTTCGGCGGCTGCGACCACTTGCCCACACAGCTGTTCGTAGATCGGGTAGAGCAATGGGCCCTTGTTATCCAGATCAGTCTCCAGCAGCAACTGGAACGGCTGGCGGGCCAGCCAGATGTCCTCGGCCAGCACGGGCTGGGCATCGAGCAGACGAAGCCGCTGCAGATGGATCACATCGGCCCCGGGTACGAGCCCCAAGGCCTGAGCCACGGCAGACGGTGCCGCCACGGCGTTCATGCTCAGGATGCGACTCATCGGCACGACGCGCTCGCCGTTGACAGCTTCGAAGCGGAAGAAGCGAAACAGCGAGGATTGGAACTGTGGACGGCGGATGAAGGTACCTCGCCCCTGCTGGCGCTCAAGCACGCCTTCGGCGACCAGCGCATCGATGGCCTTGCGCACCGTGCCCACCGACAGGTCGAATTCACTCGCCAGTGCAGCCTCGGTGGGGATCGCCTCACCCGGGTGCCAGCGGTTGTTGGCGATCTGCGCTACCAGATGGTCGCGTAGCTGTTGATAGCGTGGCAGTCGTGTGTCGCTGGCGAGTGGAAGCATGGCTGTATTCTCGTCTTGTTATATAGACATCTATATGAATTTTTCGAGAGTATTTGCTTCCAGGCATCGCCTGTCAATCCTCCACCCGTCTGCTGGGCCCCGCACGAGCCCGCAATTTGGGTGCGTCACGCTGCGACCACCTGCCACTGCGACCATCGTCTGCGCTGACGGCGCGCCACCTGTCGTGCCAGACTGGCTGACCGGGCCTCGTTATCCATTTAGCTTCGGAGTCACCATGTCGTTGTCCAGCGGGCTGATCGCCGCGGTCGCCCTGGCCTATATGGCCGTCATGTTCGCCATCGCCTTCTATGGCGACCGGCGCAGCACCCCTTTGCCGCCCAAATTGCGTGCCTGGGTGTACAGCCTGTCGCTGGCGGTGTATTGCACCAGCTGGACGTTCTTCGGCGCGGTCGGACAAGCGGCCGAGCAGCTGTGGGCATTCCTGCCGATCTACCTGGGGCCGGTATTGCTTCTGGTCTTCGCACCCTGGGTGGTGCAGAAGATGGTGCTGATCAGCAAACAGCAGAACATCACTTCCATTGCCGACTTCATCGCTGCCCGTTACGGCAAATCCCAGACGCTGGCCGTGGTCGTGGCTCTGATCTGCCTGGTGGGCGTGCTGCCCTACATCGCCCTGCAGCTCAAAGGCATCGTGCTGGGCGTCAATCTGTTGATCGGCGCCAGTGCAGACGCCACCGGCACGCGCGTACAGGACACTGCGCTGGTGGTGTCGCTGGTGCTGGCGCTGTTCGCCATCGTATTCGGCACGCGCAGCCTGGACGTCACCGAGCACCACCGGGGCATGGTGCTGGCGATCGCGTTCGAGTCGTTGATCAAGCTGTTGGCGTTTCTGGCCGTGGGGATCTTCGTCGTCTTCAACCTGTACGATGGGTTCGATGACCTGTTCACCCAGGCGCGCCAGTCCATCGAGCTGCACGATTACTGGACAGAGACCATCAACTGGCCGTCGATGGTGGTCCAGACGGCTGTCGCCATGATGGCCATCATCTGCCTGCCTCGGCAGTTCCACGTGACCGTGGTGGAAAACATCGAGCCACAGGACATGCGCCTGGCACGCTGGGTGTTCCCGATGTACCTGGCCCTGGCTGCACTGTTCGTGGTGCCCATCGCCCTGGCGGGGCAGATGTTGCTGCCAGGGACGGTGATGTCGGACTCGTTCGTGATCAGCCTTCCCCTGGCCGAGGCCCACCCCAGCCTGGCGCTGCTGGCATTCATCGGTGGCGCGTCAGCGGCTACCGGCATGGTCATCGTAGAAGCGGTCGCGTTGTCGACCATGGTGTCCAACGACATGCTGCTGCCCTGGTTGCTACGTCGCAACAACGCCGAGCGACCGTTCGAGGTGTTCCGGCACTGGATGCTTTCGGTCCGGCGGGTCACCATCGTGGTCATCCTGCTGCTGGCGTACGTCAGCTACCGCCTGCTGGGTTCTACGGCCAGCCTGGCGACCATCGGCCAGATCGCGTTTGCTGCCGTGACCCAACTGACGCCCGCCATGCTCGGGGCGCTGTACTGGAAACAGGCCAACCGCCGGGGTGTATTCGCAGGTCTGGCGGCGGGCATCTTCCTGTGGTTCTACACCCTGGTGCTGCCCATCGCCGCCCACAGCCTGGGCTGGTCGTTGCAGGTATTCCCAGGGTTGGCGTGGTTGCACGGCAACCCCCTGAATCTGCCGATCAGCCCGCTGACCCAAGGCGTGGTGCTGTCGCTTGCCGGCAACTTCACCCTGTTTGCCTGGGTCTCACTGCTGTCGCGTACCCGCGTGTCCGAGCACTGGCAAGCGGGCCGCTTCATTGGCCAGCAGACCAGCGCCCGCCCCAGCAGCAAGCCCTTGCTGGCGGTGCAGATAGACGACCTGCTGACCTTGGCATCGCGTTTCGTGGGTGAGGAGCGCGCGCGCCAGAGCTTCATCCGTTTCGCCTACCGCCAGGGCAAGGGCTTCAACCCCAACCAGAACGCCGACGGTGACTGGATCGAGCACACCGAGCGGTTGTTGGCCGGTGTCCTGGGCAGTTCGTCTACCCGTGCAGTGGTCAAAGCAGCGATCGAAGGCCGCGACATGCAGCTCGAAGACGTGGTGCGCATCGCCGATGAAGCGAGCGAAGTGCTGCAGTTCAACCGGGCACTGCTGCAGGGCGCCATCGAAAACATCAACCAGGGCATCAGCGTGGTCGACCAGAACCTGCATCTGGTGGCCTGGAACCGGCGTTACCTTGAGCTGTTCAATTACCCGGACGGGCTGATCAGCGTGGGACGGCCCATTGCCGACATCATTCGCTACAACGCCGAGCGCGGCCTGTGCGGCCCAGGGGAGGCCCAGGTGCACGTAGCCCGGCGTCTGCACTGGATGCGCCAGGGCCGGGCCCACTCGTCCGAGCGGCTGTTCCCCAATGGGCGCGTGATCGAGTTGATCGGCAACCCGATGCCCGGTGGCGGTTTCGTGATGAGCTTTACCGACATCACGCCGTTCCGCGAAGCCGAGCAAGCGCTGCGCCATGCCAACGAAAGCCTTGAGCAACGCGTGGCAGAGCGCACCTACGAGCTGTCGCAACTGAACCAGGCGCTGACCGAAGCCAAGAGCCATGCCGAAGCGGTCAGCCAGTCCAAGACTCGCTTTTTGGCTGCGGTCAGCCACGACCTGATGCAGCCTCTGAACGCCGCCAGGTTGTTTTCCGCGGCCTTGTCGCAGCAAGCCGAAGGCATGACCGAGGAAGCCCGGCAACTGGTTCAGCACATGGACACTTCACTGCGTTCGGCCGAAGAACTGATCAGCGACCTGCTGGACATCTCGCGCCTGGAAAACGGCAAGATCACCCCCGACGCCAAGCCATTTGCCTTGAACGATCTGTTCGACACCCTTGGGGCGGAATTCAAGGTACTGGCGGCAGAGAAAGGCCTGGCGTTCCGCCTGCGCGGCAGCCGCCTGCGGGTCAACAGTGACATGAAGCTGCTGCGCCGCGTGCTGCAAAACTTCCTGACCAACGCCCTGCGCTATGGCAAGAGCCCGATCCTGCTGGGTGCCCGCCGCCAGGGCGAGCGCCTGTGGCTGGAAGTCTGGGACAGGGGCCCTGGCATCGCCGACGACAAGCTGCACGTGATCTTCCAGGAGTTCAAACGCCTGGACAGCCATCAGACCCGCGCCGAAAAAGGCCTGGGCCTGGGCCTGGCGATCGCGGACGGACTGTGCCGAGTCCTGGGTCACACACTGGAGGTACGTTCCTGGCCAGGCAAGGGCACCGTGTTCCGTGTGAGCGTGCCGATCTCTCTACAACCAGCCCCTGTCACTTCGGCGGTGGAGCAGCGCAGCGAGCCGCTGGCCGGGCTGCAGGTGTTGTGCGTGGACAACGAAGACAGCATCCTGATTGGCATGAACAGCCTGCTCAGCCGCTGGGGCTGTCAGGTGTGGACCGCACGCAGCCGCAGCGAGTGCGAGGCCCTGCTGGCCGAGGGCATGCGCCCACACCTGGCCTTGGTGGACTATCACCTGGATGAAGGCGACACCGGCACGCGCCTGATGGGCTGGCTACGCACCCGATTGGGCGAACCGGTGCCCGGGGTGGTCATCAGCGCCGACGGCAGCAAGGAAACCATCGCCCTGGTGCATGCCGCAGGCCTGGACTATTTGCCCAAGCCGGTCAAGCCGGCTGCATTGCGGGCCCTGCTCAACCGTCATCTGAGCCTGGTGCAGTAACTGCCTGGTCGGGCACTTCATCGGCGAAGGCGCGTTCGAGCAAGTCGGGCGACAGGCTTTTGCTGGCCCGGGCGCCGAGCAGCTTGAGCTGCTCGCTGCGACTGACGAGATTGCCGCGCCCTTCGCACAGTTTGTTACGTGCTGCCGCATAGGCCTTGTCCACCTGTTGCAGGCGGCTGCCCAGCTCATCCAGGTCCTGGATGAACAACACGAACTTGTCGTACAGCCACCCGGCACGTTCGGCGATTTCCCGGGCGTTCTGGCCTTGGCGTTCCTGCTTCCACAAGCTGTCTATCACCCGCAAGGTGGCCAGCAAGGTGGTGGGGCTGACGATGACGATTTGCCGGTCGAAGGCTTCCTGGAACAGGTTGGGCTCGGCCTGCAGTGCCGCCGAGAACGCGGCCTCGATGGGCACGAACAACAGTACGAAATCCAGGCTGTGCAGGCCTTCGAGACGGCTGTAGTCCTTGCTCGACAGGCCCTTGACGTGACTGCGCAGCGACTGGACGTGCTGCTTGAGCGCCGCGTCGTCGTTGCCTGACACGAACTGCTGATACGCCGTCAGGCTGACCTTGGCATCGACCACCACCTGCTTGTTGCCCGGCAACATGATCAGCACATCTGGCTGGAAGCGCTCACCGTCAGCGCTCTTGAGGCTCACCTGCGTCTGGTACTCCCTACCCTTCTCCAGCCCTGCGTGTTCGAGCACGCGCTCCAGGATCAGCTCGCCCCAATTACCCTGGGTTTTCTGCCCCTTGAGCGCCTGGGTGAGGTTGGTCGCTTCATCGGACAGACGCAGGTTGAGTTGCTGCAGGCGCTCGAGCTCCTTGCCCAGCGAAAAACGCTCACGGGCCTCCTGCTGGTAACTTTCCTCGACACGCTTTTCGAACGCCTGGATACGCTCCTTCAATGGGTCGAGCAGTTGGCCAAGGTGCTGCTGGCTGGTTTGAGCAAAGCGCTGCTCACGCTCATCGAAGATCTTGGTGGCCATGTCGGCAAACTGGGCGCGCAGCGTATCGCGGGCCTCCTGCAGGTCTTCGAGACGCTGCTGGTGGCTTTCCTGCTGTTCACGCAGCTCGGCTTCGAGGCGTGCGGCCTGGGACTCCAGACGACGCTGCTCGGCCTCGCGAGTCGCGCGTTCCAGGTTCCAGGCATGGGCCGCATCACGGGCGTTGTCCCGCTCGATCTGCAGCAACTCCAGCTCTCGCCCCTGGGCTGCCAGCTGCGTCTGCTTGAGGGTATTGGCTTCGCTGAGGTCACTGACTTCATCACGGCTGGCCTCGAGCTGCGCCTGCAAACCGGCCTGGGCCAGCTGCGCTGCGTTCAGACGCTCTTCAAGCAAAGCACGCTCGCCATGCCGTGCTGCATGCCGACGCTGAAGCTGCATGACCCACACCAGGCACGGCACCGCGCCCGCCACCAAGCCCAGCAGAATGCTGGCCAGATCCACTGTCATGCCTACCCCGGTCACTGTCTGGCAAATTCGCTGAAGCTTAACAGCCTGACCGGCAGGTTGCCCGTGCCGCCGTCACAGGCGGTGGTCCTCAGTGCCCAAACCACTGACGCAGTAGCCGACGGGCCTCCTGGGACCCCTTCCCGGCCGCCAATTCCAGCCAGCTACGGGCCTGCTCGGGCGCAGACGCCCGGCACGCCCGGGCATACTCCACCTGGGCACGACAATCGCCAGCGCGTGCGGCCTGGCGTAGCAGGTCATGGCCGATACGCCGATCACGGGCGCTGCCACAATCGCGGCAAAGCATCTGCCCCAGGCGGCTTTGAGCCACCACCACACCCTCGCGGGCTGGGCGCTTGAGCAACCGCCCAGCCAAGTGCTTGACCTGAGGCTTGTCACCCAGACGCGAATTGTCGAGTAGCCACAGGGCAACCTTTAGGGTGAACCGTCCGGAACGCTCTGCAGACGAGGGCATGGGGCTGGCAAGTTGTTTACTGCGAGACTTCATGAGCGGCAGGTCAGGCAAATCGAAAAGCGCGCCACTCTACCGGTTTTCGACGTGCGGGCCTAACCCTGAGGATTTTTTTTATAAAAATTTCATGTGATTGTTTCTTGACGTTTGCGAGACGATGGATGGTCATTCGAACTGGTCTGATTCTTGGCGAGACCCGAGGCAGCTTGGCGCCAACCCCGCACTAGAGCAAGCGGCGGCGACAATCCACAGTTCCTGTGGATAAGTCGGTGGACAACACCCTATTCCCCCCCGCCAAGCCCCGAATTACGGGGGCTGCTGTCAAACTGACGATTTTTTCACCAACGAAAAATAGTGTTTTTTTTCATTGACTTAACTGGCTAGTCAAGTCATTGGCGACTGGAGCGAAAGGTGGGACAGGTTTGATACACGTCCTCCTTTCGGTGTGAACAAACATCAACCGCGCATCCGTTCGTGTGTGAGCAAGGCGGCCAGCACACCCTTCGAGCACGCTCGGCCCCTTCCCACCGCCGGCATTAAGCGCCATACTGCTCGGCTACCCACGCACAATCAGGGCTTGCCTTCACCGAAAGGCTCAGGTAGGATGCGCCTCGTTAGTACCAAGCTGAAAGTCAATTCTGGCCCACAGTGTCCTTGCAGACTCGCTCTCCCAATAGCGCGCTGCTGAAACCAGGACCGGCCCTTTCGATGATTCGCCCGCAGCCGATACGCTGCCGCGACATCCATCACGAGTCCAATTGATCAGGATCCCGCGCGAAGGCCTAGAACCTTGGCTCCGCGTGCTGCCTGCCCTCTGAAGTACCTACCAGTCAGCCCAAGCGCCCACCATTGATTGCGCTCCCTCTGGCTGCTTTGTTCCAGCAGGTTCTCTCGTCCCTTAATAAAGACGTCACTGGAACGTTTCTATGATGCACGGATCTACTCCCCGTGTTTAATGCAGGAACCTCCAATAATATGCAAACTCAACATCAAATCCAGGCTGCAATCGGTACCCTTTCCCAGGCGTTCTCGCCGTTGAAATGCTTGCTCGTCGCACCCCGCAAAGGCAGCTTTAGCTTTACGCTGGTGGACGAACACGGTATCGCCTGCCATACCGAACGCCTGTACCACGAGCAGTACAGCCGCAGCGAACCGCTGCAGGCCGTCATCGCCCGTACCCGCCAGTCACTCACCGCGTGAGCGGTGAATGCTGCGGCATTCACCCATCAGATACACCCCCTCCCAGCTTGCCTGCACAAATCCAGCGTAATTGCCTTCGGGTATATCGCTCGGCTTGTCAGGCAGCAATCGATTTAAAAACAGCCTTTTACGTCACCCTTATCACACTACACTTCAACTCGAGCGGTGCACGCCGCTTCCGGCGGGCCTGACCGTTCACACAGCTGCCAAGCGCCTGCGCCCGCCGGTCCCTTACTGCTCGGGGGCACCATGGGTATTGCGGCCAAAGAACTACGTCAGCATGTCATCAGGCCCACACTGATCTACCTTGACCGTCACTGCGCCAGCGCCGAAGTGTTGTTGCTCGGCATCGCTGCCTGCCAGTCGGCTTTGGGATCGGCGCTGCACGGCAGACGCGGGCATGGCCTCTTTCGCATAGATGATCAGCGTCATCGGGCGCTCTGGGACGACTACCTGGCACGCGATCCAGACTTGGCCAGCCGTGTACGCGGCCTGGCCAGCCAACATGCCTTCCTGGGCGGACCCGACCTGGAACTCACCGTCAACCTGCGCTACGCCACTGCCATTGCCTGGCTGCTTGTGGAGGCCCAGGTGGTGACCTTGCCTGCCGTGGACGACCGGATGGGCCAGGCGCGTATCTGGCGGCAGATTTTCAACCCTCAGGGTCGCTTGCGAGACTTCACCGAAGCCTGGCAAGCCTGCATTGGTCAGAAACTGCCAGTAGCTTCTTGAGACGGTTCTTACAGACTCAACTGAGAAAAGGAATTTTAGTCGGATTGTCCTACAAAACCGCTCTATCTCCTGCGATTGCGCCTATAGCGCGACGCGTGATTTGTTGGTAGCTTTTCGCCTCGGAGATCCCAAGGAGTTCTAATAATGAAAAAAGTAATGCTCAAAACCTCCCTTGGCGTTGCTGTTGCGCTCGCATCGAGCCAACTGTTCGCCAGCGGCTTCGCGTTGAACGAACAAAGCGTCAGCAGCATGGGGACAGGTTTCGCGGGACGTTCCTCTTCTGCCGAGGATGCCAGCACCGTATACGGCAACCCGGCCGGCATGTCCCGCCTCAAGCGCCAGCAGGTCACCGTCGGTGGCGCAGCGGTCATCGCCAAAACCGATATCTCGGGGCCTGGCAGCAACCTTGGGGGGGAAACTGACGGTGACATGGTACCGGTCGTCGGCGTACCCATGGGTTACTACGTCAAGCCCATCGACGACCACTGGACCGTCGGCTTCGGTGTCTACGTGCCCTTCGGTCTGGTGACCGATTACGGCAGTGACGACGCGGCGCGCTATTGGGGCAAGAAAAGTCACGTGGAAGTGGTGACGTTCCAGCCTACCGTCAGCTATGCCTTCAATGACAAGGTATCGATCGGCTTCGGCCCGACCTTCAACCGGATCAAGGGCGAACTGGGTTCCAACCTGATCAACCCGGCCACCCCTGGGCGCAACGACGGTGAAGTCAAGATCAAGGGTGACGACACGGCAGTCGGCTACAACATCGGCCTGATGGTGCAAGCCACCGACCGCACGCGCATCGGCCTGACCTATCACTCCATGGTCGACTACAAGCTCGAGGGCAAGACCAAGGTCAACACCCCGCTGATCGGGCCATTCAACGGCAGCAAGTTCGATGCCTCGCTCAAGATCAAGACGCCGGAGTCGGTTGACCTGTCGGTCACGCATGAACTCGACGACCAATGGACGCTGTACGCTGGCAGCACCTGGACGCGCTGGAGCCGCCTGAAGGACATCACTGTACAGAACGATGTCCCGCGCCCATTGATCGGCTCTGCCTTCCAGACCATTTCGGAAGAACAGAACTGGCATGACACCTGGGCCCACGCCGTGGGTGCGTCGTACAAGGTCAACAAGGAGTGGGTGCTGCGCACCGGCTTCACGGTCGACCAATCGCCGACCAACAACCAGGACCGTTCGCCGCGCATCCCCACGGGCGATCGCAAGATCTTCAGCCTGGGCGCCGGCTGGAGCCCGAGCGAGGACATGACCATCGACGTGGCGTACTCCTACCTGTGGGAAGAAGACACCAAGGTCAATCAGGTCAGCGCCACCAAGGGCGCCTACCGTGCCAAGTACGAGAACAGCGCGCACGGTGTAGGGGCATCGCTCACTTACCGCTTCTGATCGTTACCGTTATCTTAAAAAACCGCCTTGTGGCGGTTTTTTCATGTTGGCACTTGCCACTCGTCGCCCAGGTGGTCGCGCAGGTAGTGCATGAAGGCGTGTACCTTGCTCGTGAGTGCGAAGCGGTCGGCCACGCAGAGATAAACGTCCATCGGTGCTGTCTGCGCGTACGCCTGCCCGTCAGGGCCATGTTCGAACAGCGGCACCAGGGCACCGCAAGCCAGGTGCGGCCGGGCAATGAACGCTGCCAGGCGCGTGATGCCGCCGTCATGCACCGCCATCTGCGTTAGCGCATCGATGTCGTCGCAGATGAGCACGTCGCCAAATTCGGGCTCCAGGCGCTGCCCATCACGCATGAATCCCCAACGCAACAGACGGCCATCGACCGGGTAGCGAAACACCAGACAGCGGTGATTGCGCAGTGCCTCCGGCGTCTGTGGCACGCCGGCACTGGCCAGGTACCCTGGTGCGGCACAGCAGACGAAAGGAATGCGGGCGATGTGCTTGGCTATCAGGTGCTCGTCCAACTGGGGCGTGATGCGCAGGCTGACATCGATACCTTCACGTGCGTGGTCAACCTTTCTGTCGCTCATGACCAGTTCAATCGAAATGCGCGGGTACAGCACGCTGAACGCGGGTATCAGGGGCGCCAGGACGTGACGACCGAACGCAGAGGTCGACGCGATGCACAGGCGACCTTGAGGTTCGCTTTCCGGGGTCATCACCGCTTGTTCAGCGCGCGCCAAGTCACGCTCTATCAGCCTGACATGCTTGTAGTACTGGGTGCCGGCGGGAGTCAGCGTCATACGCCGCGTTGTGCGGGTCAGCAAACGGACCTGCAAATGCCCTTCAAGCCGGGCCAGGTTCTGGCTCACAGCTGCTGGGGTAATGCCCAGGCTGCGGGCACCTGCTGCGATACTTCCGGCTTCGACGACCTTGATGAAGCTGCGGATGGCGTTGAGCAGGTCCATGCTGTGCCCTTGAGATTCGTAAGTTTTGCTTTATAAAGGAGTTAGGCGGAGCGGTCTACTGGTGAAGCGCAGTGGGTTGATAGGGTAAGGCCTCAATCGGACTCCAGGAGGTCGCATGACTGATGTCACTCAAAGCCGTCGTCGCAGGTTGCATGTGAATGCCACGCCGTATGTGTTTGCCTTTTACATGTCGGCCATCATGGCATTGCTGATGTGTTTCGTGATCACGGCAGCCAACGCCGGAATCGATCAGGATTATATGAGCAACGTACTGAAAGCTTATCGATTGGCGATGCCGGTAGCTTTTGTGTGCGTGTTGATTGTAAGGCCGATTGTGGGAAGGCTGGTTGCGATGACCGTGCATACGGCTTGAATGGCCGTGCAGCTGCTATCGTGGATAGGTAGATTAATCATCAGCAATCGCTATGCAGGGTACCCTCTTCACTAACCCCCTACCTGTAAATAACGGTCACTGCTATCGGTTTGGCTGTTGATCTTGATCTTGATCTTGCTCTTGATCTTG
>NZ_DIMK01000033.1:0-78760 GCF_002425525.1 Pseudomonas sp. UBA5568 | reverse complement strand
CAACAGCAACAGCAACAGCAGAGTAGGGCGGAGTGAGTGGCTTGGCAAGATCTTTGGAAGTTACCAAGGTTGCCAGGTTGCACTCACTCAATATTGAAAATGATTGATTGAAACACTGGGCGCAGTATTAAACCCTGTAGCAGATTACTGGAAATCCACCGATGCCCACACCCGTCGCACGCGTACAACCCCCGGGTATATGTAGTCTGAAGTCCGATTCACCGATTGCTCGGTACGCGATGTGCTGAGCTCTGAGGGAGGGCCACCTCTGTCTGCACACGATCAGGCAGAAACTCCCCTCGAACCCCACCTCCGTCATCCGCTTTGTTGCGCAATCGGTAAAACACCGTTGCATCTAAGACTAAGGTCGTCTGGTTGCCGTCCAACAGCCGCATAAAGTAAGGACGTGGGTTACATTCCCTCTCTGTGCTGCTAGGACAAAAACAATGAACGACAGCATTTACCTCTCGATACAAAACAGCCCCCGTTTCAAGGAGCTGGTCAGCAAGCGCGAACGGTTCGCCTGGATACTCTCGGCGATCATGCTCGGCCTGTACTGCGCTTTCATCCTTCTGATCGCCTACGGTCCCCAGATACTGGGCGCCAAGATCAGCCCTGAGTCATCGATCACCTGGGGCATTCCCCTGGGCGTCGGGCTGATCATCTCGGCATTTGTCCTGACCGCCATCTACGTGCGCCGAGCCAACGGCGAATTCGATGAGCTGAACAAGGCCATCCTGAAGGAGGCGCAACAATGATTCGTCATGCCAAGACACTGGCCGTTCTGGCCTGCGGCGTCTTCGCACCCGCCGTGTGGGCTGCCGATGCCCTGACCGGCGAGGTGCAGAAACAACCGCTGAACGTTTCTGCCATCGCCATGTTCGTGGCGTTCGTGGCTTTCACCCTGGGCATCACCTACTGGGCCTCCAAGCGCAACAAATCCGCCTCGGACTACTACGCTGCCGGTGGTCGCATCACCGGGTTCCAGAACGGCTTGGCCATCGCCGGGGACTACATGTCGGCAGCCTCGTTCCTGGGTATTTCCGCACTGGTGTTCACCTCCGGCTACGATGGCCTGATCTACTCCATCGGTTTCCTGGTAGGCTGGCCGATCATCCTCTTCCTGATCGCCGAGCGCCTGCGCAACCTGGGCAAGTACACCTTCGCCGATGTGGCCTCCTATCGCCTGGGGCAAAAGCAGATCCGCACCCTGTCGGCCTCAGGCTCGCTGGTGGTGGTGGCCTTCTACCTGATTGCGCAGATGGTCGGTGCAGGCAAGTTGATCGAACTGCTGTTCGGCCTGGACTACCACGTGGCCGTGATCCTGGTCGGTATCCTGATGTGCCTGTACGTGCTGTTCGGCGGCATGCTGGCCACCACCTGGGTACAGATCATCAAGGCGGTGCTGTTACTGTCGGGTGCAAGCTTCATGGCGCTGATGGTGATGAAGCACGTGGGCTTTGACTTCAACACCCTGTTCTCCGAAGCCATCAAGGTGCATGCCAAGGGCGAGGCCATCATGAGCCCCGGCGGTCTGGTCAAAGACCCCATCTCGGCCTTCTCGCTGGGCCTGGCCTTGATGTTCGGTACGGCTGGCCTGCCACACATCCTGATGCGCTTCTTCACCGTCAGCGATGCCAAGGAAGCCCGCAAGAGCGTGCTCTATGCCACAGGTTTCATCGGTTACTTCTACATCCTGACCTTCATCATCGGCTTCGGCGCCATCCTGTTGGTCAGCACCAACCCGGACTTCAAGGACGCCGCCGGCGCCTTGCTGGGCGGTAACAACATGGCCGCCGTGCACTTGGCCAATGCCGTAGGCGGAAGTGTGTTCCTGGGCTTCATCTCGGCCGTGGCCTTCGCCACCATCCTGGCGGTTGTGGCAGGCTTGACCCTGGCGGGTGCCTCGGCGGTGTCCCATGACCTGTACGCCAGCGTGTGGCGCAAGGGCAAGGCCAACGACAAGGACGAAATCCGCGTCTCGAAGATCACCACCGTAGCACTGGGCGTCCTGGCCATTGGCCTGGGCATCCTGTTCGAGAAACAGAACATCGCCTTCATGGTGGGCCTGGCCTTCTCCATTGCGGCCAGCTGCAACTTCCCCGTACTGCTGCTCTCGATGTACTGGAAGAAGTTGACCACCCGTGGCGCCATGATTGGCGGCTGGCTTGGCCTGATCAGCGCGGTGACGCTGATGGTGCTCGGCCCGACCATCTGGGTGCAGATCCTTGGTCACGAGAAAGCGATCTACCCTTACGAGTACCCGGCCTTGTTCTCGATGCTGATTGCCTTCGTGGGTATCTGGTTCTTCTCGATCACCGACAAGTCCACGGCTGCCGAAAACGAGCGGGCGCTGTTCTTCCCGCAGTTCGTACGCTCGCAGACTGGCCTGGGCGCTTCAGGGGCGGTATCGCACTGATTCGCAGGCATGAAAAAACCGCGCCTCGGCGCGGTTTTTTTTGCTGCACTAAATCATGCCGAGTAACAGCAACACCAGCAAGATCACCAGCACCACACCGACGATGCCGGACGGGCCATAACCCCAGCTGCGCGAGTGCGGGAACACTGGCAAGCCGCCAATCAACAGGAGGATCAGGATGATGATGAGAATCGTGGTCATGGAGGAGTCCTTGCGTGGTTGAGGGTCAAGGGCCCAGGTTGCCGGCCTCTTGTAACTAATGACCGGCGCCGCTTGTGAAAGATTCCATCGGCGTGTTGGTCATCGCCCCGTCTTTGTGCGCAGCGGGCGGTTCATGGCCGCTCATTCACTTGCCTGATAAGCACCCGTTCTGGGCATAGGCTTGATTAGACTGGGGCCACAACCTCTGAAAAAGGCAGTCGCCATGCACAAGCGCATCATGATCACGGGCGCAGGCTCCGGGCTGGGCCGCGAAATTGCCCTGCGTTGGGCGCGCGAAGGCTGGCGCCTGGCGTTGGCCGACATCAGTGAGGCTGGGCTGCGTCAGACACTGGAAATGGTGCGTGCCGCAGGCAGCGACGGGTTCGTACAACGGTGCGATGTACGTGACTACAGCCAGCTCACCGCGCTGGCCCAGGCCTGCGAGGAGCACTTCGGCGGCATCGATATCATCGTCAATAACGCCGGCGTGGCATCAGGCGGGTTCTTCGACGAGTTGTCGCTCGAAGACTGGGACTGGCAGATTTCGGTAAACCTCATGGGCGTGGTCAAAGGCTGCAAGGCTTTTCTGCCGCTGCTTGAGCGTAGCAAAGGGCGCATCGTCAACATCGCCTCCATGGCAGCGCTCATGCAGGGCCCCGGCATGAGCAACTACAACGTCGCCAAGGCGGGGGTGCTGGCGCTCTCGGAAAGCCTGCTGGTGGAGCTGCGCCAACTGGGGGTGGGTGTGCACGTGGTCTGCCCGTCATTTTTCCAGACCAATCTGCTGGACTCCTTCCGTGGGCCGGACCCGGCCATGAAAGCGCAGGTCGGCAAGCTGCTGGAAGGCTCGCCCATCAGTGCCAGCGATATCGCCGACTGCATCTACCGCCAGGTGGCTGACGGGCAGTTCCTGATCCTGCCCCACGAAGCGGGCCGTCAGGCCTGGGCGTTGAAATGCCAGGCACCTGAGCGGCTGTACGATGAAATGGCCGACATGGCAGTGAAGATGCGTGCGAAGGCCCGAGCCCGTTAAGGCGTAGGGTGGATCCGTAAGAAAGGTTACCTAGGCGTGTCGGGTCTTTCTGAATGAGGGTGGAAGTATTGAGTAGCCAAATGGCTACGCTGCACGCTCCGGTTTTCCCTTTCGCTGGAGGACCGGAACATGTTGGTAATAGGACGCGAAGTGGGCGAGGTCATCGTGATCGGCGATGACATCCGAATCATGGTGGTAGAGACCCGGGACGGGGTGGTGCGCTTCGGTGTCGATGCACCCAGGGAAGTGCCGGTGCACCGCGCCGAGGTCTACAGGCGCATCAAGGAAACGCAATGTGCCAGGGCGCGCAGGGCGAACAAGGCTTCATGAGGCCGACTGGCGTCGACGCGCACGGGCATCATTCCAGCAGTTCGCGGGGCACGTCGTGCTTGGCCAGCAGCTGGCACTGCTGGCTTTCCGGATCGAACAGGATGAACGCCTGCCCCTTGGATAGCGCTTGGCGAACCCTCAGCACACGGGTTTCCAACGGTGTGTCATCGCCATTGTCGGTGCCGTCGCGGGTGACGAAGTCCTCGATCAGGCGGGTGAGGGTGTCGGCTTGCAGGTGTTCGTAGGGTATCAGCATGGGTAACGTGTCTGAATGAGTTGTAGGCATCCTACGCGATTTCGATGGCGCAGGGACCGCCCGCCAGGCGGTCCCGCGCGTTCCGTCAGGTCTTCTGACCAACCAGGCTGTCCACCGCGGGCACGCGAGTGTCGCTCTCCATCTGCGCATCGTGCTCGAGTTGGTGACTGAAGCGCTCCAGGGACGCATTGGCCGGCTGCGAGTCGCTGGCGAACACGGGCGGGCTCAACAGGTAAGCCGACAACAGCTGGCTCAACGCGGCCAGGCTGTCGATGTGCGTGCGCTCATAGCCATGGGTGGCATCGCAGCCGAAGGCGACCAGCGCCGTGCGGATGTCGTGGCCTGCGGTCACCGCAGAGTGGGCATCGCTGAAGTAGTAGCGGAACAGGTCGCGGCGTACCGGCAATTCCTGTTCGCCTGCAAGTTTGAGCAAGTGCCGGGACAAGTGGTAGTCGTACGGCCCGGACGAATCCTGCATGGCCACGCTGACGGCGTGCTCACTGGAGGCTTGGCCGGGGGCGACCGGGGCGATATCGATCCCGACGAACTCGCTGACATCCCAGGGCAGGGCGCCGGCGGCACCCGAGCCGGTTTCTTCGGTGATGGTGAACAGCGGGTGGCAATCGATCAGCGGCTGACGGCCGCTTTCCACCACGGCTTTCAAGGCCGCCAGCAAGGCGGCGACCCCGGCCTTGTCATCCAGATGACGGGCGCTGATGTGACCGCTGTCGGTGAACTCGGGCAGCGGATCGAAGGCCACGAAGTCGCCAATCCCCACGCCCAACGCCTCGCAATCGGCACGGGTGGCGCAGTAAGCGTCCAGGCGCACTTCTACATGGTCCCAACTGATGGGCATCTGGTCGATGGCGGTATTGAAGGCATGCCCACTGGCCATCAGCGGCAGTACGCTGCCACGAAATACGCCCGTATCGGTGAACACGCTGACGCGGCTGCCTTCGGCGAAGCGGCTGGACCAGCAGCCCACCGGCGCCAGGGCCAGGCGACCGTTGTCCTGCACCTGGCGCACGCTGGCGCCAATGGTGTCCAAGTGTGCGGAGACGGCGCGGTCCGGGGAGCTTTGACGCCCTTTGAGGGTGGCGCGAATAGTGCCGCGTCGAGTCAGCTCGTAGGGAATGCCCAGCTCGTCCAGGCGCTCGGCCACGTAGCGCACGATGGTATCGGTGAAGCCTGTAGGGCTGGGGATGGCGAGCATCTCCAGCAAGACACGCTTGAGGTACTCGAGATCGGGTTCGGGATGTCGTTCGGACATGTCCAGGCCTCCGGTCGGTTGAAAAATCGTTGGATGATCCGGTCGTAACAGTCGAGCGGGAGCGGCGCTGGCGCCGGGCTCCCGTCGAAGCGGAGCATGGGTGTATCAGGCCAGCGGCCTGCTATGGGGGAACAACAAGTCGATGAAGCGCTCTGCCGTGGGTTGTGGCTCGTGATTGGCCAGGCCTGCGCGCTCGTTGGCTTCGATGATGACGTAGTCGGGTTCGCTGGCATCCTTGACCATGAAATCAAGGCCCACCACGGGTATCTCCAGTGCCCGCGCTGCACGAATGGCCGCATCGGCGAGTGTAGGGTGAAGGCGTGCCGTGACATCCTCGAGCGTGCCGCCGGTGTGCAGGTTGGCGGTGCGCCGCACGGCCAGCTGGCGACCTGCGGGCAACACATCCTCGAACCCAAAGCCGGCCGCGGCCAGCGTGCGCTCGGTTTCATCGTCCACCGGGATCTTGCTTTCGCCCCCGGTGGCCGCTTGGCGGCGCCGGCTTTGTGCGTCGATCAGTTCGCGGATGCTGTGCGTACCATCGCCCATCACCTGCGCCGGGTGGCGAATCGCGGCCGCGACCACTTCATAGCCGATGACCACGATGCGCAAGTCATGCCCGGCATGGAAGCTTTCCAACAGCACGCGGCTGTCGAACTGACGGGCGTGTTCGACCGCACGCGTGACGTCTTCGAGGGTAGTGAGGTTGACCGCTACGCCCTGGCCCTGTTCGCCATCCACGGGTTTGACCACGACCGCGCCGTGGTCCTCGAGGAACGCCAGGTTGTCATCGGCGTTACCGGCCAATTGCTGCGCCGGCACAAGCAGACCTGCGGTGTGCAGGGCGTGTTGGGTCAGGCGCTTGTCCTGGCACAAGGTCATGGTCACGGCGCTGGTCAGGTCGCTGAGCGACTCCCGGCAGCGTACACGGCGACCGCCCAGGCTCAGGGTGAAGAGCCCGGCAGCCGCGTCGCACACCTGCACCTCGATACCCCGGCGCAGGGCCTCATCGACGATGATCCGCGCATAGGGGTTGAGGTCAGCCTGTGGCCCAGGGCCCAGGAACAGGCGTTCGTTGATGACGTTCTTGCGCTTGACGGCGAACGTGGGCAGGTTGCGAAAGCCCAGTTTTTCGTACAGGCGCTTGGCCTGGCGGTTGTCATGCAACACCGACAGGTCCAGATAGGCAAGGCCGCGGCTCATGAAGTGCTCGATCAGATGACGCACCAGTACTTCACCCACCCCGGGGCGGGTGCAGTGCGGATCGACGGCCAGGCACCACAGGCTGCTACCGTGTTCCGGGTCGTCGAAGGCCTTGGCGTGGTTCAAGCCCATGACACTGCCGATGATCGCGCCACTGTCTTCGTCCTCGGCCAGCCAGTACACCGGCCCACCCAGGTGGCGCGGGGTGAGCAGCTCCGGGTCGACGGGCAGCATGCCGCGTGCCTGGTAGAGCGTGTTGATGGCTTGCCAGTCACTGGGGTTTTGCGCACGGCGCACGCGAAACCCGCGAAATACCCGTTGCGCCGGGCGATAGTCGGTGAACCACAGGCGCAGGGTGTCCGAGGGGTCCAGGAACAGTTGCTGCGGCGCGTGTGCCAGCACCTGCTGGGGCGCTGCCACGTACAGGGCGATGTCGCGTTCGCCGCGGCATTCGCCCAACAGGTCTTCGGCTAGCTTGGCCGGGTCGGCATAGGTATGCCCGATCAGTAGTCGTCCCCAGCCACAGTGCAGGGCACGTGGCTGATCGTGAGGCTCGCTGCCATCGCCCGCAAGGCGTGCCTGCAGGCGCTCGTAAGAGGGCGCCTGGCCGCGCAGCAGGCGCTGGCCATAGGCCGTTTCGTGGGCTTTCATGGGTTCAGAGTCCTTGTTCGGTCAGCCACAGGTTCAGCGCCGCCAACTGCCACAGTTTGGAACCGCGCAGGGGGGTGAGCTGGCCGTGCGGGTTGCTTAGCAGACGGTCGATCATGGCCGGATTGAACAGGCCGCGGTCCTGGCTGGGGTCGGTCAGCAGGTCGCGGACCCAACCCAGGGTGGCGCCTTCGAGGTGCTTGAGGCCAGGCACCGGGAAGTAACCCTTCTTGCGGTCGATGACCTCGTGCGGAATCACTCGGCGCGCCGCCTCCTTGAGCACCTGCTTGCCGCCGTCGGGCAGCTTGAAGCGTGCCGGAATGCGGGCCGACAGTTCTGCCAGGCGGTAGTCCAGGAACGGCGTACGGGCTTCCAGCCCCCAGGCCATGGTCATGTTGTCAACGCGCTTGACCGGGTCGTCCACCAGCATCACCGTGCTGTCCAGGCGCAGGGCCTTGTCCACGGCGGCGTCGGCGCCAGGGCGGGCGAAGTGTTCACGGACGAAGTCGCCAGCGGCATCGTTCTCCAGCTGCCAGGCCGGCTGCACGGTGTCACGGTATTCGGCATGGCTGCGGTCGAAGAACGCTTCGCGGTACGCCGCGAATGCATCGTTGGCGCCATCGACCTGCGGGTACCAGTGGTAGCCGGCAAACAGCTCGTCGGCTCCCTGGCCGCTCTGCACGCCCTTGCAGTGCTTGGCCACTTCCCGCGACAGCAGGTAGAAGGCGATGCAGTCGTGGCTGACCATCGGCTCGCTCATGGCGCGGAACGCCGCGGGCAGCTGGTCGATGATCTCGTGCTCGGCAATGCGCAGTTGGTGGTGGCGGGTACCGTAGTGCTTGGCGATCAGGTCCGAGTACTGGAATTCGTCTCCGCGCTCGCCGCCTGCATCCTCGAAACCGATGGAGAAGGTCGACAGGTCATCCACACCCACTTCGCGCAGCAGGCCGACCAGCAGGCTGGAATCGACACCGCCGGAGAGCAGCACGCCCACGTCGACGGCGGCGCGCTGGCGGATGGCAACCGCATCGCGGGTGGCGTCCAGTACGCGTGTGGTCCAATCCTCGAGGGTCAGGTCACGCTCATCCGGGTTGGGGCCGTACTGGAGTTGCCACCAGGTGCTGCGCTCGACTTCGCCGTGGCGGTCGATGCGCATCCAGGTCCCGGGTTCGAGCTTCTGCACGTTGGCCAACAGCGTGCGCGGTGCCGGGACCACGGCATGGAAATTCAGGTAATGGTTCAGCGCCACCGGGTCGAGCATCGGGTCGATGTCGCCCCCTTTGAGCAGCGCCGGCAAGGTGGAGGCAAAGCGCAGGCGCTCGCCGTTGCGCGAGAGGTACAGGGGCTTTACGCCCAGGCGGTCGCGGGCCAGGAACAGGCGCTGACTGTCGCGCTCCCAGATAGCCAGGGCGAACATGCCGTTGAGCTTGGGCAGCAACGCCTCGCCCCAGGCGTGGTACCCCTTGAGCAGCACTTCCGTGTCACCGTCGGACCAGAAGGTATAGCCCAGGTCCAGCAGTTCCTGGCGCAGTTCAGGGAAGTTGTAGATGGCGCCGTTGAAGGCCAGTGACAGGCCTAACGTGCTGTCCTGCATGGGCTGGGCGGAGCCGTCGGACAGGTCCATGATTTTCAGGCGACGGTGGCCGAGGGCGATCGGCCCCTGGCTGTGAAAGCCCCA
This sequence comes from Pseudomonas sp. UBA5568, assembly GCF_002425525.1. Classification (NCBI taxonomy): domain Bacteria; kingdom Pseudomonadati; phylum Pseudomonadota; class Gammaproteobacteria; order Pseudomonadales; family Pseudomonadaceae; genus Pseudomonas; species Pseudomonas sp. UBA5568. The sequence continues at coordinate 69,725 of NZ_DIMK01000033.1, read as the reverse complement.
CGCATCCGGGCCACGTGGCGCCAGGTGATGAGTGATTCGCTCAACGGCAGCCAGGTCGGCTGGGCGAGGGGCTTGACCGAGGGGGGTGAAACGCAATTCTCCAGCTAGTCCGCACATGTAACGTAAACCCTTTGAGTTTCGGCACTCATGGCGTCACTGGCTTTTCACTCGTACCCCATTTGTACCGCCTCCAAACGCCAGGGCTGATCAAGCCCCGCCCAATCGTGAGGGGGGTGATCCACCTGGCGCATGCAGAGCAGCACCTGCACGCTGTGCCCGAGTTGCGCGGCGATGAATGCCGGGTTCATGCCGGCCACCAGGCACATGGTCGCGTACGTGTGGCGCGTGTCGTACAGCCTGCGGTGCCTGATACCAAGCGTACGCAAAGCTGCCAGCCAGTAACGTTGTTGACTCGCTTCGGGGCGTATGAACAGCGCCGAACGGTCGTCTGTCCCACTGGGCGCGAACACGTCATCTGAACGCGCCTCGGTGAGCGGTCTGGGTTTTTCGAGGGCATGCAAGGCCCGATCGTTCAATAAAACTTTACGTGGGCGTCTGGTTTTGGTGCGATTTTCGGTGATTCCTCGTCGCTGAAGTCCGCCTCTGTGGGTCGACGTCCAGCATCGATCCATCGCGTTCAAACCCAGTGCTACGCCTACCTGAGCGCGCCTTCGCACGCTCGGATGAAGCCCGCCAGGCGGGGGGCGTTAATCTTCGCAATGCCGTTCGTCGACGCTTGGCGGCGGCTAATCCTCCACACGGGATGTTGACCCAGGACGATTTTGGTGGTCATCTGCGCGCCTGTTTCAGGTGCCCCCTGCCGCCGTGCATGGGGTGAAACGGGAAGCCGGTTCGTCGCCCCAGGGTGATCAGTCCGGCGCTGCCCCCGCAACGGTATGCGAGCGATGCTTTCGACAGACCACTGTGCCACAGGCATGGGAAGGTGACGGCATCATGACCCTCGCGAGCCCGGAGACCGGCCTGAAGCCTTGTTTGGCAAACCCGCGGTGGGCGGGCGCAGGCCGGTTTCCGTGGGCGCGTGCGCCTGCGCGTTCCCCATGCGTTGTTCCCTCCGGGATTCTTTCATTCCTGCTGCAAAAGGAAAGATATGTCCCGCTTTAGTGTTTTTCATACCCCTCAAGGGGCGTTGCTGGGTGCGAGCCTGGTGCCCTGTGTGTGCATGGCCGTACCGATTCAGGCAGCCGAAGACGGCCTTGCACTGGCATTGCCCGCCACGGCCATCACCGGCACTGCCGAGCAGAACCCTCCCATGGACTTGCACACCCCTGGCACCAGCGGTTCGCGCCTGCACCTCACGCCCTTGGAAACGCCAGCCAGCGTCACCAGCATCAGCGCCGAGCACATCAGTGGACGCAACAACGCCACGGTGCAGGAAGCAGTGACCCGCACCCCCGGCATCACCTTCATCGGCACGCCTGGCAACGGTGGCACTGCGCTTTCGGCCCGTGGCTTCACCGGGCACAGTTCGACCATGCAGCTGTATGACGGCACCCGCCTGTACGTGGGTGCTGGCACCGTCACGTTTCCCGTGGACACCTGGGCCGTGGACCGCATCGACGTACTGCGCGGCCCGGCTTCGGTGTTGTACGGGGAGGGCGCCACCGGTGCGGTGATCAACGTGGTGCCCAAGAAGCCCTTCGACGGCGAGGTTCGCAATCATGTCCGCCTGGGCTACGGTTCCCATGATCGCCGGCAGTTGGCGTTGGACAGCGGCGGTTCGCTGACCGATACCCTGAGCTATCGCTTGAACCTCAATAAACTGGACAGCAATGGCTGGGTCGACCGTGGTGAGTCAGCCAGCGTTGCTGTCAGCGGTTCATTGCGCTGGCAGCCGAACGACGATTTCAGCATCACCCTCAGCCATGACTACGGTGACCAGGACCCGCAGCAGTATTTCGGTACGCCGCTGGTCAATGGGCATTACCGTGAGTCGCTGCGTGACCACAACTACAACGTGGCCAATGCCGAGGTGCATTACAACGATCAGTCCACTCGCCTGGTCACGGACTGGGTGATCACCGACAACCTGACCGCCAGCAATCAGCTGTACTTCCTCAAGGCCCAGCGCCGGTGGCGAAATGCCGAAAGCTACACCTGGCTGCCTGGCGACCAGGTGCAGCGCAGCAGTTTCATCAGCATCAAGCAGACCCAAGAGCAGATCGGGGATCGCCAGTCGTTCACCCTGCAGCACGCGTTGTTCGGCCTGGACAGCCAGACCGTTGTTGGCGCCGACTACAATGCGATCCGCTTCGTGCGCAAACATGATTTCGGCAATACCTTTACCGACACCGTGCCACTGTCGGGCTCGGGCGGCGGTGACTACATCAGCACTGACCCCTATCGCTCGCGCGAAGCCAACCAGGCACGGCAATTCTCACTGTTCGCCGAAAACCGCACGCAACTCACCGAGCGTCTGTCGCTGATCACCGGTGTGCGGCGTGATCAGGTGCATCTGAACCGTGACGATCTGGACACCGATACCCGCTCGGACCGCAGCCTGAGTGGCGACAACTGGCGGGCAGGCCTGGTGTTCGCGCTGACCGAGGACCTCTCGGTCTATGGTCAGTACGCCACCAGCACCGAGGGCGTGAGCAACCTGCTGACGCTCAGTACAGCGCAACAAAGCTGGGACCTGAGTACCGCCAAACAGACCGAAGTCGGTGTCAAACAGATGCTCCCCGATGGCCGTGGCGAGTGGACGCTTGCGGCCTACCACATCGTCAAGAAAAAGCTCTTGAGCAGCGACCCGCTCAACCCTGTCCTTCAGCAACAGGTCGGCCAGCAATCCTCGGACGGCATCGAGGCCACCTTGGCGTTGCGCCTGCCCTACGATGTGCAGCTTTCGGCCAACGCCGCCTGGGTGCGCGCGGAGTACGACGAGTTTGCCAGTGGCACCAGCAACTACAGCGGCAATCGGCCGGTCGATGTGCCCCGGCGATCGGCCAACCTGTGGTTGAGCAAGGACTTTGGTCGGTTGCTCAGTGCCGGGGCGGGTGCGCGGTATGTGGACAGCCGCTATGGGGACAATGCCAACACCGTGCAGGTGCCGAGCTACACCGTGGTCGACGCCAACGTTGACTGGCACGTGCAGCCGGACCTGACCTTGGGCTTGCAGCTCAACAACCTGTTCGATCGCCAGTACGCGACCACCACCGGCAACAATGGGCGCCAGTGGTACCTGGGCGAGCCAAGGTCATTTTTCGTCACGGCGGATTACCGCTTCTGACCTGTTGCACCGGCCTTCGGGCCGGTGCTTGCTGGAGTGAATCCGATGACTCGACTGAGTATCGAGGGCCTGCACTGGGCAGTGCCCGAGGCGGGGCGCAGGGTGCGCCAGATCCTGCAAGGCGTGGACCTGCATGTGGACGACGGTGAGTGCGTAGGGCTTATCGGCCCTAACGGCAGTGGCAAGACCAGCCTGCTACGTTGCGCCTATCGCGCCACGCCACCCACCGCAGGCAGCGTCAGCTTGAGCGGTGCCGATATCTGGCAACGCAGCCCGCGCTGGTGTGCGCAGCGTATCGCGGTGGTGCTTCAGGAGTTTCCTGGCGAGTTTGGATTGAGTGTTGCCGAAGTGGTGGCCATGGGGCGCACGCCACACAAGGCGCTGTTTGATGGCGACTCGCCCGAGGACCGGCAAAGGGTTGCTCACACGCTCGTGCTGGTTGGGCTGGCAGGTTATGACGAGCGCACGTTCGCTTCGCTATCCGGGGGCGAGAAGCAGCGTGTGCTACTGGCCCGGGCACTGGTCCAGGCCCCTGAACTGCTGATTCTCGACGAGCCAACCAACCACCTCGACCCGCGTTACCAGCTTGGGCTTTTGCAGCACTTGCGCAGCCTGGGGCTGAGCACGCTGGCGAGCTTCCACGACCTCAATCTGGCGGCGGCATTCTGCGACCGCCTGTACGTCATCGACGCTGGCCGAATCCGTGTCAGTGGCACGCCCCAGCAGGTGCTGACCGGTGAACTGATTCAGGAGGTGTTTGGTGTCCAGGCGCTGGTCGACCTTCATCCGCTGCACCCTTACCCCCGCATTACCTGGATAACCCAACCATGAACGCTCGCTTTCTGATCGCCCTGATAACGCTCTTGTTTGCGCTGCCTGCCGTGGCCAGCGAGTACCCGCTGAACGTGCGCAGTTGTGAGCGCTTGGTGACGTTCAACAAGGCTCCCCAGCGGGTGGTGGTGCACGATGTGAACATGACCGCCATGCTGCTGCACCTGGGGCTGCGAGACAGCATCATCGGCTACACGGGGTTCACCCGAAGTAAACACCGTGACCCATGGATTGACGCTGCGCTGGAGGGCATACCGCAACTGGCCAGTCGGTATCCTTCCATTGAAACGCTGCTGGCAGTCGATACCGACCTGTTTTTCGCCGGCTGGAACTATGGCATGCACGTAGGAGGGCCGGTCACCCCCGCGACGCTGGCACCCTTTGGGGTCCCGGTCTACGAGTTGAGCGAGTCCTGCTCTTGGGTCATGTCCGGCCAACGTGCGAGTTTCGATGACGTTTACCGCGACTTGGACAACCTGGGGCGCGTATTCGATCACCCGCGTCAGGCCCAAGCGCTGGTCCACCAGATGCGCCAGCGAATCGCCACGGTGCAAGCGCGGGTAGGGCAGGCGCAACACCGACCACGGGTCTTTTTGTACGACAGCGGCGAAGATCGTCCGATGACATCGGGGCGTCTGGGCATGCCGCAGGCACTGATCGACGCAGCCGGTGGCGTGAACGTGATGGACGAGGTGGCTGCCAGTTGGACCCAGGTCAATTGGGAAAGCATGGTAGAGCGCGACCCTGATGTGATCCTGATCGTCGACTATGGCCCAAGGACCTGGCAGCAGAAACGTGATTTTCTGATGCAGCAGCCTGCGTTGAAAGAGATACGGGCCATTCGCGAGCAGCGCTTCTTACCCCTGACCTACCTGCAGGTCACCCCCTCGGTGGAGAACGTCGAGGCGGTGGAGAACATTGCCCGCGCCCTGCACCCCGAGCTGTTCGCAGCGGGGGCACCGTGACCTTGGCGCGCAGTCCGGTGCGTTATGGTTGGCTGATCGTGATGCTGGTCATCCTGCTGGTGTCGTCATCGGTCGTGTCGCTGGCATTTGGCCCGGCATCGGTGCCCTTGACCCACGTCATCGGGATCGTCGCGCAGCAATTGGGCATCGACTGGGGGCCTGCGCTCAGCAAGAGCCAGGTGCACATCGTCTGGCTCATCCGTGCCCCGCGTGTGCTGTTGGGCGCACTGGTCGGGGCAGGGCTTGCCTTGGTGGGCACAGCCCTGCAGTCCGTCACCCGAAACCCCCTGGCAGATCCGCATTTGCTGGGCGTCAGCGCCGGCGCGGCGTTGGGCGCGGTGCTGGTGATGCTCTATGTCGGGGACTTCGTCGGTGTACTCAGCCTGCCGCTGGCTGCGTTCGCGGGGGCAATAGGGAGCATGCTGCTGGTGATCGGCGTGGCGCGTCGCAGTGGGCGCCTGGAAAGCGATCGCCTGCTGTTGGCGGGGGTCGCGGTGTCCTTCGTACTCATGGCCGTGGTCAACGTGCTGCTCTATACCGGTGACCAGCACGCTGCGGCGTCGGTGGTGTTCTGGATGCTGGGTGGGCTGGGGGCTGCCCGTTGGGAGGTCATCTGGCTGCCGGCACTGTGCGTGCTGCTTGGGCTGTGTGCCCTACAGGTGATGGGGCGCGGCCTGAATGCACTGATGAGTGGAGAGCAGACCGCGATCAGCCTGGGCGTCTGCGGCCGGCGCCTGCGCCTTCAGGTGTTCATCTGCACGTCCTTGTTGACCGGGGTGCTGGTCTCGCTGTCGGGCGCCATCGGTTTCGTTGGCCTGATGGTGCCCCACGTAGCGCGCCTGCTGGTGGGGGCGGACAATCGGCGGCTAATGCCGGTCAGTGCGCTACTGGGTGGGGTGTTTCTGGTGTGGGTGGATGTGGCTGCCCGTACCCTGATCGCACCGCAGGACCTGCCGATCGGCATTGCGACCGCAGCACTGGGCGGGGTGTTCTTCATGCTGTTGCTCAAGCGGTGACGCCACGGCAAGCCACCCTGGGGGGCTTGCCGTGGCCTGCATCAGAAGTCCAGGGTGAGCCCTGCATACAGCGCACGGCCGTCGCCCGGGGAGTGCAGTGACGCATCTGCCCCATCCGGGTCGTACCAGACGTACTCGAAGTAGCGGTTGGTCAGGTTCTTCAACTGCAAGTCCACGCTCATGGTTTCGCTGAGCTTGTAGGTTGCACCGAGGTTCATCAGTACGTAGCCGCCATACGTACCTTGGGTGTTCTCCCGCTCCAGGTAGTAGTGGGTCTGCCCGTTCGCCCAGGCAGTCAGCTGCAGCGCGGGCGTGGCCTGGTAGCTGATGCCGGTGTTCCACAGATGGTTGGGCACGTGATCGATTTCCTGGCCTTTGCTGCCTGGTAACGCGCTGCTGGGCTCAAGGATCTTGGAGTACTGCCACGAGTACGACATCCATACCTCGGTGCGCTCGTCCGGGTGGAGGTTGACCTGCAGGTCGTAGCCCCAACGGCGTGTCTCACCGACATTGTCTGACTCCCCGCTGAGGTCGTTCAGGCGCCGGCTCACTTCGCCAGAGGCATCCTGACGCCAGTAGGCCACGCGGCCATCGACCCAGCTGGCCGGGGTGAACTTGATGCCGGTTTCCCAGCCTTCGTTGATCGAAGGGGCCAGGTCCTCGTTGCGCGGCGGCACCTTGTACGCTGCGGCGCCGGTCCCGACCTGGAAGGTGCGGCCCCAGTTGGCATAAACGCTGGCGAACTTCCATGGCGAATAGACAATGCTGAGCTTGGGCTGTTTGATCAGCCCGTAGTCGTTGATGTCGTAGCCCTGCCCGGTCATCTTGTTGGTGAAGTCACCACTGATCTTGTCCACCCGGTAGGCCGGCACGATCTTCAACGATTCGAACGGCTCGATCTGCGCCTGCACGTAGGCACCGACCGTGTTGAAGTCGAAGTCCTGGTCGCGTGTCTGCGCCTGGCGTACACGCTCCACGGTGCGGTAGCGCTCGCTGCGGTTCTGTTGCTTCTGCACATCGCTGCCACCTTCCAGCGCAAAGGCGTGCAGCCAGTCCACCTGGGGTCGCCAGGTCAGCGAGGTGATGGCGCCGTACTGGTCCTCGTAGGTGTCGCGCTCCTGCTGTGAACTCGTGCGCCAGTACTGGGTCCAGCGACGGTCGTCATAGGTATTGAGGTAGGTCTTGGCCGACCAGGACAGGGTCTCGGCCAGGTCGGCGTCCAGGTGCACACTGACCTGATTCATTCGCCGCGTGCCTTTGTCCGTGGCGTTGTAGTCATTACTCATGCGCGGATGATGGCGGGCGTCATCCTCGGTCAGGTAGCCGGCCTCCTGAGCTTCTGACTCGTAGTGGCGGGCGATCAGGCCAAGGCGGTAGCTGCCATCGTCAGGGGTATAGAACCACTTGCCGCCGAAACTGTAGCGTTCGGTGTCGGCATGATCGCGGTAACCGTCGACCTGCTGGCGGGCGAAGAAGTAGTTCTGCGTCCAGTTGCTGGTCTCGATGCCTTTGGCCAGTTGCACCTCGCGGGTGTTGAAACTGCCGTAGCGCAGGCGCGCCTTGTTGTAGTTGCCGCCAGTGCGGGTGTTGATATTGACGTTTCCGGCGATGTTGTTCAGGCCATAGCGCGGGTCGCTGGTGCCGCGCACCACGTCGATGCTGTCGATGTCCATGGGGAACACCGCGTCGATGAAGGGCATGTTGCCGTCATTGGTGTTGCTGGGGATCCCATCGATCAGCAACTTGACCGCATTCACTTCGCCTTCGCCATTGAAGCCGCGAAACGACAGCTTGCCCGAGGTAGTGCCTTGGTTGAACTCGGTGAGCATCACCCCCGGTGCCCGGCGCAACAGCTCCCAGCTGTAGGCCACTGGCATTTTTTCGAGGATGTCACCGCCTAGAATATCCACCGAACTGAGCACGCTGCGGGTGGCCAGCGGGCCGCTTTCGGTACTGGTCACGCTGACCGCACCGAGGGTCATTATCGAGTTCTCGGCAGAGCGTGTTTCGGCAACGGCCGATGACAAGGGGCTAAGGCTGTAAACAGCGAGCACGGGCAGGACGGCGCGTGCGGTATGACGAAACGCAGACATGAAGTGTTTCCTGGAGACAGTCGAGCAGCGCTGCGCGCCGCATGGTGCGGGGCAGCATTGGGTAAGCGGCGACGGGTCAGGCCAGGGGGGAGGCGCGGGGGTTGAGTTTGGGCCACTGCTCACGCGGCAACGGCAGCTTGTGGCTGTCGCCGATCAGCAGTGCGTCGGGCCAGTAGCGGGGGAACAGGTGGCGATAGTAATCGCTGGCCATCAAGGCATGCCCGGCATGGCCACAGCAGCAGTCACCGACCTGGTGTTTCATTTCCGGCTGATCGTCAAGCTGCGGCAGTTCGGCCTTGAGCTGGGCCAGCAGTGACTTGGGCAGGCTTTGCGCACCGTGCAGGCTGCAGAAGCTGCCCAGGATCAGCGATTGGCTGTCGATGCTGGGGGATTGCAAGGCGCGGTCGAGCGGCATCGCCAGCAGGTTGAACAGCACGGCAATGGCTGCAAGCAAACACACAAGTGAGCGTGCACGTACGGTCATCCGACCCCCAGGCGAACAAGGCCCGTATTAAGCCTTATTCGCGCTCGGGGATGAAAGGTCGCAGCTGCGCCCTATTGTCGCAGGGCGCCTGCCTGGACGAGGCACCTGCTATCTGCCCCGAACCAGCCGGCGCAGTGCAAAGCGGTTGGGGTGGCAGGCTTCGGCGACCGTTCGCGGTACCGGCAGCGGCTCGCCGCTGACCCAGGCCGCCACCAGCTCACCGCTGAGCGGCGCGGTGATCAAACCCCGTGAGCCGTGGCCGCTGTTGACGTACAGGCCCTCGAGCCAAGGGCATGCCACCTGCGGCACTTGTCGTGCGTCCCGGGCAAGGGCTGCATAGGCCTGGGCGAAGGCAGGGTCGTCGGCCAACGGCCCAACAATAGGCAGGTAGTCCGGGCTGGTGCACCGGAAAGCGGCGCGGCCTTCAAGCGCCTGCACATTGAACCCCGTTGCGCCAAGGCGGCGGGACAGGTCAGGAGAAATTTCGTCCAGCAGCGCCAGGTTGCCCTCATGCTCGGCCGCCGTGGGGGTCAGGTCAGTGCTGTGGAAATCGAAGCTGGCGCCCAGGGTGTGTTCGCCGCATCGCGCAGGCGCTACATAGCCTTGCGCGCAGACCACGGTGCCCAGCCCTTGGCTCTGGGGTGTTGCGGGTAGCCGGGTGATCTGCCCACGGATGCGCTTGAGCGGCAAGCCGGCACAGGGCTCGAGCCGTTTGACCTCGGCAGCACTGGCCAGAACCATCACTGGCGCGTCGGCCAGCAACTGATCACCGGCCCAGGCCTGCCACCGCCCAGCGACCTTGTGCAGCGACAGAACCTCTTGGTGCGGGACCAGGCGGATGTTCGGATGCTCAAGCTGTTGGCGGCACAGCGCCGGTGGATGCACCCAGCCGCCTTCGGGATAGAACAGCCCACCTGCCGGTAGGGTGATGCCGGCAACGGCCTGGGCCTGGTCCTTGGTCAATGCGTGTACCAGCCCGGGCTCGAAGGCCTGCACCAGCTTGTCCTGGCGCGCCGCCTCCTTGTCGTCGAAGGCCAGTTGCAGGACGCCGCAGGCGTCCCAGTCTTCGCCGCGCTGAAGGTGCTCAAGCTGACGGCGGGTGTAGCCGAAACCGGCGAGAATCATTCGGGACAAGGCCGTGCCGTGCGCCGATAGCTTGAGGTACAGCACCCCCTGCGGGTTGCCGGACGCTTCCTGCGCCGCTGCCGCATGCCGCTCCAGTACCGTGACCTGCCAGCCTCGACGGGCCAGGCTTGCCGCCGTGCAGCTGCCGGCCAGCCCTGCACCCACCACCACGGCCTGACGCGGCCCATCACCTGAAGGCGGTCGGGCGTACCAAGGTGCTGTCGGGGCAGGGGGTGGGCCCACATACGCCCCGCTCATTACTTCCCACTTCTTGCCGATGCCAGGCACCTTCTTCATGGCAAAACCCGCCTCCACGAGGCTGCGGCGTACCCAGCCGGTGGTGGTGAACGTACCCAGCACGGTACCGGGGTGGGACAGCCGCGCCAGTTGCGCGAACAGTGCCGGGGTCCACATGTCGGGGTTCTTGGCAGGGGCAAAGCCATCGAGGAACCAGACATCGACCTGGGCGTCGAGCTCTGGCAATTGCTCGAGCACATCACCAATCAGCAGGGTGAGGGTGACGCGCCCACCTTCGAAGGTGAATTGCTGATACCCCGGGTGCACTGCCACGTATTGCGCCAGCAAAGGCTGGCTGTAAGCGGCAAGCTCTGGCCACAGGCTGATGGCACGGGCCAGGTCATCGCGGTCCAGGGGGAATTTCTCGACGCTGACGAAATGAAGCCGGGCGTCTGCGTGGGCATGTTGCGCGAACAGTTGCCAGGCGCAGTAGAAATTCATGCCGGTGCCAAAGCCCGTCTCGCCGATGACCACGCAGGCATGGGGCGCCATTGCAGTGAAACGTTCCGCCAGGCGGGTCTGTCCGAGAAACACATGGCGGGTTTCATCGATGCCTTCGTTGACGGCGAAGTACACGTCATCGTAATGCCGCGAATGAGGGCGGCCCTGTTCGTCCCAGTCGATCTGGGCGTGCTGGAGAGGGGGAGATACGGTCATGGCGGGTGCGCAGCGACAAGCGACTGAAGAAGTGGCGATAGTCGCATGGCTGGGGCTTTCTTGCAGCCCAAACCCCCGCCCCAGCTGTGCTTTTGCGCTAGTCTTGTTTATCCATTGAAGGAGCCCGTGCATGTTCGAATCTGCCGAGATTGGTCACAGCATCGACAAGCAAACCTACGACACCGAGGTTCCAGCCCTGCGTCAAGCACTGCTCGAGGCCCAGTATGAGCTCAAGCAGCAAGCGCGTTTTCCGGTCATCGTGCTGATCAATGGCGTGGAGGGGGCCGGCAAGGGCGAGACGGTCAAGCTGCTCAACGAGTGGATGGACCCGCGCATGATCGATGTGCTCACCTTCGATCAGCAGACCGACGAGGAACTGGCGCGGCCACCGGCCTGGCGTTACTGGCGCGCCTTGCCGCCCAAGGGGCGCATGGGGGTGTTTTTTGGCAACTGGTACAGCCAGATGCTGCAAGGGCGCGTGCATGGAGTGTTGAAGGATGCGGTGCTGGACCAGGCCATCAACGGCGCCGAACGCCTGGAGCAGATGCTGTGCGATGAAGGCGCGTTGATCATCAAGTTCTGGTTTCATCTTTCCAAGAAGCAGATGAAGGCGCGGCTCAAATCCCTCAAGGACGACCCCTTGCACAGCTGGAAGATCAGCCCGCTGGATTGGCAGCAGTCGCACACCTACGACCGCTTCGTGCGCTTCGGGGAACGTGTGCTGCGCCGCACCAGCCGCGATTACGCGCCCTGGCATATCGTCGAGGGGGTTGATCCCAATTACCGCAGCCTGGCCGTCGGGCGTATCCTGCTCGACAGCTTGCAGGCGGCCCTGGCCAACAATCCCAAGGGCAAGCACGTGGGCAATGTCGCGCCGCTCGGGCGCAGCATTGATCAGCGCAGCCTGCTCGGTGCCTTGGACCTGACAGTGCGTCTGGACAAGGCCGACTATCAAGAGCAACTGGTCACCGAGCAGGCGCGCCTGGCCGGTTTGCTGCGTCACAAGCACATGCGCCGTCATGCCCTGGTAGCGGCCTTCGAAGGCAATGATGCGGCGGGCAAAGGCGGTGCGATCCGGCGCGTGGCCGCTGCCCTGGACCCCCGTCAGTACCGGATCGTGCCCATTGCCGCGCCGACCGAAGAAGAACGCGCGCAGCCTTACCTGTGGCGTTTTTGGCGGCACATTCCCGCGCGTGGCAAGTTCACCATCTTCGACCGCTCCTGGTATGGCCGGGTGCTGGTGGAGCGGGTCGAGGGGTTCTGCAGCCCTGCCGACTGGATGCGCGCCTATGGCGAAATCAACGACTTCGAAGAGCAACTGGTGAACGCGGGCGTGGTAGTGGTCAAGTTCTGGCTGGCCATCGACCAGCAGACCCAGCTCGAACGCTTCGAGGAGCGTGAGCAAACCCCATTCAAGCGCTACAAGATCACCGAGGACGACTGGCGCAACCGCGACAAGTGGGACGACTACAGCCAGGCCGTAGGCGATATGGTCGACCGCACCAGCAGCGAGATCGCGCCCTGGACGTTGGTCGAAGCCAACGACAAGCGCTGGGCGCGGGTCAAGGTCCTGCGCACTATCAACGAGGCGCTGGAAGCGGCGTTCGCCAAGCACAAGAAGTAGGCGGGGCGCGTACCCCTGACAGGCAGGTGGGCATGTGCAACACGGCTGCGCTCCGGTGTGTTGCCCGCATCATGCCCCCATAGAATGACGTGATGAATTCTTTTCCCGGCATGCCTGCGCTGGCTACCTGCGCAACCCCGTAGAATTCAGCCACCCCCACCACGGATCTGATCGAGGACACCATGCATACCACCTCCGGCCGTTGGGTTCACGGCCTGCTGCTTGCCCTGTTGACTGCATTGCTATGGGGCATCCTGCCGATCAAGCTCAAGCAGGTGTTGCAGGTGATGGACCCGTTGACGGTGACCTGGTATCGCCTGCTGGTGTCCGGTGGGCTGCTGTGCGCCTGGCTGACGGCCAACCGTCGCCTGCCGTCTTTGGGCAGGCTCACGCGCAAGGGCAGGGGCCTGGTGGGGGTGGCGGTGCTGGGGCTGATGGGCAATTACGTGCTGTACCTGATCGGCTTGAAGCTGCTCAGCCCTGGTACGGCGCAGCTGGTGGTGCAGCTGGGGCCGGTGCTGTTGCTGGTGGCCAGCGTATTCGTGTTTCGCGAGCGATTCAGCGTAGGGCAGGGGGTGGGGCTGTTGATCCTGCTGGCAGGTTTCGGGCTGTTCTTCAACCAGCGCCTGGAAGAACTGTTGACTTCGCTTGGCGCCTATACCACGGGTGTGCTCACCATTGTGCTGGCCACCAGTATCTGGGTGTTCTACGCCTTGAGCCAGAAGCAGTTGCTGACGGTGTGGAACTCGCAGCAGGTGATGATGGTGATCTACCTGTGCTGCGCGGCGCTGCTGACGCCTTGGGTGCAGCCGCTGGAAGTCTTGCAACTGAGCCCCGTACAGGGCTGGCTGCTGCTGGCGTGCTGCCTGAACACGCTGGTGGCCTATGGCGCCTTTGCCGAAGCCCTGGCGCATTGGGAGGCTTCCCGGGTCAGTGCGACGTTGGCATTGACCCCCTTGGTGACGTTCGTGGCGGTGGCACTGGCTGCGCTGGTGTGGCCTGAGTATGTGCAGGCGGAGCAGATCAACCTGCTCGGGTATGTAGGGGCTGTGGTCGTGGTGGCAGGCTCGGCGCTGGTTGCGCTCGGGCCTTCACTGGTGGCGGGATGGCGGGCACGTCGCGCGCGGCTTGCGCAGGTGTCCTAGGTGTTGGGGGAGTGTGGCGCCTCTGATCAGACGCCGGTTGGGCAGCAGGAGCAGCAGGAATGGTTGCGGCCGCTCGGCAGCCTATCGCTGCCGCTCACACGGGGACTCGCTGGCCCGGATGCGGTGCAAGACAGTCGCTCCCACACCCAATGCGCGAGCCTTCTTGGCGCTGCCGAATAAAAGGGGGCAACGCAAGCCGCCCCCACAGACTTCAACCCTTGCCACCCGGCGCCAGCATGTTCTCCGGCCTTACCCACTCATCGAACTGCTCGTTGGTGAGGTAGTCCAGCTCAAGCGCCGCCTCACGCAGGGTCTTGCCCTCGCCATAGGCTTTCTTGGCAATCTCGGCAGCCTTGTCGTAACCGATATGCGGGTTGAGTGCCGTTACCAGCATCAGCCCTCGCTCCAGGTGTGCGGCCATCTGCTCGGTATCTGGCTCGATGCCCGCTACGCAATGCTGCTGGAAGTTGCGGCAACCGTCTGCCAACAGCTCGATGGACTGCAGCAGGTTGTGGATGATCACCGGCTTGAACACGTTCAACTGCAGATGCCCCTGGCTGGCGGCAAAACCGATGGTGGTATCGTTGCCAAGCACCTGGCAGGCCAGCATCGACAGCGCCTCGCACTGTGTCGGGTTGACCTTGCCCGGCATGATCGAACTGCCGGGCTCGTTGGCGGGCAAGCGTACCTCGGCCAACCCCGCACGGGGCCCTGATCCGAGCAGGCGCAGGTCGTTGGCGATCTTCATCAAGGCCACCGCCAAGGTTTTCAGCCCCCCAGCTAGGCTGGTCAGCGGCTCGTGCCCGGCCAGCGCTGCAAACTTGTTGGGTGCGGTCACGAAGGGCAGCCCGGACAGAGCGGCCAGCTCGGCAGCAATGGCTTCGGCGAACCCCTGGGGCGCATTGAGGCCCGTGCCCACCGCCGTGCCGCCCTGGGCCAGCTCATACACCGCCGGCAGGCTGGCGCGGATGGCGCGCTGGGCATAATCGAGTTGCGCCACGAACGCCGAGACTTCCTGGCCGAAGGTAATCGGCGTGGCATCCATCATGTGGGTGCGTCCGGTTTTGACCAGGCGATGGTGCCGTGCCGACAGCTCGGCCAGGCCCGAGGACAGCTCGGCGATAGCCGGCAGCAGTTGCGCGTGCACGGCCTGGGCGGCTGCGATGTGCATGGCGGTGGGGAAGCAGTCGTTGGAGCTCTGGGAGCGGTTGACGTGATCGTTGGGGTGCACCGGCGACTTGCCGCCGCGCACCTGGCCGGCCAGTTCGTTGGCGCGACCTGCGATCACCTCGTTGACGTTCATGTTGCTCTGCGTGCCACTGCCGGTCTGCCAGACCACCAGCGGGAACTGATCGTCGTGCTTGCCGTCCAGGACCTCATCGGCGGCCTGCTCAATCAGCCGGGCAATGTCGGCGGGCAGTGCACCGTTGCGGTCGTTGACGCGGGCAGCGGCCTTCTTGATCAGGGCCAGGGCATGCAGGACGGCGAGCGGCATGCGTTGCTGGCCGATGGCGAAGTTGATCAACGAGCGCTGAGTCTGCGCGCCCCAGTAGGCGTGCTCAGGAACTTCGACCGGCCCAAGGCTGTCTGTTTCGATACGGCTCATGCTGCATTCACTCCCTGTCAGTCAGAATCAGCAGTTTAGGCCCTCATGCGACCTGGCGGTTCAATCGCCTGTCGTGCCACTTGAGCAGCTCGCCCTGGCGGGCGCAGAATGCTCGCTCTGAGGTACCGCCTCCCCCTCCTGAAGGAAATGCAATGACCCGTCTTCGTGTCCTCTGTGCTGCTGTCGCCCTGGCTTGCGCCAGTGGCCAGGTCCTGGCCGCCACCCCCAGCCACAACGCCGCTGCCGAGAAATTCCTGACCTTGGCCAATGCCGACAAACTGGGCACGCCGGTGTACATGCAAGTGCAGCAGATGTTCGCCCAGCGCTTTGCCCAGACCAAGGCGCCTGCCTCCAAGCAGCCTGTGCTGGAAAGCTACCAGGCCAAGGCCAACGCCGCGCTGGACAACGCCATCGGCTGGAAGAAGCTCAAGCCCAAGATGGTCGACCTCTACACCCAGACCTTTACCGAGCAAGAGCTCAAGGACCTGGTCAAGTTCTACGAGTCGCCCCTTGGCCGCAAGGTGCTGCGCGAGATGCCCAAGGTCACCCAGCAATCGGCTCAGCTGACCCAGCAGACCCTCGAACCGGCGGTGCCGGTGGTCAACAAGCTGCTTGAAGACATGACCAAGGAGCTGGACCCCAACTACGGCAAGGCAGCCGCGCCAGCCAAGAAGTGAGCACGGCCATGAACATGCAACAGCGTATCGAACAGCAACTGGCGAGCCTGGCGCCTCAGCACCTGCAGGTGCTCGATGAAAGCCACATGCACAGCCGTGGTCAGCAGACCCACTACAAGGCCGTGATCGTGAGCGAGGTGTTCGAAGGCTTGAACAGCGTCAAGCGGCACCAGAAGGTGTATGCGACCATGGGCGAGCTGATGGGCCAGATTCATGCGCTGGCGATTCACACCTATACCGGCGATGAATGGGCACAGGTCGGCAGTGCGCCGGCATCGCCTGTCTGCGCCGGCGGCGGGCACTGAAAGCTTGCTGTTGTTCTGGTAGAATCCGCTTCATCCCAAAAAGGGGCTGCTGCACAGCCCATCGCTGGTACGCCAGCTGCTTCAGGTAACCCCACTGCGTTGACGCACCGGGCACCTGAAGCGGCAGGCGTGCCTGCGATGGGCGTGCGGCGGCCCTTTGTTCATTGTGTAACCCGGTCCGCCCCTTACGAGGGCAGCCACCTGGAGAACCTGATTCATGTCACACCCCATCGTCGTCGCGGCGCTGTACAAGTTCGTCACCTTGCAAGACTACGTCGAGCTACGCGAGCCGCTGCTCAAGGCCATGCTCGACAACCATGTCAAAGGCACCTTGCTGTTGGCCCATGAGGGCATCAACGGCACCGTGTCGGCCACCCGCGAAGGCATCGACGGCCTGCTGGCCTGGCTGCGCAGCGACCCGCGCCTGGTGGACATCGACCACAAGGAGTCGTACTGCGACGAGCAGCCCTTCTACCGTACCAAGGTCAAGCTCAAGAAAGAGATCGTCACCCTGGGCGTGCCTGGGGTCGACCCCAATCAGGCGGTGGGCACCTACGTCGAGCCCAAGGACTGGAACGCGCTGATCAGCGACCCCGAGGTGCTGCTGGTCGACACGCGCAACGACTACGAAGTGGCCATCGGCACGTTCAAGGGTGCCATCGACCCCAAGACCGAAACGTTCCGCGAATTTCCCGACTACATCAAGGCCAACTTCGACCCGGCCCGCCACAAGAAGGTCGCCATGTTCTGCACTGGCGGCATCCGTTGCGAAAAAGCGTCCAGCTATATGCTCGGTGAAGGCTTCGAGGAGGTCTATCATCTGAAAGGTGGCATCCTGAAGTACTTCGAGGAAGTGCCACAGGAACAAAGCCTGTGGGAGGGCGACTGCTTCGTGTTCGATAACCGCGTCACTGTTCGCCATGACCTGAGCGAGGGTGAATATGACCAGTGCCACGCCTGCCGTCACCCGATCAATGCCCAGGAGCGTGCCTCGGAGCACTACTCGCCAGGTGTAAGCTGCCCGCACTGCTGGGATTCGCTGAGCGAAAAGACCCGCCGCAGCGCCATCGACCGGCAGAAGCAGATCGAGCTGGCCAAGGCCCGCAACCTGCCACACCCGATTGGCCACAACTACAAAGCCGAGGCCTGATTGATGTCTGCGCGCCTGATCTACGTGATGGACCCGATGTGTTCCTGGTGCTGGGGCTTCGCACCGGTGGCCAGTGCGCTGATCGATCAGGCCAGTCAGGCGGGCGTGCCTACCCATCTGGTGGTCGGCGGGCTGCGCAGCGGCAGTGCCGCGCTGGACGGCGCCACCCGCAAGTACATTCTCGAGCATTGGCAGGCCGTGGCCCAGACAACGGGGCAGCCTTTCAATTTCGAGGGCGCCATGCCCGACGGCTTTGTCTACGACACCGAACCGGCCTGCCGAGCACTGGTTGCTGCCCGCGAGTTGGATGGCGAGCGCCTCTGGCCTCTGCTGGCAGCCATACAGTCTGCGTTCTATGAAGGGGCTCATGACGTGACCACCGCCCCGCACCTGGTGGAGCTGGCCGAGCAGGCGGGTTTTGAGCGCGGGCCGTTCGCCGAGGCGTTCACCCGCGCCGAAACCCGCGCTGCCACCGCCGCGGATTTCGCCTGGGCGCAAGGCTTGGGCATCGCGGGCTTCCCGACCTTGCTCGCTGAGCGCAACGGCCAACTGGCCTTGCTGACCAACGGTTATCAGCCGCTTGAGCGTCTGCAACCGTTGCTTGGCCGCTGGCTGCAGCAGGCTGCCAATGCTTGATGTGCCCGGGTCGCCCGACCCGGCGCCGTCCAAGCCGGCGGGCTCGGCCGACCGGTTGAGCTGGTCGGAAATCCGCCGGCTTGCCCTGCACCACAAAAAGCAGCTGTGGACGGCGAACCTGATTGCCGTGCTGGCAGCCTGCTGCAGTGTCCCGATCCCATTATTGCTGCCGCTGCTGGTGGATGAAGTGCTGCTCGGGCACGGCGATGCCGCGCTCAAGTGGATGAACCAGCTGCTGCCGTCTGGCTGGCAGGTCGCAGCAGGCTATATCGGCCTGATGTTGTGCCTGACCTTGTGCCTGCGCCTGGCGGCACTGGCGTTCAACGTCATCCAGGCCAGGCTGTTCGCCGGATTGGCCAAGGACATCGTCTACCGGCTACGCATTCGCCTGATCGAACGGCTCAAGCGTATTTCCCTGAAAGAGTACGAGAACCTGGGCAGCGGCACGGTCACCACGCACCTGGTCACGGACCTGGACACCCTCGACAAGTTCGTGGGCGAGACCCTCAGCCGCTTTCTGGTCGCCATGCTCACCCTCACCGGCACGGCCGCCATCCTGCTGTGGATGCACTGGCAACTGGCGCTGCTGATCCTGCTGTTCAACCCGCTGGTCATCTACTTCACGGTGCAGTTGGGCAAGCGGGTCAAGCACCTGAAAAAGCTCGAGAACGACAGCACGGCCCGCTTCACCCAGGCGTTAGCCGAAACGCTCGATGCCATCCAGGAGGTCCGCGCCAGTAATCGCCAGGGCTATTTCCTCGGTCGATTGGGCGTCAAGGCGCGCGAGGTGCGCGACTACGCCGTGGAATCGCAGTGGAAGAGCGACGCCAGCGGCCGCGCCAGCGGACTGTTGTTCCAGTTCGGCATCGACATCTTCCGCGCAGCGGCCATGTTGACGGTGTTGTTCTCGGACTTGTCGATCGGCCAGATGCTTGCCGTCTTCAGCTACCTCTGGTTCATGATCGGCCCGGTCGAGCAGTTGCTGAACCTGCAATATGCCTACTATGCCGCTGGCGGTGCGCTCAACCGCCTCAATGAGCTGCTGGCACGCGCCGACGAGCCCCAGTACCCGGCAGCCAGTGACCCTTTCGCCGGGCACGCCACGGTGGGCATCGAGGTACGGGACCTGTCCTTTGCCTACGCCGACGAGCCGGTGCTGGATAACCTGAACCTGGCCATCGCACCCGGTGAGAAGGTTGCCATTGTCGGCGCCAGCGGGGGTGGCAAGAGCACGCTCGTGCAACTGCTGCTCGGGCTGTACAGCGCGGATGCAGGCACCATTCGCTTCGGCGGTGCCACCCTGCAGGAAATCGGCCTGGAAACCCTGCGTGAGCAGGTGGCCGTGGTCTTGCAGCACCCGTCGCTGTTCAACGACAGTGTGCGGGCCAACCTGACCATGGGCCGGGACTGCACCGATGATGCCTGCTGGCAGGCACTGCGGATCGCTCAGCTCGACGGCACCATCGCCGCGCTGCCTCACGGCCTGGACAGCGTGGTGGGACGTTCGGGTGTTCGCTTGTCCGGCGGTCAGCGTCAACGGTTGGCCATTGCACGCATGGTACTGGCCGAACCCAAGGTGGTCATTCTGGACGAAGCCACCTCGGCGCTGGACGCTGCCACCGAATACAACCTGCATCAGGCGCTGGCGCGTTTTCTCAAGGGCCGCACCACGCTGATCATTGCCCACCGCTTGTCGGCGGTGAAACAGGCGGACCGGGTGCTGGTGTTCGACGGCGGTCATGTGGCCGAGGACGGCGACCATCAGCAGTTGATTGCCGAGGGCGGGTTGTACGCCAAACTGTACGGGCACCTGCAGCAGCTCTGAGCGCTGTGTGAAGTGCCTTGGGGCGACGGTCAGACGGGGCTGCTTGCAACACAGTCTCACCGCGTATTCGAGCGTTTCACACCCAGGCTAGGGCCTGAGCAATCGCAGGAATTCGACACCGGCCGGCGCCATCACCTGTTCAGCCCGCGTGATCACGCCGATCTCGCGTACCACTCCCGGATGATCCACCGCCACCTTGCTCACTTCGTGACGGCCCTCGTCGGCTGACTCGGGCAACAACGCCACGCCCTGGCCCTGACGCACCAGTGCCAGCACCGTCGACATGTAGTTGGCTTCAAGCCCTGCCGCTAGGGGCAAGCGCGCGTCGGCGAACAGCCGCTCGACCAGGTTGCGCACGCTGCTGTCCCGTCCGGTCAGCAGCATGGGGTATGCCGCCGCTTCGGCCAGCGTCACCGCCGTATGCCTGGCCAAGGGGTGGTCGTGCGGTACGTACAGGCACAGGCGATCTTCGAGCACGGCCTTGAACGCCAGCCCTTGGGTAGGCCGGGCCTGCACACCCAGGCCGAAATCCACTTCCTGCTCCAGCACTAGCGTATCGATGCGCTGGGCTACCACGTCACGCAGCCGGACCTCGATGCCGGGGAAGCGTTCGCGAAAGCGCTGCACCACGCCTGGCAGCAACCCCGAGCACAGCGAGGGCAGGGCCGCGATGGTCAGTACACCACGGCGGGAGGTGGCATGGTCACGGGCCGCCTCGACGATGTTGTCCAGATCGAGCAGCAACTTTTCCATCGGTAGCAACGCATGCTGACCGGCAGCGGTGAGGCCTACGTGACGCGGGCTGCGTTCGAGCAAGGTCACCCCAAGCCAGTCTTCGAGTTGGCGAATCTGCACGGTGAGCGCCGAGGGCGACAGGTTCAGGGTCAGGGCGGCCTTGGAAAAGTTACCGGTTCGCGCCACCGCCAGGAACGCGCGGATGAGCTGGATCGCATTCTTCATTTTGTTTTTCCGAACGTGGCCTGCCGAATATTTCAATTCACAGAGCCTAACGCCGTTGTTATTACTCTTGCAAAACAACAACAGGGCCTTCTCTCGCAACCGCGGACCTGAGCCCGAAGAGGAAACCCCATGCTCGCCACCCTCGGTGTCGCTACTGTCCTGTGCATGCTCGTGAGCATCATGAGCAAACGCATCTCCCCCCTGGTCGCCCTGATCGCCCTGCCCATCATCGCGGCGTTGCTCGGTGGCTTCGGCCTGCAAACCAGCGGCTTCATCATCACCGGCATCAAGAACGTCGCCCCGGTCGTGGGCATGTTCGTCTTTGCCATCCTGTTCTTCGGCATCATGACCGACGCCGGCATGCTCGACCCGATCATCGACCGCATCCTCAAGCGCGTCGGCACACGCCCGACGCGCATCGTCATGGGCACGGCCCTGCTGGCCCTGCTGGTGCACCTGGACGGTTCGGGCGCAGTGACCTTCCTGGTGACCATCCCCGCGATGCTGCCGCTGTACACCCGCCTGGGCATGGACAAGCGCATCCTGGCCTGCGTCACGGCCATGGCGGCCGGGGTCAACTTCCTGCCCTGGACCGGCCCGGTGCTGCGGTCATCGGCAGCGCTGCACGTGCCGGTGGCTGACCTGTTTCAGCCGCTGATTCCGGTGCAGATCGTCGGGCTGATCTTCGTCTTCGCCTGTGCCTACTGGCTTGGGCGACGCGAAGAACGGCGCCTGGGTCTGGGCCGGGACGCGCTCGACGTCACCCCTCACCAGCGTGTGCTGACTGACGCCGAACGCGAGCTGCGCAAGCCGCGCCTGTTCTGGCCCAATTTGCTGCTGACCCTGGTGGTGATGGGCGTAATGATCGCAGGGGTGGTGGACCCGGTGGTGATGTTCATGGTCGGTACCGTGCTCGCCTTGTGCCTGAACTACCCCAACGTGGACGCGCAGCGGGCGCGCATCGACGCCCATGCCAAGACCGCGCTGACCATGGCCAGCATTCTTCTGGCTGCGGGCGTCTTCACCGGCATCATGCAAGGCACCGGCATGCTCAAAGCGATGGCCGAGGTGGCGGTGGGGCAGATTCCTGCAGGGCATGGCCAACTGATTCCTGCGGTAGTCGGTTTTCTTTCCATGCCCCTGAGCCTGCTGTTCGACCCGGATTCGTTCTACTTCGGCATCATGCCGGTGGTCGCCGAGGTTGGCAGAGCCCTGGGCGTGGACCCGATGCAAGTAGCCCAGGCTTCGCTTCTGGGCGTGCACACCACGGGTTTTCCGGTCAGTCCACTGACTCCCGCGACCTTCCTGCTGGTTGGCCTGTGCAAGATCGAACTGGCCGATCACCAGCGCTTCACCATCCCTTTCCTGTTCGCGGCCTCGGTTCTGATGACCTTGACCGCCCTGGTCATTGGAGTTTTCTAGATGAAGACCATACGCATCGGCGCTGGCGCCGGTTATTCGGGCGACCGCATCGAGCCGGCC
Source organism: Pseudomonas sp. UBA5568 (assembly GCF_002425525.1). NCBI lineage: Bacteria > Pseudomonadati > Pseudomonadota > Gammaproteobacteria > Pseudomonadales > Pseudomonadaceae > Pseudomonas > Pseudomonas sp. UBA5568. The sequence continues at coordinate 47,600 of NZ_DIMK01000033.1, read as the reverse complement.
ATCGAGTTGGCGCAACAGGGTGAACTGGACTACCTGGTGTTCGAATGCCTGGCCGAGCGCACCATCGCCCTGGCGCAGCAAGCGCGGTTGCTGGACCCGCACGGTGGTTTCGACCCCTTGCTGGGCGAGCGCATGCGCCGCGTGCTGCCCTACGTAGGTATAGGGGCCGACGGCACGCGGCGGCGCCTGCGCATCATCACCAACATGGGTGCGGCCAACCCACTGGGCGCGGCCTCTGAAATCCGCCGCATCGCGGCTGAGCTGGGCTTGCCTGGTATCAAAGTGGCGGCGCTGACCGGCGACGATGTGCTCGCCACCTTGCAGCAATGGCCCGAGCAGACCCTCGACAACGGTGCCACCCTCTCTGAACTGGGCGATCGATTGATTTCAGCCAACGCTTATGTGGGCGCAGAGGGTATCGTGCAGGCATTGCAGGCCGATGCAGATATCGTGGTCACCGGCCGTGTGGCCGATCCGTCGCTGTTTCTCGCACCGCAGCTGTTCGAGTTCGGCTGGCGCGTCGACGACTGGACGCTACTGGGGCGCGGCACCCTGGTCGGGCACCTGCTCGAATGCGCAGGGCAAATCAGCGGCGGCTACTTCGCCGACCCCGGGGTGAAGGAAGTGCCCGAACTCGACCGCCTCGGCTTCCCGCTGGCCGAAATCGATGCCATGGGCCATGCGGTGATCAGCAAGGTGGCCGGTTCCGGCGGGCGCATCGATACCGCTACCTGCACCGAGCAACTGTTGTACGAAGTGCATGATCCGGCCGCTTACCTTACGCCCGATGTGACGGCTGATTTCAGTCAGGTGACGTTTCAGGCCCTGGATCAAGATGAGGTCCAGGTGCGAGGCGCCAGTGGGCGCGCGCGCCCGGAGGCGTTGAAGGTGTCGGTGGGTTTTCTCGACGGTTGGATCGGCGAAGGGCAGATGTCCTATGGCGGCCCTGGTGCGGTGGCCCGCGGGCGCCTGGCCGAAGCGATCGTACGCAAGCGCCTGCAACTGACCGGTGTGGCCTGCGACGATATACGCAGCGAGCTGATAGGCGTCAGCGCCTTGCACGGTGACGACCTGGCCCAGCGCGCCCAGGGCGAGCCCTGGGAGGTGCGGCTGCGTGTGGCGGCGCGCTGCGCCACCAAAAATGATGCGGTGCGCATCGGCAACGAGGTGGAAACCCTCTACACCAACGGCCCCTATGGCGGCGGTGGAGCGAGCAAGTCGGTGCGTCAGGTGGTGGCGGTGGCTTCGCTGTTGCTGCCCAGGGACGCGGTCGCCTTGCAGGTGCATCTGGAGGAGGTGGCATGAGTACCCACACGAAATTGCGCGATATAGCCCACAGTCGTACTGGCGACAAGGGCGACACGTCGAACATCTCGGTAATCGCCTTTGATTCGGCTGACTACCCGCGCCTGGCCCAGTGGCTGACGGTAGAGCGCGTCACGGCCCACTTTGCCGAGTTGCTGGACCCGGCAGGCCCCCCCGTTCGCCGGTACGAGCTGGCGCAGCTCGGGGCGTTGAACTTCGTGCTGCCCGGCATCCTGCGTGGCGGTGTGACCCGATCGCTGGCCTTGGATGCCCATGGCAAGACGCTGGGGGCGGCGCTGCTGGATCTCGAACTCTGACAAGCGGTCGGCCCGCGCCGTGCGCACGGGTCAAGCCCGGCCCCTGCGGTGCGCACTTGAGTGGGCCAAAAACCAGGCTGGCATGACGTGATTGACGGGGTCCGTGCGGTGTCTGCGACAATGGGTCCAGCACCGCGCCACGCTCAAACCGGCGAGCCAGACTCTGCGCCCTGCAGGCAGCAGGCGCGGCGGCTATCATTGACTGAAATCGGGCCCCTAAATTTTCATCGCGTTAATGGCAGATGGCCTACGCTGTGCTTTGTCTGGGTTGATTCGCGCCTTATCTGCTCTGTGACAGGGACTCCATGAAGGGACATCGCACTCAAGAAGCGCCCAAGCTCCTCGGGCTCACCTGGCCATTCATCGCCGTGGTGGTTTTCCAGGTCGCCCTTGGCAGTCTCAGCCTCTACACGCTTTCTGCCGTGCGTGCCTACGTGGCGGGCGAAAGCTTGTGGTCAAAGGCGCAAAAAGACGCCATCTACTACCTCAATCTGTACGCCACCACGCGCGACGAAGCCACCTATGGCCGCTACCAGCAGGCCATCGTGGTGCCCCAGGGCGATCACCGCGCGCGCAAGCTCATGGATCAGTCGAATCTGGACCTGGAGGCGGTGCGCCAGGCCGTCCTGCAAGGTGGCAACCACCCCGACGACGTGGAACGCATCATCTGGTTCTACCGCCACTTTCGTACTGTCAGCTACCTGCAGACAGCCATCAATTATTGGGACATCGGCGACGACTACCTGGCCAAGCTGAACGTGCTGGCAGGCGAGATGCACCAGCGCTTCGCCAGCGGGCCGGTCGATGAGCAGGTGATTCGTGCCTGGAAAAGCCGCATTGCCACCATCAACGAGGGGGTGACGCCGGCTGCCAAGGCGTTCAGCGATGCCCTGGGCGAGGGGTCGCGCGTCCTGCTGCGGGTGCTGCTGATCACCAACCTGCTGACTGCGATGATCCTGATCACCATCGCCTGGCGGCGCTCCAGCAAACTGCTGGCCCAGCGCCAGGCGTTTGCCAACGCGCTGCAGGAAGAAAAGGAGCGGGCGCAGATCACTTTGCAGGCTATCGGTGATGCGGTAATCACCACGGATGTGGAGGGCTTGATCGGCTACATGAACCCGGCGGCCGAGCAGCTGACCCACTGGAAGGCCGCCCAGGCCCTGGGCCTGCCGTTGTCGGCCCTGTTCACCCTGGTGGATGAGCACGACGTGGACGAGGGCCGCAGCCTGGTGGAGCAGGTGCTCAGTGGCAGTTTGAAAGGGGGCGCCGAACATGCCCGGCTGATTCAGCGCCTGGACGGCAGCACGGTGTCGATCAACCTGGTGGGCTCGTCCATTGTCAATGACGGACAGGTCAATGGCATCGTGCTGGTGCTGCACGACATGACCCAGGAGCGCCAGTACATCGCCAACCTCTCCTGGCAGGCCACGCACGATGCGCTGACAGGCCTGGCCAACCGTCGCGAGTTCGAATACCGGCTGGAGCAGGCGCTCAATGCGCTGGCGCGCCAGCCTGGGCGGCATTCACTGATGTTCCTGGACCTGGATCAGTTCAAGCTGGTCAATGATACGTGCGGGCATGCCGCCGGGGACGAGCTGCTTCGGCACATTTGCGCCGTGCTGCAATCGGGCCTGCGAGAAGGTGACACGCTGGCGCGGCTGGGGGGCGATGAGTTTGGCGTGTTGCTGGAGAATTGCCCGTCCGAGCAGGCCGAGCGGATTGCCGAGCAGTTACGCCAGACCGTCCAGAGCCTGCATTTCGTGTGGAAAGGCCGGCCGTTCGTGACCACGGTCAGCATCGGGCTGGTGCATATCGCTCAGGCCCCCGGCACCCTCGAGGCATCACTGCGGGCTGCTGACATGGCCTGCTACATGGCCAAGGAAAAGGGGCGCAACCGGGTTCAGGTGTACCACGCCGATGACAGCGAGCTGTCCATTCGGTTTGGCGAGATGGCCTGGATTCAGCGCTTGCACGTGGCCCTGGAAGAGAACCGATTTTGCCTGTACGCCCAGGAGATCGCGCCGTTGAAGGCTTTCGAGGGGCCCGGCCACATCGAAATCCTGTTGCGCCTACACGATGAAAGCGGGCGCACCATACTCCCCAACAGCTTCATCCCGGCTGCCGAACGCTACGGGCTGATTACCGCGCTCGATCGCTGGGTAGTGCGCAACGTCTTCATCATCATCCGCCAATGCCTGGATGCAGGCCACCAGGGGCCGCTGTCGACCTGCGCCATCAACCTGTCCGGTGCCAGCATCGGCGATGACAAGTTCCTCGAATACCTGCAGCGCCTGTTCGCCGAATATGCCATTCCTCCGCGCATGATCTGCTTCGAAATCACCGAAACCAGCGCCATTGCCAACCTGGGCAGCGCCATTCGCTTCATCAACGAGCTAAAAGGCCTGGGTTGTCGTTTTTCACTGGATGATTTCTGTGCAGGCATGTCATCGTTCGCCTACCTCAAGCATCTGCCCGTCGACTTCCTCAAGATCGACGGCAGCTTCGTCAAGGACATGCTGGACGATCCGGTCAATCGGGCCATGGTGGAGGTCATCAACCATATTGGCCATGTCATGGGCAAGCGCACCATTGCAGAATTCGTGGAAACACCCATGATCGAACAAGCGCTACAGGAAATTGGTGTCGATTACGCCCAGGGCTATCTGATCGAGCGGCCCCAGGTATTCACATGTGACAGTCTGCATCGCCAACGGATTGCCGCCCGGCCTCTGTTGCAGCGGGCGCCTGGCACCTTTCGTTAGCTGGAAATCACAAGGAACAAGGAGTAGACAGTGATTGATGCATTCGTTCGTATCGGGCCATTGATGGACCCGGCCAGTTACCCCAAATGGGCCCAGCAACTGCTTGCCGATTGCCATGAGAGCAAGCAGCGAGTGGTTGACCATGAGGTGTATCGACGTCTGCGTGACGGCAAATTGAAGCAAGCGACCATTCGCCAGTACCTGATCGGCGGCTGGCCGGTGGTCGAGCAGTTCTCGTTGTACATGGCCCATAACCTCACCAAGACCCGTTATGGCCGGCACCCAGGCGAGGACATGGCGCGGCGCTGGTTGATGCGCAATATCCGCGTGGAGCTTAACCATGCCGATTACTGGGTGAACTGGGCCCACGCCCACGGCATTCACCTGCACGACCTGCAGGCTCAGGATGTGCCGCCTGAGCTCAATGGCCTCAACGATTGGTGCTGGCGTGTGTGTGCCACGGAAAACCTGGCCATTGCCATGGCCGCCACCAACTATGCCATCGAAGGAGCCACCGGGGAGTGGTCGGCGGTGGTGTGTTCCACCGACACCTACGCGATGGGCTTCCCGGAAGAGCAGCGCAAGCGGGCCATGAAGTGGCTCAAGATGCACGCGCAGTATGACGACACCCACCCGTGGGAGGCGCTGGAGATCATCTGTACGCTGGTAGGCGAGAACCCGAGCACGGCCTTGCGCACCGAATTGCGCCGGGCGATCTGCAAGAGCTATGACTGCATGTACCTGTTCCTGGAGCGGTGCATGCAACTTGAAGCCACCCAGCACGAGCGGGCGAGCCCGGCGTTGGCGGCGGGGTGATTGCGCGCCTGTCGTGACGCAGGCTCAGCCCATCGCCGATACGCCGGCGATGGGCTGCGAAACGGCCGAGAACGCGCAAGGCGGTCTCAGGTAGACGAGCCGTTCACTGGGCGTTGAATGCCTGCCCGTTCACATCCTTGCTGTCAGGCCCCATCAGGTAGAGGTAGACCGGCATGATTTGCTCGGGCAGCGGGTTGTCCTGGGGGTTCTCGCTCGGGTAGGCCTGCGCGCGCATGGCCGTACGCGTCGCGCCCGGGTTGATGCTGTTGGAGCGCACCGGCGCCACCCCTTCGAGTTCGTCGGCCAGGGTCTGCATCATGCCTTCGGTGGCGAACTTGGAGATGCCGTAGGCGCCCCAATAGGCGCGGCCCTTGCGCCCGACACTGCTGCTGGTGAACACCACCGAAGCGTCTTCGGACTGCTTGAGCAGCGGCAGCAGGGTGCTGGTGAGCATGAAGGTGGCATTGACGTTGATGTGCATGACGCGCATGAAGTTGTCGCCCGACAACTGTTCCATGGGCGTGCGTGGACCGATGATCGAGGCGTTGTTGAGCAACCCGTCCAGGCGCCCGAACTGTTCCTCGATCATGACCGCCAGCTCGTCGTACTGATGGGCCAGGGCGGTTTCCAGGTTGAACGGGATCACCACAGGCTGGGGATGCCCGGCCGCTTCGATCTCGTCATAGAGCGCATTGAGGTTCGCTTCGGTCTTGCCGAGCAACAGCACCGTGGCGCCCAGGGCGGCGTAGGCTTTGGCCGCGGCAGCACCGATGCCGCGCCCGGCACCGGTGACCAGGATGACCCGGCCTTTGAGCAGGTCGGGGCGGGCAGTGTATTCGAACATGTCAGATCCTTTGGCGTTAGCGGTGATCAGCAACCACACAGGGCGCTGTCGATGACTTTACGCAGGTCCTGCGGGCTGTCCACCACCACGTCAGCACCCCAGTTGTTGGGGTTGTCCTCGGGATGGATGTAGCCGAAGCGTACCGCGGCGGTGCGGGTGCCAGCATCTCGGCCGGATTCGATATCGCGCAGGTCGTCACCGACGAACAGCACACTGGCAGGGTCCAGCGCCAGGGTCTTGCAGGCCAGGATGAGCGGCTCCGGGTCGGGTTTGCTGTTCTTTACATGATCCGGGCAGATCAGCAAGGCCGAACGCTCGGCCAGGCCCAGGCGCTGCATGATCGGCTCGGCGAAGCGCACCGGCTTGTTGGTGACCACGCCCCACAGCAGCTTGCCTCGCTCGATGTCCTCCAGCAGCTCGCTCATGCCATCGAACAGGCGGGTATGCACGGCGCAGTCGCGCTGGTAGCGCTCCAAGAACTCCAGGCGCAGGGCTTCGAAACCCTCGGCCTGCGGGTCCATGGCGAAGGTGGCGGCCACCATGGCGCGAGCACCACCGGAGATCACACCCCGGATCAGCTCGTCGTCGACGGCCGGCAGGCCTCGATCGGCGAGCATGGCCTGGCAGATAGCGATGAAATCGGGCGCCGTGTCCAGCAAGGTGCCGTCCATGTCGAAGAGTACCGCTCGCAGGCGCATGCTCATTCCTCGCGTAGGGTCTGGATCATGTAGTTGACATCCACGTCGCTGCTGAGCTTGTAGTGCTTGGTCAGCGGGTTGTAGGTCAGGCCGATGATATCCTTGACCTCAAGGCCGGCGACGCGGCTCCAGGCACCCAGCTCGGAAGGGCGGATGAACTTCTTGAAGTCATGGGTCCCGCGCGGCAGCATCTTGAGGATGTACTCGGCGCCGACGATGGCCAGCAGGTAGGCCTTGGGGTTGCGGTTGATGGTGGAGAAGAACACCTGGCCGCCTGGCTTGACCATGCGGTAGCAAGCGCGGATTACCGATGACGGGTCAGGTACGTGCTCGAGCATCTCAAGGCAGGTGACCACGTCGAAGGCACCGGGCATTTCTTCGGCCAGGGCCTCGGCCGTGACCTGACGGTATTCGACCTCCACGCCCGACTCCAGTTGATGCAGGCGGGCGACGGCCAGGGGCGCCTCGCCCATGTCGATGCCGGTCACCGAGGCGCCGCGCAGGGCCATGGCTTCGCTGAGGATGCCGCCGCCGCAACCCACGTCCAGCACTTTCTTGCCAGCCAGATGGGCGCGCTCGTCGATCCAGTTGACGCGCAGCGGGTTGATATCGTGCAGCGGCTTGAACTCGCTCTCGCGGTCCCACCAGCGGTGGGCCAGCGCTTCGAATTTGGCGATTTCAGCGCGGTCGACGTTGCTCATTGAACAGTCCTCAGAAACGTGGGAATCAGCTTCACGTGGCAAGCTGCAAGGTACATGACATACAGACGGTGGCGTTGGCCCAAGCGTTCGCACGGCGTTCAGGCCGGGCTCGTGCACACCCCGTGGGCCTTTTGCCTGTCGGGCAGTGCGGCGGCTTTCTGTGCGTGGCCGTAAAGGCCCATGCCAGAGGGCGGGCGGCGATGGCGCCTCGGCCAGCGACGCTGTGCCCAACCTTGCTTGTGCTGCCGGATGTCTGCGGCGCGCAGCTTGCGCTGGAAAAGGCCGAAGTATACCCGAGCGCTCGGGGCGCCGGGTCGCTATAATCGCCGGCTTTTGATACGCGAACGACGGGGAGAGGTGATGCGCGAGCAACTTTTGGCGGCCGAGAAGGTGACCGGAATCCGCTGGCAGGGCGGCGTTCTGCATCTGCTCGACCAGCGCCTGCTGCCGTCCCAGGAGCACTGGTTGGCCTGCGACACTGTCGCCCAGGTGGCCACCGCCATTCGCGACATGGCCGTGCGCGGCGCATCGGCCATCGGTATCGTGGCCGCGTATGGGCTGGTACTGGCCGCCGAGGAGCGTCTGGCCGAAGGTGGCGACTGGGAGATGGACCTCGAAGAGGATTTCATGCTCCTGGCCGAGGCGCGCCCTACCGCAGCCAACCTGTTCTGGGCCTTGAACCGGATGCGCGAGCGCCTGCAACGCCTGCGTCCCGACGAGAACGTGCTGGGCGCACTGGAAGCCGAGGCGCTGGCCATTCACGAAAGCGATCGCGAGGCCAACCTGACCATGGCTCAGCACGGCACCGAACTGATCCGCCGACACCAGGGCAATGCCCAGACGCTGCTGACCTACGGCAATGCCGGCGCCTTGGCCAGCGGCGGTTTCGGAACCGCGCTGGGGGTGATTCGCGCAGGCTTTCTGGAAGGCATGGTGGAGCGGGTGTACGCCGGGGAAACTCGCCCGTGGCTCCAGGGATCGCGGCTCACGGCCTGGGAGCTGGCCAACGAAGGCCTGCCGGTCACCCTGTGCGCCGATTCGGCCCTGGCGCACTTGATGAAGTCCAAGGGCATCACCTGGGTCGTGGTCGGCGCTGATTGCATCGCTGCCAATGGGGATGTGGCCAGCAAGATCGGCACTTATCAACTGGCGGTCAGCGCCATGCACCATGGTGTGCGCTTCATGGTGGTAGCCCCGAGCAGCAGTATCGACCTGAACCTGGAGACGGGGGACGACATCCCGCTTGAAGAGCGCGAGCCGGATGAACTGCTCGACTATGCCGGCACGCGGGTGGCACCGGAGGTGGAGGTATTCAATCCGGTCTTCGACGTGACCCCGGCGGACCTGATTGATGTGATCGTGACCGAGCGCGGCATCATCGAACGCCCGGATACCGCCAAGCTGGCGCAGATGATGTGCCGCAAGCGCCTTCACTGAAGGGCGGCGCAGCAGACCCTTCGTGCGCCATAGCCTGCCGCCGACCTAGCAGGTGTTCACGCGCGCCCAGGCGCACCTGCCCGGCGCGCTGTCGAGCGCGGGCCTGTGGGGCTCGCGGCTACCGTTCACCCCGGCGTGCACCGCTCGGCCAGGGCATGAATTCGCGGCCCGGCTGGCCACTTGCCGCATCTCCCACTACCCCTGCCGTTGTGGTAATATCCGGCAGTTTCCAAGACCCCGCTGTGCGGCGGTCTTCATTGCGCAGATCCATGGCACAACTCATTGATTTGTCGTAAGTCGTCGCAGGCGAGTGCACTGCGGCGGCGAGCTTCGTTCGGCCCTTGATGGCGCTGCGAAGTTTCACCAGAAAAAGGAATCAGGCTTCTCATGGGCGAACTGGCCAAAGAAATCCTCCCGGTCAATATCGAAGACGAACTGAGACAGTCTTACCTCGACTACGCGATGAGCGTGATTGTCGGGCGAGCGCTGCCCGATGCGCGTGACGGCTTGAAGCCCGTGCATCGCCGCGTTCTCTTTGCGATGAGCGAACTGGGCAACGACTGGAACAAGCCGTACAAGAAATCCGCCCGTGTGGTCGGTGACGTGATCGGTAAGTACCACCCGCACGGCGACACTGCGGTCTACGACACCATCGTGCGTATGGCCCAGCCTTTCTCGCTGCGCTACCTGCTGGTCGACGGCCAGGGCAACTTCGGTTCGGTGGACGGCGACAACGCCGCGGCCATGCGATACACCGAAGTGCGCATGGCCAAGCTGGCTCATGAGCTGCTGGCCGACCTGCACAAGGAAACCGTCGACTGGGTGCCCAACTACGACGGCACCGAGCAGATCCCGGCGGTCATGCCGACGCGTATTCCCAACCTGCTGGTCAATGGTTCCAGCGGCATCGCCGTGGGCATGGCCACCAACATTCCGCCGCACAACCTGGGCGAAGTCATCGATGGCTGCCTGGCGCTGATCGACAACCCGGACGTCACCATCGATGAGCTGATGCAGCACATCCCCGGTCCCGATTTCCCTACCGCAGGCCTGATCAACGGCCGCCAGGGCATCATCGAGGCCTATCGCACCGGCCGTGGCCGCATCTACATGCGGGCCCGCTCCCAGATCGAAGACATCGACAAGGTGGGCGGTCGTCAGCAGATCGTGGTGACCGAGCTGCCGTACCAGTTGAACAAGGCGCGCCTGATCGAGAAGATCGCCGAGCTGGTCAAAGAGAAGAAGATCGAGGGCATCACCGAGCTGCGCGACGAGTCCGACAAGGACGGCATGCGCATCGTCATCGAGCTGCGTCGCGGCGAGGTGCCGGAGGTGGTGCTCAACAACCTGTACTCGCAGACCCAGCTGCAAAGCGTGTTCGGCATCAACGTCGTGGCCCTGGTCGATGGCCGTCCGCGCCTGCTCAACCTCAAGGACCTGCTCGAAGCCTTCGTGCGCCACCGCCGCGAAGTGGTCACCCGGCGCACCGTGTTCGAACTGCGCAAGGCGCGTGAGCGCGGCCACATCCTTGAAGGCCAGGCGGTTGCGCTGTCCAACATCGACCCGGTCATCGCGATGATCAAGGCCTCGCCCACCCCGTCGGAGGCCAAGGAAGCCCTGGTGTCCACCGCCTGGGAATCGAGTGCCGTGCAGGTCATGGTCGAACGTGCCGGTGCCGATTCGTGCCGCCCGGCCGACCTGCCTGAACAGTACGGCCTGCGCGACGGCAAGTACTACCTGTCGCCGGAACAGGCCCAGGCGATCCTTGATCTGCGCCTGCACCGCCTGACTGGCCTGGAGCACGAGAAGCTGCTGGCCGAGTACCAGGAAATCCTGGAGCAGATCGGTGAGCTGATCCGCATTCTCAACAGCGCCGAGCGCCTGATGGAAGTGATCCGCGAAGAGCTCGAGGCGATTCGCGCCGAGTACGGCGATGCCCGCCGCACCGAGATCCTCAATGCCAGCCACGACCTCAACTACGGCGACATGATCCCCGAAGAAGAGCGCGTAGTGACCATTTCCCATGGTGGGTATGCCAAGACCCAACCATTGTCCGCCTACCAGGCCCAGCGCCGTGGCGGCAAGGGCAAGTCGGCCACCGGCGTGAAGGACGAGGACTACATCGAGCACCTGTTGGTCGCCAACAGTCACGCCACCCTGCTGCTGTTCTCCAGCAAGGGCAAGGTGTACTGGAAAAAGACCTACGAAATCCCCGAGGCATCTCGCGCTGCCCGTGGTCGCCCGCTGGTCAACCTGCTGCCGCTGGAAGAGGGTGAGCGCATCACCGCCATGCTGCAGGTCGATCTTGAGGCCTTGCAGCAGAACGCCGACCTTGAAGAAGAACTCGAAGACGCCGATGACGCCGTGCTCGAAGGCGAGCTGGTCGAAGTCGAGGAAGTGGACGAGGAAGAAGGCGACACCCCCGAGTGGGCGGCAGAGCCTACTGGCGCCTACATCTTCATGGCCACCGCTTCCGGCACTGTCAAGAAGACGCCGTTGGTCCAGTTTGCTCGTCCTCGCTCCAACGGCCTGATCGCCCTGAAGCTCAAGGAAGGTGACACCCTGATCGCTGCGGCCATCACCGATGGCGCCAAGGAAGTGATGATGTTCTCCGACGCTGGCAAAGTCATCCGCTTTGCCGAAAGCGTGGTGCGCGAAATGGGCCGTACCGCCCGCGGCGTGCGCGGCATGAAGCTGGGCAAGGGGCAGCAGATCATCTCGATGCTGATCCCGGAGTCCGGTGCGCAGATCCTCACCGCGTCCGAGCGTGGCTATGGCAAGCGTACCCCGCTGTCCAAGTTCCCTCGTCGCGGCCGTGGCGGCCAGGGCGTGATCGCCATGGGTACCAAGGGGCGCAATGGGTTGCTGATCGGCGCCATCCAGGTGCAGGAAGGTGAGGAAATCATGCTGATTTCCGATCAGGGCACACTGGTGCGTACCCGGGTCGGCGAGGTGTCCAGCCTGAGCCGTAACACCCAGGGCGTGACGCTGATCAAGCTGGCCTCCGACGAGACGCTGGTGGGCCTTGAGCGCATCCAGGAGCCGTCCGAGGAAGAGCTCGATGCGCTCATCGAGCTTGACGAGGAGGGCGTGGAGGCCCAGGCCCCTGACGAGCAAGATGCAGCGGGCGCCGAAGAAGCCCCGCAAGAGTAAGTGCGCTGAACCCGAACGGGGCGACCAAGGTCGCCCCGTTTGACTGATCAAGCCAGGCATTTGGCCTGCAAGGGCCCCAGGCAGGCCTGGGCCACCGAATTACGATGTTGTTCTATTTGGCAGAGCGAGAGTGGATGTGAGCAAACGAGCCTTTAACTTCTGCGCAGGCCCTGCCGCGCTTCCTGATGCCGTGCTGCAGCGCGCCCAGGCCGAGATGCTGGACTGGCACGGCAAGGGCCTGTCGGTCATGGAGATGAGCCATCGCAGCGACGACTACGTGGCCATCGCCGAGAAGGCCGAGCAGGACCTGCGTGACCTGCTGTCCATCCCCTCCAATTACAAGGTGCTGTTCCTGCAGGGCGGCGCCAGCCAGCAATTTGCCGAAATCCCGCTCAACCTGTTGCCTGAAGACGGCACCGCCGACTACATCGAGACCGGTATCTGGTCGAAGAAAGCCATCGAGGAAGCGCGCCGCTTCGGCAACGTCAACGTGGCTGCCAGCGCCAAGCCCTACGACTACCTGGCCATCCCTGGCCAGAACGAATGGAACCTGACCGCCAACGCAGCCTACGTGCACTATGCCTCCAACGAGACCATCGGTGGCCTGCAGTTCGACTGGGTGCCACAGACCGGCGATGTGCCGCTGGTGGTCGACATGTCCTCCGACATTCTCTCGCGCCCCATCGACGTGTCGCAGTTCGGCCTGATCTACGCAGGTGCCCAGAAGAACATCGGCCCCAGCGGGCTGGTGGTGGTCATCGTGCGTGAAGACCTGCTGGGCCATGCCCGCAGCAGCTGCCCGACCATGCTCGACTACAAGGTTTCGGCAGACAATGGCTCGATGTACAACACGCCTGCGACTTATGCCTGGTACCTCTCGGGCCTGGTCTTCGAGTGGTTGAAGGAGCAGGGCGGCGTGGACGCCATGGAGCAGCGCAACCGTGCCAAGAAAGACCTGCTGTACGGGTTCATCGATGCCAGCGCGTTCTACAGCAACCCGATCAGCGTCAATGCCCGGTCGTGGATGAACGTGCCGTTCCGCCTGGCCGACGAGCGTCTGGACAAGGCCTTCCTGGCCGGTGCCGACGCCCGTGGCCTGCTCAACCTCAAGGGACACCGGTCAGTCGGAGGCATGCGTGCATCCATCTACAATGCCTTGGGTCTGGATGCGGTCGAAGCCCTGGTGGCCTACATGGCTGAATTCGAGAAGGAGCACGGTTGATGTCCGAGCATGAACTGCAGGCGCTGCGTGTGCGCATCGACAGCCTCGACGAAAAGATTCTCGAGCTGATCAGCGAGCGTGCCCGCTGCGCCCAGGAAGTGGCCAAGGTCAAGACGGCGTCGTTGGCCGAGGGCGAGGCGCCGGTGTTCTATCGTCCCGAGCGCGAGGCTGCCGTGCTCAAGCGCGTGATGGAGCGCAACAAGGGCCCGCTGGACAACGAGGAGATGGCGCGGCTGTTCCGCGAGATCATGTCCTCGTGCCTGGCATTGGAAGAGCCGCTCAAGATCGCCTACCTGGGCCCTGAAGGCACCTTTACCCAGGCCGCCGCCATGAAGCATTTCGGTCATGCGGTAGTCAGCCGCCCGATGGCGGCCATCGACGAGGTGTTCCGCGAAGTGGCGGCCGGGGCCGTGAACTTCGGCGTGGTGCCGGTGGAAAACTCCACCGAAGGCGCAGTGAGCCACACCCTGGACAGCTTCCTCGAGCACGACATGGTGATCTGTGGCGAAGTGGAGCTGCGTATTCACCACCATCTGCTGGTGGGCGAGAACACCAAGACCGACAGTATCAGCCGCATCTACTCCCATGCCCAGTCATTGGCCCAGTGCCGTAAGTGGCTCGATGCCCACTACCCCAATGTCGAGCGGGTAGCGGTGTCGAGCAACGCCGAGGCTGCCAAGCGGGTCAAGGGTGAGTGGAACTCGGCGGCCATCGCCGGCGACATGGCGGCCAACCTGTACGGGCTGACCCGCCTTGCCGAGAAAATCGAGGACCGCCCGGACAACGCCACGCGGTTCCTGATGATTGGCAGCCAGGAAGTGCCGCCCACTGGGGACGACAAGACCTCGATCATCGTCTCGATGAGCAACAAGCCCGGTGCCCTGCACGAGCTGTTGGTGCCGTTCCACCAGAACGGCATCGACCTGACCCGCATCGAGACCCGGCCTTCGCGCAGTGGCAAGTGGACGTATGTCTTCTTCATCGACTTCGTCGGTCATCACCGCGATCCGTTGATCAAGGCAGTGCTCGAACAGATCAGCCAGGAGGCGGTGGCGCTGAAAGTGCTGGGGTCTTATCCGAAGGCGGTGCTTTGAAGCGCAACCTTCCGGGCCGATGCATGGCCCCGTAAGTCCTCAAGGACTGCCTCGATTTTCGTACAGGGTTCATACCAGTGGTAAAAGCAGCAAAAACCAAACCCGCCCCGATCATCGACCGCCTGGTGGTGGTCGGTCTCGGTCTGATCGGTGGCTCGTTCGCCAAAGGCCTGCGTGAAAGTGGCCTGTGCCGCGAAGTGGTCGGCGTCGACCTCGATGCGCCTTCGCGCAAGCAGGCCGTTGCCCTGGGCGTGGTCGATCGCTGCGAAGAGGACCTGGCCACGGCCTGCCTTGGCGCCGACGTGATCCAGCTGGCCGTGCCGATCCTGGCCATGAAGAAAGTCCTGGCGCGCCTGGCCCGGCTCGATCTGGGTGAGGCCGTGATCACTGACGTCGGCAGCGCCAAGGGTAACGTCGTGCGCGAAGCGCGTTCGGTCCTTGGCGAGCGCTTGTCGCGCTTCGTGCCTGGCCACCCCATCGCCGGCTCCGAGCAGAGCGGGGTGGAGGCGTCCAACGCCAGCCTGTTTCGTCGGCATAAGGTCATCCTCACGCCGCTGGCCGAAACCGACCCTGCTGCGTTGGCCCTGGTCGATCGCCTGTGGCGTACGCTGGAGGCTGACGTTGAGCATATGCCCGTCGAGCGCCACGACGAAGTGCTGGCTGCGACCAGCCACTTGCCACACCTGCTGGCCTTCGGGCTGGTCGATTCGCTGGCCAAGCGCAATGAAAACCTGGACATCTTCCGGTACGCTGCGGGAGGCTTTCGCGATTTCACAAGAATCGCCGGTAGCGACCCGACCATGTGGCATGACATCTTTCTCGCCAACCGCGACGCTGTCCTGCGCACACTCGATACATATCGCAGTGATCTCGACGCCTTGCGCGACGCGATCGCTGAAGGGGACGGGCACCAGCTGCTGGGTGTTTTCACCCGCGCTCGGTTTGCCCGCGAGCATTTCAGTAAAATCCTGGCCCGCCGGGCCTATGTGGACGCTATGAACGCCAACGATCTGATTTTCCTGGCCCAACCCGGTGGCCGCCTGAACGGGCGAATCCGCGTACCGGGCGACAAGTCGATTTCCCATCGCTCGATCATGCTCGGCTCGCTGGCCGAAGGCACCACCGAGGTCGAGGGTTTCCTCGAAGGTGAAGATGCCCTGGCGACCTTGCAGGCATTTCGCGACATGGGCGTCGTCATCGAAGGCCCCCATCAGGGCCGCGTGACCATCCATGGTGTCGGTCTGCACGGCCTGAAGCCGCCGCCGGGTCCACTGTACGTGGGTAACTCCGGCACCTCGATGCGCCTGCTGTCGGGCCTGCTGGCCGGCCAGTCGTTCGACGTCACCATGACCGGCGACGCCTCGCTTTCCAAGCGCCCGATGAACCGGGTGGCCAACCCGCTGCGCGAAATGGGCGCCGTGGTCGAGACCGGCCCCGAAGGCCGTCCGCCGCTGACCATTCGCGGCGGCAAGCCGCTCAAGGGCCTGACCTACACGCTGCCGATGGCCAGCGCCCAGGTCAAATCCTGCCTACTGCTGGCCGGCCTGTACGCCGAGGGGCGCACCACCGTCACCGAGCCGGCGCCAACGCGCGACCACACTGAGCGCATGCTGCGCGGTTTCGGATACCACGTGCAGTCCGATGGCCCGGTCGCCTCGTTGCAGTCCGGCGGCAAACTCACCGCCACCCGCATCGAGGTGCCGGCCGATATCTCGTCTGCAGCGTTCTTCCTGGTGGCGGCATCCATTGCCGAGGGGTCGGAACTGGTGCTCGAACATGTCGGCATCAACCCGACCCGCACCGGCGTCATCGACATCCTGCGCCTGATGGGCGGCGACATCACCCTGGAGAACCAGCGTGAGGTGGGCGGTGAGCCGGTGGCGGACCTGCGTGTGCGCGGTGCCAAGCTCAAGGGTATCGAGATCCCGGAGGCGCTCGTGCCACTGGCCATTGACGAATTCCCCGTGCTGTTCGTCGCCGCTGCCTGCGCCGAAGGGCGTACCGTGCTGCGCGGTGCCGAAGAACTGCGCGTGAAAGAGTCCGACCGCATCCAGGTGATGGCCGATGGCCTGCTCACTTTGGGCATCCAGTGTGAGCCCACCCCCGATGGCATCATCATCGACGGCGGGCAACTGGGCGGCGGTGAGGTGCATGGGCACGGTGACCACCGCATCGCGATGGCCTTCAGCGTCGCATCGCTGCGCGCCAGCGCGCCGATTCGTATCCATGACTGCGCCAACGTCGCCACTTCGTTCCCCAACTTCCTGTCGCTGTGCGCTGAGGTTGGCATCCGCGTGGCCGAAGAGGGCAAGTCGTGAGCGCCTTGACGCCAGTCATTACTATCGACGGGCCCAGTGGTTCCGGCAAGGGGACCGTGGCCGGTCTGATGGCGCGCGAGCTGGGCTGGCGGCTGCTGGATTCGGGCGCGCTGTACCGTCTGCTGGCCTTCAATGCCAGCAACCATGGCGTGGACCTGACCAACGAGGAGTTGCTGACTCAGCTTGCCGCCCATCTGGATGTGCAATTCATTGCCGCCGAGCCCGGTAAACTGCAGCAGATCATTCTCGAGGGTGAGGATGTCAGCAACGTGATTCGCACCGAGACCGTCGGTGCCGGTGCTTCCATGGTTGCTTCGCTGCCTGCGGTGCGCGATGCGCTGCTGGTGCGCCAGCGCGCCTTTCGCGAGGCCCCAGGCCTGATTGCCGATGGCCGTGACATGGGCACGGTGGTGTTTCCGGACGCGCCGCTGAAGGTATTTCTGACCGCCAGTGCCGAGGAACGTGCCCGCCGCCGTTACCTTCAGTTGAAGGGCAAGGGTGAAGATGTTAGTCTGTCGAGTCTGCTGGATGAGATTCGTGCGCGTGACGAGCGCGACACCCAACGTGCAGTGGCCCCGCTCAAACCAGCGGCCGATGCCATTCAGTTGGACTCAACCGAGTTGTCCATCGAGCAGGTGTTGCAACGTATCAGGAGCGAGCTCGCCTTGCGCGATCTCCTCTGATAACCAGGAAGGCAGGCAGGGGCACCAGTCAACGTCCTGCCCGCTTTCCTTTATCTAAACGAAACCCACATTGTCTGGAATGTGGCGATGGGCGTCTGTTTCGCCCGAATCTACAGGAATTAAAATGAGCGAAAGCTTTGCAGAACTCTTTGAAGAAAGCCTGAAAACCCTCAATCTTCAGCCGGGTGCGATCATCACCGGTATCGTTGTCGACATCGACGGCGACTGGGTTACCGTACACGCTGGCCTGAAGTCCGAGGGCGTCATCCCGCTCGAGCAGTTCTACAACGAAGCTGGCGAGCTGACCATCAAGGTCGGTGACGAAGTGCACGTTGCGCTGGACGCGGTCGAAGACGGCTTTGGCGAAACCAAGCTGTCCCGTGAAAAAGCCAAGCGCGCCGAGTGCTGGATTGTTCTGGAAGCAGCTTTCGCCGCCGAAGAAGTGGTCAAGGGCGTTATCAACGGTAAGGTTAAGGGCGGCTTCACTGTCGACGTTAACGGCATCCGTGCGTTCCTGCCGGGCTCCCTGGTTGATGTCCGCCCAGTGCGCGACACCACCCACCTGGAAGGCAAAGAGCTGGAATTCAAGGTCATCAAGCTCGACCAGAAGCGCAACAACGTTGTCGTTTCCCGTCGCAGCGTGCTGGAAGCCGAGAACTCCGCCGAGCGCGAAGCCCTGCTGGAAACCCTGCAGGAAGGCCAGCAAGTCAAAGGTATCGTCAAGAACCTCACCGACTACGGCGCATTCGTGGACCTGGGCGGTATCGACGGCCTGCTGCACATCACCGACATGGCTTGGAAGCGTATCAAGCACCCATCGGAAATCGTTAACGTTGGCGACGAAGTCGACGTACGCGTTCTGAAGTTCGACCGCGAGCGCAACCGCGTTTCGCTGGGTCTGAAGCAGATGGGCGAAGATCCGTGGGTAGCTATCACTGCCCGTTACCCAGAAGGTACTCGCGTACAGGCTCGCGTAACCAACCTGACCGACTACGGCTGCTTCGCTGAGCTGGAAGAAGGCGTTGAAGGTCTGGTACACGTTTCCGAAATGGACTGGACCAACAAGAACATCCACCCGTCGAAAGTCGTTCAGGTTGGCGACGAAGTGGAAGTCATGGTTCTGGACATCGACGAAGAGCGTCGTCGTATCTCCCTGGGCATCAAGCAGTGCAAGTCCAACCCATGGGAAGACTTCTCCGGCCAGTTCAACAAGGGTGACAAGATCACCGGTACCATCAAGTCGATCACCGACTTCGGTATCTTCATTGGTCTGGACGGCGGCATCGACGGCCTGGTTCACCTGTCCGACATCTCCTGGAACGAAACCGGCGAAGAAGCCGTACGTCGTTTCAAGAAGGGCGACGAGCTGGAAACCGTCATCCTGTCGGTCGATCCAGAGCGCGAGCGCATCTCCCTGGGCATCAAGCAGCTGGAAGACGATCCGTTCTCCAACTTCGTTGCTGTCAATGACAAGGGCGCTATCGTCAAGGGCATCGTGAAAGAAGTTGACGCCAAAGGTGCCATCGTCACCCTGGCCGACGACATCGAAGCCACTCTGAAAGCTTCCGAAATCAGCCGTGACCGCGTTGAAGACGCGCGTAACGTTCTGAAGGAAGGCGAAGAGATCGAAGCCAAGATCATCAGCGTTGACCGCAAATCGCGTGTCATCAGCCTGTCGATCAAGTCCAAGGACGACGCTGAAGAGCGTGAAGCCATCCAGAGCCTGAAAAACGCTCCGGAAGCGGCTGCCGATACCACCATGGCTGCGCTGCTGCGCGAAGCAATGGCCAAGCAGAACTGAGTTCTGTTTGATCGGTAAAAAGGGCGACCCTCGGGTCGCCCTTTTTTATGGGCGTCATCTTCGCCTCGTTTAGGGCGTGTCCCTACGTTTTTCGTGGTTGAACTCGCTTGCCTCAACCCGCTAAGGTCCCGACCTTGATTTTCGAGAGACAACCATGGGCTATCTGATCATCGTTGCGCTTATCCAGGCGTTCTCTTTCAGCTTGATAGGCGAGTACCTGGCCGGCCACGTCGACAGCTATTTTGCCGTGCTTGCACGCGTGGTGCTGGCGGGCCTGGTCTTTCTGCCGTTGACCCGATGGCGGCAGGTAGAACCGCGCTTTGTCCGCTCGATGCTGCTGATAGGTGCCTTGCAGTACGGCATCACCTACGTGTGCCTTTACTTGAGCTTTCGCGTGCTCAGCGTACCTGAGGTATTGCTGTTCACCATTCTTACGCCGTTGCACGTGACCCTGATCGAAGATGCCATGAACCGGCGGTTCAACCCATGGGCGCTGCTGGCAGCGCTGGTGGCCGTAGCCGGCGCGGCGGTGATTCGCTTCGACAGCATCAGTGGCGAATTCTTCATGGGTTTCCTGTTGCTGCAGCTGGCCAACTTCACGTATGCCGCGGGCCAAGTGTTGTATCGGCATCTGGTTGCCCGTTTTCCCAGTGACCTGCCGCACTATGCGCGGTTCGGCTATTTCTACCTGGGGGCACTGTTGGTGGTCCTACCTGCGTTTGTGTTGTTCGGCAACAGCGCACACCTGCCCAGCACGTCGGTGCAGTGGGGCGTGTTGGTGTTTCTGGGGCTGTGCCCCACGGCGCTGGGCCTGTACTGGTGGAATAAGGGTGCTTGCCTGGTATCGGGTGGCACGCTCGCCGTGATGAACAACCTGCACGTGCCGGTGGGGCTGCTGCTCAACCTGCTGATCTGGAACCAGCATGAACCGCTTGGGCGGCTTCTGGCAGGCGGAGCCATCATTCTGGGATCAGTATGGTTGAGTCGTTTCAGTGCACGGGCACAGGCCCCAATGCCCGGCAAAGCCTGACATGCATACCGTTTTCGTGATTGTCGCACCGATCTTTGCGTTGATCATCGTCGGCTACCTGTGCCGCCGTACCCATAAACTGGGCGACAAGGCAGCGGCCGAAATCAACAAGATGGTGGTCTGGCTGTGCCTGCCGGCCTTGCTGTTCAAGGTCACCGCCACGGCCACCTGGGCTGAAATCTGGCACCCTGGGTTCATCGCCGCATTTGGCGCCGGGGCCCTGGCGATGTTTGCGATTACCCTGCTATGGCGGCTGCGCGGCGGCCATGGATTAGTGGCGTCGAGCATCGATGGGCTGAGTGCCGGCTACGCCAACACCGGCTACATCGGCATTCCCTTGTGCTTGCTGCTGTTCGGTCAGCCTGGCTTGCAACCAGCGCTGATTTCATCGTTGATTGTGGTCTGCCTGGTATTTGCCCTGTCGCTGATGCTGATCGAAATCGGCTTGCAGGATGAGCCCGAAGTGGGCCGCGCCGTGGGTCTGGTGCTCAAGGCGTTGGCCAAAAACCCGCTGGTCGTCGCGCCGCTGGCAGGTGCAGCGTGGGCCATGACCGGGCTGGGGCTGACCGAACCGGTGATGCACTTGCTCGACATGCTCGCATTGGCCACCACGCCCTGTGCATTGGTGTCGCTCGGAGCCTTTCTGGCAGAGAAACAGCCGCGCGCACAGGCCAGCCCCTGGCCGCTGGTGGCGTTGAAATTGATCGGCCAGCCGGCACTGACCTGGGTGCTGGCGTACAAGGTGTTTCACCTGCCCGACATGTGGGCCGCCTCGGCCGTGCTGCTGGCTGCACTGCCCACCGGTACTGGGCCGTTCATGCTGGCGGAGTACTACAACCGGGATGCGGGCTTGATCTCCAGGACCATTCTCTGGTCAACGGTGGTCTCACTGCTGACCTTGACGGCGCTGCTTTACCTTTTGGGGTATGCGCAGTGAATGAGCGGTTCGAACGCTCAGAGATTCCGATCGCGTTCAGCGACATGCTGGCCGGGACCTGAACACTGAGGGTGAGGCGCTGGTCCAGAACGCCTCACCGACACGGCTGCTTGACCGCCGGGTAGGTCGCTAGCGCACCAGCAGCCAGATCAAGGCCACCACGAATACCACGCCAGCCACGATCATCCAGCGCGGCCGGCTGTTTTGCTGTGGCTGCGCCTGGGCGTGGGGCCGGGTGTGCGTCTGCTCCTCGTCAGGTTCAGCGGGTCGCGCCTGCGGGGCAGGGGCGTGCGGCGCTGCAAGCGGCACCTCCTCCCCGCGCAACAATCGCACCAGTCGCGGCCAGCCTGCCTGCTCGGCCAGTTGCAACGGCGTTTGACCCAGCGGGTTGAGCGCCGAGGTGTCGGCCCCGTGCTCAAGCAGAGCGCTCACCACCGGGTAGTTGCCCGCCAGCGTTTCGCGGTGCAGCAGCAACCAACCGCCCTCATCGGGATCGGTCACCATGGCAGGATGTTGCACCAGTGCATCGTGCACCTGCGCCACCATGTTCACGGCCATGGGATGGTCAGCCTCTTCCAGCCGCTTGAGCGCTTCGGCGTCAGCGGGAGTATCCAGGGCCCGCGAGAGCAATACCTGAGGTTGCCCTTTGGGTGCCGGTACGAGCGTCACGAAACCGGGCTCACCAAATTCCAGGCCCCACGCCGCATCGTGTTCAGCACGTTCGGTTGCGGGCATCTCGCTGCGCATTGCATCGATGGTGAAGCCTCCATAGACCTCACCGGCAGACACGTACATCCAGTCAGTGAGCGCCGAAAACGGCAGCGTCACACGCTGCGCTGCATCGAAGCCCGTAGCCCATTCCGGTTCGTTGAGCAGTACGCCGCTGATCGAGACGCCGTCGAACGCCACTTCGCTGAGCCACATGTTCTCGACGGTTGGCAGTTCCGGGTCGTCGCCCTGGACCGGGAAAGCCATCTTCACGGCGGCCATTTCCAGGCCCTTGATGATCCGGCGCGCCTCCCAGGAGAGCTCGCGCCAGAAGAACTTGAACGTGGCCTGTGCATTGGCGATGGCGGCTTGAAGGGCAGGGCTGTTGTCGTCGGCCGGGTAGATGATTTGCTCGGTCATGGGGTACATCCGTGTGAGTGCGCGTTGATGACGAGGAGTATCAAGGTCATCTGACCGAAGAGCAGGGAGCTGGTTCGAGAGGCTGGCGAGCCTTGAACACAGCCGCCTGGCTTAAGCCTCGCTCATTTCCTCCAGATGCCGCGGCATCGGCTCCTGCACGGGCGCATTGTGCCCGGCCAGGCCTACGCGCATGTCATTGCCACTGGGCTGCTGATACAAGCTCAACCCGAACTCCGGCAGCACCGCCAACAGGTAATCGAAGATGTCCCCTTGGATGCGCTCGTACTCGGCCCACACCGTGGTGGTGGTGAAGCAGTAGATTTCCAGCGGCACGCCTTCTGCCGTGGTCTGCATCTGGCGGACCATGCAGGTCATGTTCGCGTGCACGTCGGGATGGTTTCTCAGGTAGGCCAGAGCGAAGGCGCGGAAGGTGCCGATGTTGGTCAGCTTGCGGCGGTTGGCCGAGAGTTCCGCCACCGGCCCCAAGGCTTCGTTCCAGCTTTGCAGCTCCTGACGCTTGCCGGCCAGGTAGTCACCCAGCAGGCGCACCTGGCCCAGGCGCTGTTCCTCTTCTCGGGTCAGAAAACGGACCCCGGCGGCATCGATGAACAGGCTGCGCTTGATGCGCCGGCCGCCTGACTGCTGCATGCCACGGTAGTTGCGGAACGATTCGCTCATCAGGCGCCAGGTGGGGATGGAAACGATGGTCTTGTCGAAGTTCTGTACCTTGACCGTGTGCAGGGTAATGTCCACCACATCGCCATCGGCGCCGACCTGCGGCATTTCGATCCAGTCGCCGACGTGCAACATGTCGTTGCTGGTCAGCTGCACGCTGGCCACGAACGACAAGAGCGTGTCCTTGTACACCAACAGCAGCACGGCCGACATCGCGCCCAGGCCAGACAGCAGCAGCAACGGCGAACGGTCGATCAGGGTAGCGACGATGACGATGGCCGCGAAGATCCACAGCATCATCTTGGCCAGTTGCACATACCCCTTGATGGAGCGAGTGCGGGCGTGCTCGGTGCGGGCATAGATGTCGAGCAGGGCATCGAGCAGGCACGACAGGGCCATGGTCATGAACAGCAACGTGAAGGCCAACGCCAGGTTGCCCAGAAAGTGCTGGGCGGTGTCGGACAGCTCCGGCACCAGCTTGAGCCCGAACTGCAGCACCAGCGACGGTGTGGTCTGCGCCAGGCGGTGGAAGACCTTGTTGTGACGCAAGTCGTCGAGCCATTTCAGGGCTGGCTGGCGTGCCAGCAGGCGGGCGCCGTGCAGCACCAGAAAGCGCGCCAGGCGCCCTAGAATCAGCGATATCACCAGCAATACGGCCAGGCCGATGGCGGCGTGCAGCATGGGGTGTTGGTCGAGTGTGCCCCACAGGTCGAGGGAGTCGCGCCAGAAGCGTTGGATGTCCATGGGCTTGCTTACAGTCTTGTTGCCAAACGAAGCGTTATTAGAACGCGGATGGGCAGGCCCATGCCAAAAGAAATTCGGCTAAATCGCTAGAAAACGTTACCCTATGCAGCTGATTTCCGTACTTGCCTGAGGTTACCTCCGTGTTCTCCCAATTCGCCTTGCACGAACGCCTGCTCAAAGCCGTGGCCGAGCTTAAATTCGTCGAGCCTACCCCGGTGCAGGCCGCCGCCATTCCCCTGGCGCTGCAAGGGCGGGACCTGCGTGTCACCGCGCAGACCGGCAGTGGCAAGACGGCAGCGTTCGTTCTGCCGCTGCTCAATCGTCTGGTCGATCTGCGCGAGCGTCGTGTGGAGATTCGCGCGCTGATCCTGCTGCCTACCCGTGAGCTGGCACAGCAGACCCTCAAGCAGGTGCAGCTGTTCTCGCAGTTCACCTACATCAAGTCGGGCCTGGTGACAGGGGGCGAAGACTTCAAGGAACAGGCCGCCATGCTGCGCAAGGTGCCGGACGTGCTGATCGGCACACCGGGCCGTTTGCTTGAGCAGCTCAACGCCGGCAACCTCGACCTGTCCCACGTCCAGGTGCTGATCCTGGACGAAGCCGACCGCATGCTCGACATGGGCTTCGCCGAAGACATGGAGCGCCTGTGCAAGGAATGCGAAAACCGCGAGCAGACCCTGCTGTTCTCGGCCACTACCGGCGGCGCGGCCTTGCGCGACATGATCGGCAAGGTCCTGAAGGACCCTGAGCACCTGATGCTCAACAGCGTGTCACAATTGGCCGAGGGCACTCGCCAACAGATCATCACCGCCGACCATGACCAGCACAAAGAGCAGATCGTGCAATGGCTGCTGGCCAACGAAACCTTCGACAAGGCGATCATCTTCTCCAATACCCGCGCCATGGCCGACCGTATCTACGGTCACCTGGTCGCCAAGGACGTCAAGGCGTTCGTGCTGCATGGCGAGAAGGACCAGAAAGACCGCAAGCTGGCCATCGAGCGCTTCAAGCAGGGCAGCTCCAAGGTGTTGGTCGCCACCGACGTGGCCGCGCGGGGCCTGGACATCGATGGGCTGGACCTGGTCATCAACTTCGACATGCCACGCAGCGGCGATGAATACGTGCACCGGGTGGGCCGTACCGGGCGCGCCGGCGGCGAAGGCCTGGCGATCTCGCTGATCACCCATAACGACTGGAACCTGATGTCCAGCATCGAGCGCTACCTCAAGCAGCAGTTCGAGCGCCGGGTCATCAAGGAAGTCAAGGGCACCTATAGCGGGCCCAAGAAGGTCAAGGCGTCTGGCAAGGCTGCCAGTACCAAAAAGAAGAAGACGGACAAGAAAGGTGGTGACAAGAAGGCCACTGCCAAGCGCAAGCCTACGGCCACGCCCAAGGCCAACGCACCGTTGACCAGCTCCGATGGGCTCGCACCGTTGAAGAAGCGCAAGCCCTCAGCCGAGTAATACCAGGGGTCTGGGCCAGGGCAGCGCTCAGCGCTGCTCTGGCCTAACGTCCCTGTATCATCCTGCCTTTTTCTCGGCCGCTTTCAATTCCTTGATACGCGTGTCGATCAACTGACACTTGTCCGGCAAGTCCTTGCTGGCGGTTCCCAGCTGCATGCCTTGCAGTTCCTCGTTGATTTCCTTGGCCTTCGCCGGGTTCTGTTCGGTCAGTTGAGCCACCAGCCCAGCCAGTTCCTCGCGTTTTTGCGTCGCTTCTTCCGGCGTGCATGCCCAGGCGGGCACCGCGCTGCACAAGGTAACCAGGCAAGTAATACGCAGCAGTGGTTTCATCCTTTAGCCCTCCGGCGTTGTTGATGGACGGTTGAGGTGCAGCGAACCGATTGGTTCACAGCCTTGGATGAATGGGCAGAAGCTGGCGTGGTTTCTTGCAGCTAATGCACGCGACCTTCAGGCCATTTGCGTGGAACGTGCGAAGATTCGGAAGGTCCCAAGCCTGTGTACATCCTCGACGCACACCAGGAGGTAATCGCATGCGTACTGTCTATAACTGGGACCTGATCGAACGCTTGTTGCATGAAGTACAAAACGGTAGCGGGCAGAACTTCACGCCTCGCCCTTATGCCGAAGCGCATGCCGCTGATCTGGCGGCCAAGGGGGAGCCGGTCGGTGACCTGGATCGCCTCAAAACCCAGGCCTGCGACTATGAGAAGCTGCTTCTGGAGCGAGGCTATATTCAAAGCCGCCCGGAAGAGGAGGGTGGTAACGGCGAGAACTTCGTACTGACCGAGCGAGGGTCGCGCCTGATGAGCCTGATCGACAGCAGCATTCCAGGCTTTGAACACCCGCGGCAAGTGCTGGACGATCAGGAAGATGCGTTGGATGAACGCACCTTCGAGCACGTCTCGTCCAAGGCGCAGATTGCCGGTGGTGCCATTTAAGGCTGGCCAGTGAGGCATGCGTGAATCGATAATCTCCTGTCCCTCTCTTCAGGTGAATCACTGCGCATGCCTTTGTACCGTCTCGAGGTCCGCCGATGAGCGTGGCCCGCAAGAACCCCGATGCCTTCGCGTTCCAGGTCATGGTGGTGCTCTGCCTGATCTGGGGCAGCCAGCAGGTGCTGATAAAAACGGCCGCCGTGGACATTGCCCCGGTGATGCAGGCAACCCTGCGCAATTGCATCGCTGCGGTGCTGGTCGGGTTGATGGTGCTTTGGCGCGGCGACTGGAAGCAGATGGGGGTGACCTGGCGCGCGGGTGTACTGGCGGGTGGGTTGTTCGGGCTTGAGTTTCTGTTCATTGCCGAAGGGCTCAAGCTGACCACGGCCGCGCACATGTCAGTGTTCCTGTACACAGCGCCAATCTTCACCGCCCTTGGCCTGCATTTCATGCTGCCCAGCGAACGGCTGAGGTTGTTGCAGTGGCTGGGTATACTGCTGGCGTTCGTGGGCATTGCAATGGCCTTTGCGGGTGGGACGTCATGGGCCAACATGGACGGACGCACCTTGCTGGGAGATGCCTTCGGGGTACTGGCCGGCTTGGCGTGGGGCGCGACCACGGTCGTGGTCAGGGGGTCGCGGCTTTCCGAGGCGCCGGCAACCCTTACCCTGTTCTATCAGCTAGCCGTAGGTTTCGTCGGTTTACTGCTCATTGGGCTGATCACGGGGCAGGCCGGCGATGTGGTCATGACGCCGCTGGCGGTTGGGAGCGTGTTGTTTCAGGGCGTAATCGTCTCGTTCATCAGCTACCTGACCTGGTTCTGGCTGTTGCGCAAATACCTGGCATCGAACCTGGCTGTGTTTTCATTCATCACGCCCCTGTTCGGCGTCACCTTCGGGGTGTTGATCCTGGGCGAGCCGCTGACCGTGAATTTCGTACTTGGCGCTGTGCTGGTGCTCTTGGGGGTGGTTCTGGTAAGTGCCGAGCCCTGGGTACGGCAGCAATTGCGCAAATGGGTCGGATGAGGGGGCAAGCAGTAACATAGGGAAACGATTGGCGGTGCCAGGAAATCCCCCAAACGGCTTGATCGGCGTCACAATCACCCCCATCTGTAAGATCAGATATAGGCGTCAGCCGATACATGCGGCTATGATCTGTGTAAGGCAGCGCCGAACTGATTCGCCGTTAGGCTTACCCGTAAAGGGGGCATTATGAATAAAGCACTGTACAACTGGCTCCACGACCTTGGGGTTGCCTTGGGTTTGATTCCGCCGCCCTTGCAGCCGGTTCCCATACCGACTGACGAAAAGCAGCGCCCTCGCCAGCCACGACGCCGCTGAGCGAGCGAAGGCCGTTCTCCCCTTTTTGGGTAGAGCGGCTTTTTTGTTCCGATCAGCGTTTCTGCTCCCGGCACGTCCGCTGCTAGGCTCCGTCTGTTCAGGCGGCTTAATGCCGCCTGATGCAACCCCGCTCCGCCCCCTGTCATGCCTCCCGCTTCATGCGCTCATCCCCGTTCATTGCGACCTGTTTCAGCCAGCTGCGACATTGGGTTAAACATTGCGTTGATGTATTTCGTCAGGATGCAATAATTTCCTGCGGCTACGGCCTCCTATTTGAAAGCGCTCTGCTACATATCAACCTTGCGCCTATTTTTCTCACATTTTCATCCTGCAAGGATCGCCGAAGATGCGCACGAACCTGCCCGTCACCGAGCACGAAAGAACCTTCCCCGGCGATCAGCGCCTGATCTCGACCACCGATCTGGATAGCCGAATCACCTACTGCAACGAAGCGTTCGTGGCCATCAGTGGCTTCACCTATGACGAGTTGGTGGGTCAGCCCCACAATTTGGTACGTCACCCGGATATGCCCGCCGCGGTGTTTGGCCATATGTGGGACACCATCAAGCAGGGCAAGCCCTGGATGGGAATCGTCAAAAACCGGGCAAAGAACGGTGACTATTACTGGGTCAGTGCCTATGTCACGCCCATCTACGAACAAGGCCGCGTCAGTGGTTACGAGTCAGTGCGTTCAGTGCCCAGCCGCGCGCAGATCGCACGTGCCGAGCGCCTGTACGCACGCCTGCGCAGTGACCGCGCCGCGTTGCCTTGGGTGGCACGTGTGCGTCAGCGCCTGGGGACTGGCTGGCCGCTTGCCG
Organism: Pseudomonas sp. UBA5568; assembly: GCF_002425525.1. Classification (NCBI taxonomy): domain Bacteria; kingdom Pseudomonadati; phylum Pseudomonadota; class Gammaproteobacteria; order Pseudomonadales; family Pseudomonadaceae; genus Pseudomonas; species Pseudomonas sp. UBA5568. Next base: position 19,379 of record NZ_DIMK01000033.1, on the reverse strand, counting down.
CCGCCGGGGTGATATCGGCGTTCGCCTATGCCAGCCTGCCGGCCTACGCTGCGCTGGCGATACTGATGACCAGTCTGCTGCTGGCCTGGTACATCATCGAACGCCAGCACAGCCAAGCCATCCAGCGCACGCTGGCCGCACACCCCAAGGCTTTCACCAGCCCGCTGGTGGCGCTGACCTATAGCGCCAGCCCCGGGCTGCATGGGCAAATGGACCTGGCCATCCTGAGTGAAGAAGCACGCCTGCAAACGGCCCTGACCCGGCTTGAGGATGCAGGCGTGGGGGTCAAGGACCGGGCGTCACAATCCTCGAAATTGTCAGACACCCAGGCCGCGATGCTTGACCGTCAGCGCAGTGAAACGGATCAATCGGCCACTGCCATCGCCGAGATGGCAGCCACCATCCAGCAGGTCACGCAGAACGTTCAGAACACGGCCCATGCTGCCGGTGACGCCGATCAGCTCGCTCAGCGCGGCAGCGAGCTGGCCCAGCAGAGCCTGCACGCCATGGACAGCATGAGCGAGGCGGTCAGTGACATTGGCCAGGCCGTCAATGCGCTCGCTCAGCAGACCCAGTCCATCGGCAGCGTGGTCGATGTGATCACTGCCATTGCCGAGCAGACCAACCTGCTGGCACTCAACGCTGCTATCGAAGCAGCCCGTGCGGGAGAGCAAGGGCGGGGGTTTGCCGTGGTGGCCGACGAGGTCCGTTCGCTGGCCCAGCGTACCCGCACCTCGACCGAGGAAATTCACCAGATCATCGCCACCCTGCGCGCCGGTGCCGAGCGGGCGGTGAGTTCCGCCGGCCACGGTGAACGCATCGCGCGCGACAGCAGGCAAAGCGTCGAGGCCGTGCAGAACGCGCTGGTCGGCATCGCCCAGGCGGTCAGCAGGATCACAGGCATGAGCCAGCAGATGGCTGCCGCTTCCGAACAGCAAAGCCATGTGGCCGAGGACATCAACCAGCAGATCACGCGCATTGCCCAGTTGTGCGATCAAAGCGCCGGGCAGGCACGGCAAGGCGCGCAAATCAGCCAGGACCTCGAACGCATGGCCGACTACCTCTATGGCTTGGCCGAGCGCTTCAATCGCTGATCGCCAATGCCTGCGTTGGGCGCGCTTTGGCCTGAAGGCGTGCCAGTTGATCTGCGATTGTGTGGCACACTGCGCGGCCAAGGAGATCCCATGTCCAGACCCCGCTGCGAGCGCTGCCTGCGCCCCCTCGACCATTGCCTCTGCGCCTTGATACCTGCGATCAGCAGCAGGACCCGCGTGTTGCTGCTGCAGCACCCAAGCGAGGCGTCTCATGCGCTGAACACGGCTCGCCTGGCAGCGCTTGGCCTGGTCAATGCCCAGTTGCACGTAGGTGAGGTATTCAAGGACCTGGATCAATGGCTGGCAATGCCAGGTTATCGGCCAGTGGTGTTGTTCCCGGGCGCGGACTCACAAGCGCTCGGGCCTTACACGCAGACCGACGGCATGCCGTTGTTGCTGGTCGTGCCGGACGGCACCTGGCGCAAGGCGCGCAAGTTGATGTACCTCAACCCGCTGCTGGCGGCTCTGCCGAAAGTAACCCTAGGGAATGTGACGCCGTCACGCTACCGACTGCGCAAGGCCCCGGAGGCAGGCGCGCTATCGACCATCGAGGCGGTGGTGCAGGCCTTGAACGTGCTCGAGCAACCGGTCAGCTTCGACGCCGTGCTGGCGCCGTTCGAAGGCCTGATCGAAGGGCAGATCCAAGCCATGGGGGCAGGCACCTACCAGCGTAATCATCGCAAGGACACAGGGGCGCCCTGAACGGCGCCCCGGTGCAATCAGCGCATCTCGGGCAGATGGGCTTCGGTGCGCACCTCGGTGGCAGCATAGGCGTCAGGCGGCAGCGAGATGCGCTGCTTGCTCAACAGCTCGCCCATGGTGGCCAGTACCCGGTAGCGGGAATAGGCCTCGGTGTAACGTACCTCGGTGTAACGACGGTCGGCGTTGTACAGCTCGTTCTCACTGTCGAGCACGTCAAGCAGGGTGCGCTGGCCAAGGCCAAACTGGTCCTGGTAGGCAGCACGTACCCGTTTGGTGGTGTCGGCGTATTCGCGCGCGGTAGGCAACTGCTTGCTGGCGTTGTTCAAGGCGTTCCAGGCCAGGCTCAGGTTTTCGGTCAGCTCGCGCAGTGCATTGTTGCGAATGTCCATAGCCTGGTTGATCTTGTGCGCATCGGAGTTCAGGCGTGCCTTGTCGCTGCCACCGCGGAACAGGTTGTAGTTCATCTCTACGCCTGCCTGCCAGTCGTTGTTGCTGTGGCCTTTTTCACCGCCGGTGTTGTTGTTGGCACCGGTGGCCAGAATGGCATCAAAGCGCGGGTAGAAGGTCGACTTGGCAACCTTGTACTGCTCTTCGGCAGCGTTCACGTCTGCCTGTGCCGACTTGATGTAGGGGTTGTTCTGGCGCATGCCTTCGCGTGCTTCTTCCAGCGTTGCAGGCATCTGCACGGCAACCGCTTGCGGGTCTTCCAGCTCATCCGGCACACGGCCTACGACGCTGAAGAAGTTGGCCTCGGCATCGGCCAGGTCGACCTCTGCGGTATCCAGGTTGTTTTCCGCCAGGGCGCGACGGGCACGGGACTGGTCTAGGTCAGCCGTGCTGCCTACGCCCCGTTCGTTGCGCAGGCCGATCTGGTCGTTCACTCGCAGGTGGGCTTGCAGGTTGTTCTTGGCAAGGCTCACCAGTTCGCGGCGCTTGAGCACTTCCAGGTAGACCTCGATGGCGCGCAAGGCAACGTCCTGAGCCACCGCCTGGGTGTAGTACGCACGGGAAGTGGAGACCGCTTGGGTGCGGCCCACCTCGCTGGAGGTGTTGAACCCATCGAAGATCATCTGCCGCAGGCGCAGGTCGGCCTGGGAGTAGTTGAGGGTTTCTTTGTTATGACGACCTTCTGCGCGCGTATTGGCGTTGTCAGAGCGCTGACGGCCGTAGCCCGCCACCAAGTCGACGGAGGGGTAGTAGCCGCCACGGGCGAACTTCACATCTTCATCAGCAGACAACTTGCTGTTGCGGTTCGAGCTGACCTGGGGGTGGTAGTCCACGGCGCTTTGGACAGCTTCGGTGATCGACATCGCCTGCACGTGGGCACTTGCCAGAGCCAACAGCAACGCGCTGGTGATGGGGTTCAAAAGACGCATGGGTACCTCTCCCTGATCCTGGTTTTTCCTGCAGATCGCCAAAAAAATGACTATATTTTGATGCCGTATAGTGTTGCAGGTTTTTAAGCCCACAGCTAAGTACATTCACTGGAATGAGTAAGAAGATTTATTCATATCAACGTGCCATGTTCGACATTAATTGTCTAACGATTAGTAGGGTTGCTGCTGAGTCAGGCGCCACTCGGCGCCGTCCAGATGGCGCTGGACATGGGCTACAGGCAGTTCCAGAACGGATTTAGATAAAAAACCAGCACGGAAGGCCAAATTGATATTTGGCGACAAATTATTGTCACTTACGCGGTGTATAGGTTTTTTGTCGAAGAATGTAGACAGTGACGCCCACCGCACTGGCCAGCATGAACAGCCGTGCCCAAGGAAACGCAACCAGGTAGCAGGAAACGGCGATACTCAACCACATCAGGCCTAGGGCGTAAGCCTTGGCTTTGAGCGGCATCCCCTCGCCCCCGAGATAGCCCCTGATCCAGGGCCCCAGGCGAGGGTGGTTGACCAACCAGTTGTGAAAGCGCGGCGAGCTGCGGGCAAAACACGCCGCTGCCAGCAGGAGAAACGGCGTGGTCGGCAGTACCGGCAGGAAGATGCCGACCACGCCCAGCGCCACGCTCAGCCAGCCGATGGCCAGCAACAGGTAGCGCATGCCAGCTTAGTGGTGACGGGGCTTGAGCAGTGCCGGTTTCTCTTCCGGAGCATGCAGCAGCAGGAACAGCGCGGTCAGGGCCTCGGGAATCTGCACGATCATGTCGTCCTGGAGGCTGGCATTACTGGCGATGTCGGCAAATTCAGGCTGCTCGTCGAACAGGCCAGAACCGACCATGATCGGTAGCAGCATCTCGCTCACTTCTTCCTCGGCGTTCTCGAACCAGGCTTCCTCACGCAGGAAAACCCCTTCCATGAAGCCGATGCACCAGCCGCGCAGGTCGGAGTCGTCTGGGTCATCGCCCAGATCCAGGTCGCACGGCAGTTCGAACTCGTCATCGCTGGCCAACTGGCGCGCGATATGGCCTTTGAGGGCAACCAGGGTGACTTCGATCTCCTCGCGCTGGGCCTCGCTGGCGTAGTGCGGTTCTTCGGCGAACAAGGCGTCGATCCATTCGCGCTCGGGCACCTCCTCGGCGTTGATCGACAAGGCAGTGAGGTAGCCGTGGGCGGCGACATAGTCCAGCGCTTCTTCGTGCAGCTCATCGGCGTCGAGGAAGGCTTGCAGGCGGGTCAGTTGCTCGGCGAAGGACATTACGGGGCTACCTTGGGAATAAACGATACCGAATTCTAGCACCTTGCAGCGTCAGCGGGGCAAAGACACGCCCATCGCAACGGTGCCAGTGCAGGGGGTGGGTGCGGTATACTTGGCGGTTTCCAGCCAAAGGCCCACCGTTGTCGGGCCCTTGGCAAAAACCGCTTACGCATTCGGCGTGTGCGGCGCGGGTTTTTCGTCCAGCCTGTAGCGGGGTGGTACGGCGTTTTTGGAGTTGCACATGCTCGAACAGGCTCAGCGCGTTCTCAAGGACATCTTCGGCTACGACAGCTTCCGAGGGCGCCAGGCAGCGATCATCGAATGCGTAGCCAATGGTGGCGATGCCCTGGTGCTGATGCCCACAGGTGGCGGCAAGTCGCTGTGTTTCCAGGTGCCGGGGTTGCTGCGCCCAGGCTTGACCGTGGTGGTGTCGCCGTTGATCGCACTGATGGACGACCAGGTCGCCACGCTCGATGAACTGGGGGTGTCGGCCGCTGCGCTGAACTCCACGCTCAACGCCGAGCAGCAACGTGAGCTGGCCGGGCGCCTGCGCCGCGGCGAGGTGAAGATGCTCTACCTGGCGCCAGAGCGCCTGGTGCAACCGCGCATGCTCGATTTTCTGCGCGACCTGGACATTTCGCTGTTCGCCATCGACGAAGCCCACTGCGTATCTCAGTGGGGCCACGATTTTCGTCCCGAATACTTGCAACTGGGCCAACTGGCCGAGCTGTTCCCCCATGTACCCCGCATCGCGCTCACCGCCACAGCGGACATGCGTACCCGGGAAGAAATCGTCCAGCGCCTGCACCTGCAGGGGGCCGAGCGCTTTCTCTCGAGCTTCGACCGGCCGAACATCTTCTACCGCATCGTCCCCAAGGAAGCGCCCCGCAAGCAGCTCATGGCGTTTCTCGGCGAACGCCGTGGAAACGCAGGTATCGTCTATTGCCTGTCGCGCAAGAAAGTCGACGAAACCGCTGCCTTTCTCTGCGACCAGGGCTTCCCGGCGCTGCCATACCACGCCGGTCTGCCGGCTGAAACGCGCTCGGCCAACCAGCATCGGTTCCTCAACGAAGAAGGGCTGATCATGGTCGCGACCATCGCCTTTGGCATGGGCATCGACAAACCCAACGTGCGTTTCGTCGCGCACTTGGACCTGCCAAAGTCGCTGGAAGCCTACTATCAGGAAACCGGTCGCGCCGGTCGTGACGGCCTGCCTTCGGACGCCTGGATGGCGTACGGCTTGCAGGACATGGTCATGCTAAAGCAGATGCTGCAGAACTCCGAAGGTGACGAGCGCCACAAGCGCATCGAGCAGCACAAGCTCGACGCGATGCTTGCCTTGTGCGAGGAGACACGTTGCCGACGCCAGACCTTGCTGGCGTACTTCGATGAGACGCTGGAACAGCCCTGCGGGCACTGCGACAACTGTGTCGACAATGTGCAGACGTGGGATGCCACCGAGCCTGCCCGTCAGGCGTTGTCAGCGGTATTTCGTACCGGCCAGCGTTATGGCGTGGGGCATTTGGTGGACGTGCTGCTAGGCAAGCAGACCGAGAAAGTGACCAATTTCGGACATGACAAACTGTCGGTGTTCGGCGTCGGCAAGGCGCTGGCCGAGGCCGATTGGCGCTCCCTGTTCCGCCAACTGGTGGCCCGTGGCCTGGTGGATATCGACCTGGAAGGCTACGGCGGCCTGCGCCTATCGGACAGCTGCCGGCCGCTGTTGCGGGGCGAGGTCACGTTGCAACTGCGCCGTGATCTGAAGCCGCAGACCGTGGCCAAGGCATCGTCTTCTGGCGGCGGCAGCCCGGCCAGCCAGTTGGTGCGCGCAGAAGAACGCGAATTGTGGGAAGCGCTGCGCACCTTGCGCCGCAAGCTTGCCGAAGAGCACCGCGTCCCGCCTTACGTCATCTTCCCGGACTCCACCTTGCTCGAGATGCTGCGCAGCCAGCCGGTGACCCTAAGCGACATGGCGCAGGTCAGCGGTGTTGGCGCCCGCAAGCTGGAACGCTACGGGCAGGCTTTCCTGGAAGTGCTCAATGGCAGTGGCGGTACCCCTGAGGCGCCGAAGGTGGTACTGGACTTGCGTCATGAGTTGGTCAGCCTGGCCCGCGCCGGCATGACGCCGGCGCAGATCGCCGGCCAGCTCGACTGCACGGAAAAGAATGTCTACAGCCTGCTGGCCGAGGCGTTGGGGCGTCAGGAGCTTAACCTCGAACAGGCGCTGGACCTGCCGGAAGATCTTCTGTCGGAGATCCAGGATGCCTTCCTCGACGGCGAAGGCGAATTGCCACCCGTTTCCACCATTGCGCCGTTGTTCGGATCACGTGTGCCAGACGTCGTCTTGCACTGCGTGCGTGCCGCCTTGGCGGCAGAGTTCGAGCTGTAACGATGCACGCTGCCTTGCCCCAAGCGGTTTGCTGATCCGTGTCATGCCAGCGCATGTTTCCCCTGCAGCAGCGCGACCGGACGGCTTGCCTCGTCGCGCCGCGCATGATTAGCTGCCTAACAATTAGAACTGTTCAACGAGTCGCTTTATGCCCCTGACCGACAATCAACACCGCTTCGGCATGCAGCTTGCCCAGATGTCCCGTGGTTGGCGTGCCGAGCTTGATCGCCGCCTGGCCGGCCTCAATCTGTCGCAGGCGCGGTGGCTGGTGCTGCTGCACCTGGCGCGGTTCGAGGAGGCGCCCACCCAGCGCGAACTGGCCCAGAGCGTCGGCGTCGAGGGCCCGACCCTGGCGCGGTTGCTCGACAGCCTCGAAGGGCAGGGGCTGGTGCGCCGCCAGGCCGTTGTCGAAGACCGGCGGGCCAAGAAGATCGTGCTGTGCCCCCCGGCCAAGCCCCTGATCGAGCAGATCGAGACCATCGCCAATCAGCTACGCATCGAGCTTTTCACAGGTGTCGACGAAGCAGACCTTGAGGTCTGCATGCGGGTCCATGCCAAGATTCTGGGCAACCTCGAAAAGCCCTGATCCATCGATTGCAAGGGGTATCACATGACCGAGCCAAAGCCTGAAATCATCATCACCTATTGCACCCAGTGCCAGTGGCTGTTGCGTGCCGGCTGGCTGGCCCAGGAGCTACTCAGTACGTTTGGCCAGGACCTGGGGCAGGTGGCCTTGCAGCCGGGCAGCGGCGGCGTCTTTCGCATCACGTGCGATGGCGTGCAGGTGTGGGAGCGCAAGGCCGATGGCGGCTTCCCCGAAGCGAAGGTGCTCAAGCAGCGCATACGCGATCAGATCGATCCACAGCGCGACCTGGGTCACAACGATCGCTGACCGCCCTGGCCGTGTCGATACCGCGGGCAGTCTGGCCCTTTGGCGTCAGAGGCGCACCTTGCCCAGTAGCACGTCCCTGAACATCGCAAAATCCCCCAGCAGGCTGTAGAAGGGATAGGTAAAGGTCGCTGGCCGATTCTTCTCGAAAAAGAAATGACCGACCCAGGCCAGGCCGTAGCCGACCACGGGCACGGCGAGCAGCAGCATCCACTTGCCGCTACCAATGGCATAGGCCAGCAGGGCAATGACCAGGCTGGTGCCCACGAAGTGCAGACGGCGGCACGTGGGATTGCTGTGCTCACTGAGGTAGTAGGGATAGAACTCGGCGAAGGTTCGGAATTGCGCTGTGCGGTCCATGACACTGCTCCGGAAGGTTGACTGGCGAATGATAGACACGGCGTGGAGCCTGATTCGAGTCTAGAGTCACTGACGAGGCGTACCAGTGACAATAGGCGCCAATTGAGTATCCTTGGGGTTCACCGCAGGAGCGGTCAGCATAAGAAGCGTGCCATGAGCGAAAGAACCACCTCCGCCAGCTGGGCATCTGGGATCGTCAAGGCGCTGGAGCTCGAAGGGCTCGATTGCCAGGCCATGTTCAAGCAGCTGGGGCTGGACTTCGCTGCTCTCGATGATCCGGATGCGCGCTTCCCCCAAGACGCCATGACCCGGCTCTGGCAACTGGCGGTTGAGCTGTCGGGCAATGAAGCAATAGGCCTGAACATGGCGCGCGTGGTCAGGCCTGCATCCTTTCATGTGGTGGGCTACGCGCTGATGTCCAGCCGTACCCTGGCCGAAGGCTTCGCACGGCTGGTGCGCTATCAGCGCATCATTGCCGAGAGTTCTGACTTGAGCTTCATCCTCACCCCTGAAGGCTATTCGCTGATCCTGACCGTGCACGGCGACCACTTGCCGCCCACCCGGCACAGTGCCGAGGCGTCGCTGGCCTGTGCGCTGTCCTTGTGCAAATGGCTTAGCGGCCGGCCAGTGCAGCCGCGGCGGGTACTGATACAGGGGCCACCGCCCAAGCACCTGGAACCCTACAAGGTAGCCTTTCATTCCCCGTTGATCTTCAATGCCCCCCACGATGCTCTGGTGTTCGAGCGGGCTGACATGGAGGCACCCCTGCCCACGGCCAACGAAGCCATGGCCGTGTTGCACGATCGGTTCGCCGGTGAGTACCTGGCACGTTTCTCGGAGAGCCGGGTGACCCATCGGGTGCGTCAGGTGCTGTGCCGCATCCTGCCCCAGGGCGAGCCCAAGCGTGAAACCCTGGCACAGGCACTGCACCTGTCCCAGCGCACCTTGCAGCGCCGGCTGCAGGATGAGGGCACCAGCTTCCAGGCGTTACTTGACGATACCCGGCGCGAATTGGCCGAACAGTACCTGGCCCAGCCCAACATGACCTTGCTGGAAACCGCCTACCTGCTTGGCTTCGCCGACCCCAGCAACTTCTACCGGGCCTTTCGCCGTTGGTTTGGCGTCACACCCAGCGAGTACCGGGCTCGCCTGGGCACCGATCTCGACGCCGTCAGTGACGCCAGAAAGCCGGCATGCACAACACCAGCACGGTGATGATTTCCAGCCGGCCCAGCAGCATGCCGCCGGCCAGGATCCACTTTGCAGCGTCGGGCAGTTTGGCGTAGTTGCCGGACGGCCCGATCACTTCGCCAAGGCCGGGGCCCACACCGGACACCGTCCCGGCCGCGCCGGTAAGGGCGGTCATCCAGTCGACCCCCAGCAATGACAGCAGCAATGCCATCACGCAGATGGTGATGGCGAAGAAGAAGGAAAACGTGAGGATGGAGCGTACGATTTCTTCGTCGAGGCGATGCCCGTTGTACTTCTGCTTGATCACCGCCCGGGGGTGGATCAACTGGTTGAGGTTGGCCTTGAGCAGGATGTAGGCCACCTGGAACCGGAATATCTTGATGCCGCCGGCCGTCGAGCCGGAGCACCCGCCCACGAATCCCAGGTAGAAGAACAGCATCAACGAAAAATTGCCCCACAGGCTGTAGTCACCCAACGCAAACCCTGTGGTGGTCACGACCGAGGTCACGTTCAGTGCGACGTGACGCAAGGCATCGAGCCAGTGCAGGTTGGTGGTGTACCAGTACCAGGTGCCCAGTATCACCCAGGTCGCGACCAGCATGCCCAGCAAGCCTTGCACCTGTTGATCACGTATCAGGGCCCCGCGGTTGCCGCGCAACGTGGCCACGTACAAGGTGAACGGCAGGCTGCCGAGGATCATCACCACCACGGCCACCCAGTGCACGGCGGGCATGTCCCATTTGGCCAGGGACTGGTCGGACGTTGAGAACCCGCCGGTGGAGATCGCCGACATGGCGTGGTTGATCGCATCGAACGGGCTCATGCCGGCCCACCAGAACGCCAGGGCACCGAAAATGGAAAACCCGACATAGACCCCGACGATGGACTTGGCGACCATGTGCGAGCGCGGCATCACCTTCTCGGAGCGGTCCGAGGATTCGGTCTGGAACAGCCTCATGCCGCCGATGCGCAACAGGGGAAGAATGGCCACCGCCATGGCGATGAAGCCGATGCCGCCCAGCCAGTGCAGCATCGAGCGCCACATCAGGATGCCGGGCGACATGCTGTCCAGGCCGCTGAGTACGGTAGCGCCAGTGGCGGTGATGCCCGACATGCTTTCGAAAAACGCATCGGTGTAGCTGATGTGCTGCGTAAGCAGAAAGGGCAGGGCAGCGAATACGCACACCACCACCCAGGAACACACCGTCAGCAGGTACATGTCACGCGGACGCAAATGCACGTGCTCCGGCCTGCCGGGCACTACCAGCAGCAGGCCCGCCACGAAGGTGATCAGGCTCGACCAGAGAAAGGACGGCAGGTCGCTGGTGCGTTCGAAAATCACCAAGGTAGCCATGGGGACAGCCATGCCCACGGCGAGGGTGATGAGGAAGATGCCGATGATGAAACCAATGATCCTTAAGGTCGGCAACGCCATGTGTTCTGCTCGGGCTCGAAACGGAAGGGCGCCATTCTACCTGTGGGGCGCAAAGGCTCAAGGCCAAGCTGCATCTTCATGCTGCAGGTCTCGGACGAGGTCGGGCTTGCAGCCTGGGGCCGGGCCCTTGAGAATGGCCGCACATTCATGTTCCAGGAGGGTAGCCGATGGAGGCTCTCGACGCATTGCTCAACCGGGTTTCGGTCCCGCGCCTGACCGACCCTGCGCCCAACGATGCCCAGCGTGAGGCCTTGTTTCAGGCTGCGCTGCGGGCCCCGGACCACGGTCAGCTACGCCCGTGGCGCTTTCTGACCATCGAAGGCCAAGCACGCGAGCGGTTGGGTGAACTGTTCGCCAGCGCGGTTCAGAAGCGCGGTGATGCCAGTGAGGCGGCATTGAGCAAGGCCCGCGCCATGCCGCTACGCGCGCCCTTGCTGATCGTGGTCATTGCCCATTTGCACAAGCAGCACCCCAAGGTCCCAGTGCTCGAGCAGCAACTGGCAGCAGGGTGCGCCGCCCACGGCATACTGATTGCCGCGCACGCCCAGGGCGTGGGTGCCGTATGGCGTACCGGAGACCTGGCCTTCGATGCCCATGTTCATGAAGGCCTGGGCTTGGCAGAAAACGAGGAGCTGCTTGGCTTCCTGTATGTGGGTACGCCCATGACCGAGCCTCGCACGGCGCCTGTGCTCGCCACTGCCGACTTCGTCAGCGCCTGGGGCGACTGACCGCCCAGCCCGCCGCGTTTGACCCAAGCCGCTGGCCTTGGCGCAGACCTGCGTGGTGGCGCTAGCTGCCAGGTGCTTCTGCCACCGGCAGCTCCAGGGTTGCGACAAAACCGCCTTGTGGATGGTTTGCCAGTATCAGTCGGCCGCCGTGGCGCTCTGCCGCCTTGCGGGCAATCGCCAGCCCAAGGCCGTGTCCAGGGGCTTTTTGCCCCGGCGCCCGGAAAAACGGCTCGCCCAGCTGGGCCAGGTGCTCAGCTGCCACGCCGGGGCCTCGGTCACGTACGCAGACCCTGAGCACGTCGTCCTCGCGCCAGGCGCTCAGCTCCACGGGTTGACCCGCGGGGGTAAAGCGCAGTGCATTGCGCAGCAGGTTGTCCACCGCACGCTCGATCAGGGTCGGCCAACCTTGCAAGGTCAACCCGGGTTGCGCTTCGAGGCGCACGTCATGCTCGGGTGCCGTCAGTTGCGCGTCCTTGCGCACGCTGCCCAGTAGCGCGTTGAGATCGACCGTTTCAGCATGGGCCTGGTCGGCATCCACGCGCGCCAGGGTCAAAATCTCACTGATCAGGTCTTCCAGCCGATCGCATTCGCGGGTCAGGCGCGGCCACAAGGCCTGGCGTTGCTGCGGCTCGGCACGTTCGGCCAGGGCCAGGGCGATGCGCAGACGGGCCAGCGGAGAGCGCAGCTCGTGGGACACATCGCGCAGCAACTGGCGCTGGCTGGCGATGGTGCTCTGCAAGCGAGCACCCATCTTGTTGAAATCCTTGGCCAGGACGCCGAATTCGTCGCGCCTGCCGGCCAGTTGCGCCAGGCTGTTCTGCTGGTAGGTACTCTGCCCCAGGTCGTGCACCGCGCCACGCAAGCGGCTCAGGGGGCGGGTAATGGACAGTGTGACGAACAGGCTGAACAGGGTCAGCACCACCAGGGCGATGCCCAGTGCGCTCAGCGGCCAGAGCAGGCTCTCGCGGTGCCAGGCATCGAGGGCAGGGTGAGGGATGCGGTAGATCAGCAGGTAGGACGCCTTGCTCTCGGGGCTGGTGTATTCCTCGGTCAGGCGGCGCCACGGCAGGCGCCGCTCATCGTTATGCTGCCTGGCTTCGAGTGCAGCCGCGCGCCGGGGAAAGGTGCCTGGCACCACAGCGTCGCCGCTGTCGTCCAGTACTTGCACGTCGATCTTGTAGCGCGCCTTGCGCCTTTCGAGAAAATGCTGCGCTGCGTCCGGGCCTTCCTGTTCGTAGTGCCTGGCCCATTGGCTGGCCAACGTGTTCAGCCCCGGGTGACGGCTTAGAATCCAGGCGTCCTGGTTGAGCGTGTGCGCCAGCAATATCGACAGCCCAGCTACCAGAGCGATGGCGAGCCAGAAGCTGGCCAGGATGCGCCAGAACAGTGAACGCACGTAGACCTCCCCAAACGATGAAAGCCCGCCGTGCACCAGGCGAACCTGGCGCACAGCGGGCGCTGACAGTGGAGCTTACTGGGACTTGCCGGCTTTTTCAGCTTTCCAGGCCTGGAACTCCTGCCACTCCGCTTTCTTGGCGGCGCGTTCCTTTTGCAGTTCGTCGAACTTCTTTTGCTGGTCTGGCTTGAGCAGGTTGCGTACCGCAGCGTCGGTCTTGTCGCGGCTGGCCTGCATCTCTTCTTTCATGGCTTTCTGATCGGCCGCCGGCAGCTTGCCAAGGTAACGCTCGGTGATGTCGTGGCGCTGCTTCATCTGATCGCCCATCAGCTTGCCGATCTGGTCGCGCTGTTCGCGGCTCAGGTCCAGTTCGTGGAAGGCCGGGCCGCCGCGATGATGCGGGCCATCATGGCGCGGGCCGCCGTCGGGCATGGCCATGGCAACGGTGGGCAGTGCGGCGGCGAACAGCAGGGCGGTAAGGGTCTTGCGCATGGTGTCTCTCCTGTCATGGGCCGGCGATCACCGGATGAGCACAGTCTAGGGAGATGATCGTCAAGCGCGGTCAGGGCACGGTAAAGGGAACGTAAAGGCCAGTTCCCTTTCCTGGCATCAGACTGACGAAAGTACTACAGGCAGTAGTAGTAGCCGCGGCTGCGCAAGGCGATGATGCGGGGGCGGCCGTCGGCGTGCGGGCCGATCTTCTTGCGCAGGTTGCTCACGTGCATGTCCAGGCTGCGGTCGTAGAGCGTCAGCCGGCGACCAAGGCCGATCTGCGCCAGCGCCTGTTTTTCCAGAGGCTCGCCCGGTTGGCGCAGCAATGCTTCAAGAATGCGGCTCTCGGACAGGGTCAGGGTCAGCTCGCGACCGTCGATGCTGGCCACCCCGCGGGCAGGGCTGTAGACCAGGTCGCCCAATTCCAGCTGGCTGGTGGCCGGGGCTGGATGGCTGCGGCGCAACACGGCGCGCAGCCGCGCAGTCAGCTCGCGTGGGTCGCACGGCTTTGCCAGGTAGTCGTCGGCGCCCAGTTCAAGGCCCAGGATGCGGTCCAGCGGCTCGCCGCGGGCCGACAGCATCACCACGGGCAGGTCGGCATGCTCGCTGCGCAGGCGCTTGAGCAGTTCAAGACCGCTACCGTCGGGCAGCATCACATCCAGTACCACGGCCGCTGGCGCACGTTCGGCCAACGCCTGGCGTGCAGCCTGGCCATCGTGGCAGGCCCGCACAGTGAACCCTTCCTGGGTCAGCCAGCTGCTGAGCAGCTCGCACAGCTCCTGGTCGTCATCAATCAGTAACAGCTCGCTCATGACTCACTCAATTCAACCATTGACGGCGCCGCGTTGGTCCGCCAGCCGGAAAGATACCCCAGTCTTGAGGTCAGCTGCCAACTGGCGATGCCAAGCACGCCTTCTAGGCGAGGTGTTTCAAGGCAGCACTTGCTTGAAGGGCTTGACCACGACCTGGTCGTAGACGCCGGCAGCGATGTAGGGATCGGCATCGGCCCAGGCTTGGGCGGCGGTCAGGGAATCGAACTCGGCCACGATCAGGCTGCCGCTGAAGCCTGCCTCGCCTGGGTCGTTGCTGTCGATGGCCGGGTGCGGGCCGGCCAGTACCACCCGGCCTTCTGCCTTGAGCTGCTGAAGGCGCTCGATGTGGGCCGGGCGCGCAGCCAGGCGTTTTTCCAGGGAGTTAGCGACGTCGCTGGCAATGATGGCGTAGAGCATGTCAGTCCTTGGGTTTGGAGGCAGAGGAGGTATCTTGCAGGTGGCGCGACAGGTACAGCCCTTGTGACACCAGGAACAGCACGGTCATGCCCAGGCTGCCGAACACCTTGAAGTCGACCCAGAACGCTGGGAAGGTGAAGGCGACGAACAGGTTGGCGGCGCCGCAGAACAGAAAGAACGCGATCCAGGCGAGGTTCAGGCGGGCCCAGATGGCATCGGGCAAGGTCAGCGCATGGCCCATGATGCGCTTGATCAGTACCCGGTCGCCGATGAAGTGGCTACCGGCGAATGCCAGGGCGAACAGCCAGTTCACCACCGGCGCCTTCCACTTGAGGAAGGTTTCGCTGTGAAAGGCCAGGGTCAGGCCGCCAAACACCAGGCAGGCGACCAGCGTCAGCCACTGGCCTTTCTCGAGCTTGCACTGGCGCAGGAACAACGCGCCGTACACCACCAGCGAGCTGATGATCAGCATGGCAGTGGCACTGTAGATACCACCGAATTCGAAGCTGTGCCCGGCCAGCTCGACGGGCCGTGGGTCCAGTTTGTAGACGATGAAGAACAGCAGCAGCGGGATGAAATCGATGAATTGTTTCACAATGGCAGCCAGAACCGGGATGTGACGGCATAATAACAAACATCGAATCCAGCGAAAGCGCTACTCCATGAATGTTGATCTGCACTGTCACAGCACGGCCTCCGACGGCGCCCTGTCGCCTTCGGTCCTGGTCGCCCGGGCCTTCGAGCATGGGGTGCGTACGCTGGCGCTCACCGACCACGATACCCTAGAAGGCCTGGCCGAAGCCCGCCAGGCCTGCCGCGAGCACGGCATGCAATGGGTCAGCGGCGTCGAGCTGTCCTGTACCTGGGGCGGCGCAACCATCCACATACTCGGTTACAACTTCCCCGTAGATGCACCGCCCTTGCTGGCGGCGATCGAGGCCCTGCACCGTGGCCGCTGGTTGCGTGCCGAGGAAATCGACAAGCGCCTGGCAGCCAAGGGCATGCCAGGAACGCTGGCAGGTGCCCGGCAAATCCAGCAGGCGCTCGGTGACAGTGGCAATGCCCCGGCCCGGCCACATTTTGCCGACTACCTGGTGCATGCCGGCCACGTCAAAGACCGGGGCGAGGCCTTCCGCAAATGGCTCGGTGCCGGCAAGCTCGGTGACGTCAAGCAACATTGGCCATCGTTGGAGGAAACCGTTGCCACCCTGCGCCAGTCCAACGCATGGGTGAGCCTGGCGCATCCCATGCATTACGAGCTGACGCGCAGCAAGCGCAGGCGGCTGATTGCCGACTATATTCAGGCAGGCGGGCAGGCGCTTGAAGTGGTCAATGGGATGATGCCGGCCGAGCAGGTGGGCACCCTGTCCATCCTCACCCGTGAGTTCGGGCTGCTGGCAAGTGCCGGCAGTGACTTCCACGGCCCCGGCACCTGGGGCGAAATCGGTGCCTATCGGCCTTTGCCCGAGGACCTGCCACCTGTGTGGCACCGTTTCAGCCATGAACAGCCATTGCCGGTTTGAACAGGACGACGACGTGAGCCAATTTTTCCAGATTCACCCGGAAAACCCACAGCCGCGACTGATACGCCAGGCGGTCGAGATCATCCGCAAGGGTGGGGTAGTGGTCTACCCCACCGACTCGGCCTATGCGCTGGGTTGCCAGATCGGTGACAAGTCGGCCATCGAGCGGGTGCGCCGTTTGCGCGGGCTGGACAAGACCCACAATTTCACCCTGATGTGCTGCGACATGTCCCAGTTGGGCTTGTACGCCAAGGTCGATACGGGCACCTTCCGCCTGCTCAAGGCCCATGTGCCGGGGCCCTACACCTTCATTCTCAACGGCACGCGCGAAGTGCCGCGCCTGTTGTTGCATGAAAAACGCCGCACCATCGGCCTGCGCGTGCCGGACCATGCCATTACCCTGGCACTGCTTGCCGAGCTGGGTGAGCCCTTGATGAGCGTGAGCCTGATCCTGCCCGGCGACGCCGAACCCATGACCGACCCCTACGAAATTCGCCAGCGTCTGGAGCACCATGTCGACCTGGTCATCGATGGCGGCTACGGTGACCTCAAGGCGTCGACCATCATCGACCTGTCAGGCGATGAACCCGAACTGATTCGCGAAGGCTGCGGCGACCCTGCTCCGTTCATGGTCAACGCGTGACCGCCGAGCCGTTCGCCCAGGCAGCGGCCGAGCCGGCCGAGCTGCCAGGCCAGTTGCAGCTCGCGCTGGTCTACGGCGAGGCCGTGACCGAGCTGCCGCTGGACTTGTACATACCCCCCGATGCCCTGGAGGTCATTCTCGAAGCGTTCGAAGGGCCTTTGGACCTGCTGCTGTACCTGATTCGCAAGCAGAACATCGATATCCTCGATATCCCGGTGGCAGAAATCACTCGCCAGTACATGGGCTACGTCGAGTTGATGAAAACCGTGCGCCTTGAGCTGGCTGCCGAATACTTGGTGATGGCCGCCATGCTGGCCGAAATCAAGTCGCGCATGTTGCTGCCGCGCAGCGTCACGGTCGAGGAGGAGGAGGGCGACCCACGCGCCGAGCTGATCCGACGTCTGCAGGAGTATGAACGCTTCAAGGCGGCCGCCGAAGGCCTGGACGGGTTGCCCAGGGTCGGTCGTGACCTGGTCGTGCCGTGCCTGGAGGCGCCCCAGGCAAAGGTACGCAAGCTGTTGCCGCAGGTCAGCCTGCCGGAGCTGCTGGCGTCCATGGCCGAAGTGATGCGCCGCAACGACCTGTTCGAAAGCCACCAGATCAGCCGAGAGACCCTGTCGGCCCGGGAACGCATGGGGCAGGTGCTGGAACGCTTGAAAGACGGTGGTTTCGTGCCCTTCATCGATCTGTTCGCGCCCGATGAAGGCAAGCTGGGGGTGGTGGTCACGTTCATGGCTGTGTTGGAGCTGGTGAAGGAAACCCTCGTCGAACTGGTGCAAAATGAAGCCTTTGCCGCCATCCATGTGCGGTTACGCCCTGCTCCTGCCGAAGACGCCCATGAACCTGAATGACCCCCGCGACCTGGCCCCGTTGATCGAAGCCTTCCTGCTGGCCTCTGGCAAGCCTCAATCGCTTGAGCGCTTGTACGAGCTGTTCGAGGAGCCCGAGCGGCCCGAGCCGAAGACGTTCAAGCGAGCACTCGAAGTGCTAGGCAAATCGTGCGCCGGTCGGGCGTTCGAGCTCAAGGAGGTGGCCAACGGTTATCGGCTGCAGATTCGCGAGGATTACGCGCCTTGGGTCGGCCGGCTGTGGGAAGAGCGCCCGCAGCGCTATTCTCGGGCGCTGCTCGAGACCCTGGCGCTGATTGCCTACCGCCAGCCCATCACCCGTGGCGAAATCGAGGACGTGCGTGGCGTCGCGGTCAATAGCAACATCGTCAAGACGTTGGTCGAGCGCGAGTGGATCCGTGTAGTGGGCCACCGGGAAGTGCCCGGACGGCCGGCTCTGTTTGCCACGACCAAGGCATTCCTGGACCATTTCAACCTTCGCAGCCTGGATGAGCTGCCAGCGCTGGCCGAATTGCGCGAGATGGAACCCGAGCCCTTGCTCGACCCGGACGATGCCCCGGTACCGGCGCACCTGCAGGCCCTGGCCGACGCCAGCCTGGGCGAGGACGAGGAGGCTGAGCCGGTCAAGGACGAGACCAGCTTTCGCAGCCTGCTCGTGGAGCTCGACGCCATGGAGCAGGGCCTCAAGACCGATTTCGACGATGTGCTCCAGCACGACCCTGATGCCGAAACGCCGTTGGAGGGGGAGCCGAGCGAGCAGGCCTGATCGCCTCAACTCGATCTGCTGTGGCCATGGCCCAGGCCGTCGAGCAGGGCCCGCCTGGCAGAAAGTCGTGGCAGAGGGTGGAAAAGCTTCTACCCTCCCATGCATTCAGGCGGCGAACCACGTATGATGCGCGGCCTTTTGGCGCGTTCGTTGCCAGAAACCTGTTTTCATTCCTACACCGGGAGGTGCCCAGATGAGTGAGCAAGACCTGCAAGATACCCAGATCACCCCACCTGTTGGCGAGAAGCTGCAGAAAGTCCTCGCGCGTATTGGCGTGGGCTCGCGCCGTGACGTCGAGGCCTGGATCAGCCAGGGCCGCATCAAGGTCAACGGCGTTGCAGCCACCCTTGGCCAGCGAGTCGACCTGCATGACGCCATTGCCGTCGACGGCAAGCTGATCAAGCGTGAAGAAGCGGCCGAGGCGACGCGCCGGGTGATCATGTACAACAAGCCCGATGGCGAGATCTGCACCCGCGATGACCCGGAAGGTCGCCCAACCGTGTTCGATCGCCTGCCGCGTCCCAAGGAAGGTCGCTGGATCAACATCGGCCGTCTGGACATCAACACCACCGGCTTGCTGCTGTTCACCACCGACGGTGAACTGGCCAACCGCCTGATGCACCCGTCCTACGAAATGGACCGCGAATATGCCGTGCGCGTACGTGGGGAAGTGGATGACGAGATGATCGAGCGCCTGAAGGCGGGTGTCATGCTCGAAGACGGCCCCGCCAAGTTCACCGACATCCAGAAGGCACCAGGCGGCGAAGGCTTCAACCACTGGTACCACTGCGTGGTGATGGAAGGCCGCAACCGTGAGGTGCGTCGCCTGTGGGAGTCGCAGGGCATGGTGGTCAGCCGCCTGAAGCGTGTGCGCTTTGGCCCGGTGTTCCTCAACTCGGATTTGCCCATGGGCCGCTGGCGGGAAATGACCCAGGGTGAAATCGACATCCTGGCGGCCGAGGTGGGCTTGCAGCCCGTGGCGTTGCCGGCCTTGAAGCTCAAGGCCAAGGACAAGATGGAGCGTCTGCAGCGCAAATCGTCCCGCCCC